>JAVTWI010000229.1:0-7212 GCA_032229845.1 Rhabdaerophilum sp.
GGGTTCCCAAAGCCAAGTTCGTAAACTCCCGATTGGTCTCGAAATCTTTTGGAGGTACACCATGAAGCTCGTTAAGAGCCTTCTCCTCGGTTCCGCCGCCGGCCTCGTTGCCGTCGCCGGTGCCTCGGCTGCCGATCTCGGCGTCAAGAAGCCGACGGCTGTCGAATACGTGAAGACCTGCCCGACCTACGGTGCCGGCTTCTTCGTCGTTCCGGGCACCACGTCGTGCCTGAAGATCGTTGGTCGCGTCCGTATGGACTACATCTTCGACAACGTCCGCACCCGTGCGAACAACCACAACCGCTTCCGCGCTCGGGGCTACGTTGGCTTCGATCACCGCACCGCGACCGAGTACGGCCTGCTCCGTACGTACGTCCGTGCGTTCTCCCAGCGTGAAAACGCCGTTGACTCGACCACGCTCGAGTATGCGTTCATCCAGTTCGGTGGCCTCACCGCTGGTCGCGTGACGCCGGTCTTCGAGCATGGCTGGAACCAGTTCTACATGTACTCGGGCCAGGGCGGTATCGGCTATCACTCTGATATCTCGTACACCAACTCGATCGGCTACACCGCCAACTTCGGCGGCGGCTTCTCGGCCACCATCGCGATCGACGACGCTGCTGAGCGCCGCGTCCCGGCCGCCGGCCGTGCGCTTCCGGAAATCGTTGCCTCGCTCGGCCTGACCCAGTCCTGGGGCCAGCTCAAGCTCTCGGGCGCCGTGTTCCAGCTCCGCTCTGCCACGGGCGTTCCGGACACCAAGTACGGCTACGCCATCGAAGGCGGTGCCAAGATCAACCTCGACATGCTGACCAAGGGCTCGAACTTCTGGTTCTCGGCCGGCATCGCTCAGGGTTCGGCTTCGTATAACGGCTTCGGCGGCACCTTCACGATCGGCAGCAAGACTGCGACGATCGTTGACGCCACCGCTGCTCTGAAGCTCGCGACCAGCTACGCCCTCATGGGTGCCCTGCAGGTCTATGCGACCCCGACCGTCGCGGTCTCGATCGGTGGTACCTACGCCGTTCACAACCCGTCGGGTGCCAACAACTCGATCCGCACCGCGGCCGTCCTCGGCCAGGTTGCCTGGATGCCGGTGTCTGGCTTCCTGATCGGTGTCGAAGGTGCCTATCGCTCGATCGCGTTCGACGGTGGTGCCGCCGTTGCCTCGACCGGCTCGAAGAAGAACGACTTCGTTGGTCGTATCCGCTTCCAGCGTGACTTCTAATCTTCGGATGGCGTGAATTTCACGCTGATCAGAAGATCAAGGATTGGGGAGCCCTCGGGCTCCCCTTTTCTTTTTGTGTCGACCTTCCGCCTTGAAAAGGGCGGGCTTGACCTTCCCTTAACCAAAGTCGAGATTGCGGCAGGTCTGCGTTGCGCGCGGCCGCGCCGGTATGGGTTAGGGGAACGGTTCGTATGGTTCAGCCGAAAAAGTGGGTTCTCGGCCTAGTGCCGCTGGCGGTTCTCGCCCTTGTCGCGGCCTTGTGGCGCCAGGGCGCCATCGAGAAAGATCTGTCCGCACGGGTTGGCGATGCGCTTTCGAAAGGCGGATTGAGCTGGGCTCAGACCGGCACCGTGGGGCGGGACATGACGCTCAGCGGAGAAGCACCCTCGCCGGAAGAGCGCGCGAAGGCGCAGGCAGCGGCGGATAGCGTGTTCGGTGTCCGCAAGGTTGCCGATGCCATGACCGTGCTTCCCGAAGCGAAGCCCTTCACCTTCACTGCTTTGCGAGACGGCGCGAAAATCACGCTGACCGGCGTCGTGCCGCCCGGCGATACCCGCAAGGCAATCATCGAGCGCGTGACGAAATCCGGTCCCGGCCTGACGGTCGTGGACGAGTTGAAAACAGCGCGGGGAGCCCCGGCGGCGTTCGGTGCTCTGGCGGAAGTTGGTCTTGCCAACCTTGCCCGCCTGAGTCAGGGGACGCTTTCGATCTCGGATAATGCCCTGTCCCTCTCGGGGCGGGCCGCCGATTTCGATGGTTTCCGGGCGCTTCGGGCTGCGCTGACACAATTGCCGCAAGGGACGACACTCGCCAAGGGCCTGGGGCCGGGCGATATTCTGCCGCCCGTCGCCGCCCCCTTCACGTTTTCTGCTGAACTCGCAGGCAACGGTGTGATGCTGTCTGGCTTCTATCCATCTGAAAATGCCCATGAAAAGGTTCTGGCGGCCGTGAAGGCGCTCGGACTTACGCCGACGGACCGGTTGAGGGTCGCCGATGGCGCGCCGATGGGCGATTGGCCGGCTGCCGCCACCCTGCTGGTGGCTGAACTCGGCAAGCTCGAGAGCGGAAAGGCCAGCCTGACGGATGCCCGTGTCAGCCTCGCCGGCAAGGCCAAGGGCCTGCTGGCCGAGGAAGATTTCCGCGCCGATCTGCGCGCCCTGCCGACCGGGTTCGCGCTTGCGGACCTGAAGATCGATTCGCGCGTGATCCGCCCCTATCGCTTCAGCGCGGAGCGCCGCGGCGATACTTTGACGCTGACCGGCCATGTGCCCGATGCCAAGGCGCGCGCCAGTGTGATTGAGACGGCGCGGGCCTTCTTCGAGGGAGACCGTATCGAGGATCGCCTCCAGGAAGGTCTCGGTGAGCCGAAAGGGTTTCTCCCCGCCGCGCTGGCCGGGCTTCAGGAACTCTCGCGCCTCGCCGATGGGGCCAGCCTCACGATTTCGGACGGTCTGGCGACGCTGAAGGGGGCAGCGCTGTTCGACGCTGCCCGTGACCAGATTGCGCAAGCATTCTCGCAGAGCCTTCCGCAGGGATTCGGGCGCAAGGTCGAGGTTTCCACCGCGCCGCTCCCGCCGGCTATCGAGTCGCTGCCCGATTGTCAGGCGCTCTACACCAACCTGTTGAAGACGCGCACGGTGCGTTTCAAGAGCGGCTCGGCGGATCTTTCGGACGCCTCACGCGCGATTCTCGATCGTCTGGCCGTTATTTCGCTTCGCTGCGTGAACGCCCGGATCGAGATCGGCGGCCACACCGACAACGACGGTTCGCCGCAGAGCAATGCCGAGCTGTCGCGGCGGCGCGCCGAGACCGTCGGCGCCTATCTCGTCCGCGCCGGCGTGGTGGCCGGGCGGCTCGAACCGGTCGGCTTCGGCGAAACGGTGCCGGTGGCGCCGAACGATACGCCGGAGAACAAGGCGAAGAACCGCCGCATCGAGTTCTTCGTGAAATAAGGGGCGGGCGATGCTGTATCTGATCTCGGTCTTCTGGTTCTGGCTGCTCCTCGCCCTCGTGCTCGGTCTTGCCGTCGGGTGGTTCACCTTCTCCCGCGACGGCAAGGGGAGCTGGGGCGGCGTCGTACCCTGGCTTATCGCGCTGGTTGTCGGCGGTCTGGTCGCTTGGCTGAAACTGCTGCCGACCAGCCTCGGCTACTGGTTTGATGTCGCGATGCTTTTTCTAGCGAGCTATGTGGTGGGCTGCCTGGTGTCCGGCCTCCTGAAGGGCAGCGGTCAGGCCAGCGGAGATGCTGTTCCGGCGCGGATCGAACCCGTCGTGGCACCGGCGAAGGAAATGGCGGTCGAGCCGGCGACGCAAGGCCAGCCCGGTACCGCCGAGGCGTCCGAGGAGGCGATCACCGGCCTTTCCGCCGCGCGGGGCGGCAAGGCCGACGATCTCACCAAGATCTACGGCGTCGACAAGGAAACCGAAGCGAAGCTCAATGGTCTCGGCCTTTACCACTATGACCAGATCGCGGCGCTGACTCCGGGCAACCGGCGCTGGCTGTTCCGGCAACTGGGCTACGAGGGGCGGTTCCCGTCCTGGTGGTGGCGCTGGCGCTACGATGCCGAGGCGCTTGCGAAGGGCGAGGGCGCGCCGGTGGCGGCGGCATCCGTGCCGCAACCGGTCGAGACGTCCGTGTCCGATGGCCCGACCGAGAAGCCGGCGGGACTTTCGGCCCCGCGCGGCGGCAAGGCCGACGATCTCAAGCGCATCCGCGGCATCGGCAAGCAGAACGAGGGCCGGTTGCACGGCCTCGGCATCTGGCATTTCGACCAGATCGCGGCCTGGACGCCGGCGGAGGTTCGCTGGGTCGGCGCGTTCCTCGCCTTCCCCGGCCGCATCGAACGCGAAGGCTGGGTCGAGCAGGCGGCGGTTCTGGCTAAGGGCGGCGAGACGGATTTCTCGAAACGCGCCGACAAGGGGTTGGTCGCAACCTCGCGCGACGATGCCGACGACGATGGCCAGGGCAACGTGATCTCGATCGACAAGGCCAAGATCGATAAGGACAAGCCCAAAGCCGGCGGCAAGGGCAAACCGGCGAAGAAATAAGGGCGGCTTGGATTGGCTCAGCCGAATTCGGCGAGGAAAGCCTTTACCGCGCCGATGGTCGGCTCGTCTTCGAGCAGCGGCGCGTGCCCCTCGTAGGGCACGACATGCAGGCGGGCGTTCGGGTGCCGCGCCACCATGCCCTCGGCTGTTTCCTCGCTCAGGATATCGCTGAGTTCGCCCCGGATCACCAGCAGCGGGAAGGGGTCGAGCGTGGCGAAGGGCGCGGAAAGGTCCGGCATCGGCTGTTCGAGATTGATATCCGCCAGCGGCCGCATCAGGTCGGCGTCGTAGCGCGCGACGAGCCGGCCGCTCTCCTCTTTCCATGAGCGGAGAGCGTAGCGCATCCAGGCGTCGTCCGAATGATTGGTGAAATGCGTGCCGAACACCCGCCTGAGCAGGTTCGCACCTTCGGTGAAATCCTTCGGTTGCGGTAGCTTGCCGACGTAGGAGCGGATGCGGGCCATGCCGCGCGCCTCGATCACCGGGCCGATATCGTTGAGAATTACGGCGTGGATCGTCTCCGGTTTGACGATCCCGGTCATCGCGGTCAGCAGCCCGCCGCGCGAGGTGCCGAAGAACACCGCCTTCGCGACGCCGAGCGCGATCAGCACCTGATGCAGATCGTCGAGTTCGACCTTGAGGTCGTAGTTCCGCCAGTCGGGATCGTATTCCGACCTGCCCCGTCCGCGGGAATCGAGTGCGATCACCTGCCGCTCGCCGGTTGCCGCCACGGCGCGGCCGATCATCTCGAAATCGTCGACATTGCGGGAGAGCCCCGGCAGGCACAGCAGCGGTATGCCGGGCGCGGCGGGCGAGCCGATCGTTCGGACATGGAGACGCAGCCCGTCGCGCGCGGTGACGAAGGTGGATGTCCAGTCGAGATCCGCCTGCACGAGTTGCAGATGGGCCTTGCCCCGGTTGTCGGCCTTGGTCTTGCCGGGTTCTGATTGCATCAAGCTCGCCTGTCGTGCCGGAATTCCTATTTATCGCATGTTCGGGGCGATACAACCGCGCCACGCCCGTTGACGCGGGCACGGAATGCGGGGAAAAACGTCACCTTGTCCTGCGTAATCAGTCAGCAACCGGATCGTTCCATGACCAAGCCTGCCAATGCCGCCCGCTTCCGGGGTTCCTTTACCGCTCTGGTTACACCGTTCAAGAACGGCAAGCCGGACGAGGCTGCGTTCCGGGATCACGTCTCCTGGCAGATCGCTGAGGGAACGCATGGGCTGGTGCCCGTCGGCACCACCGGCGAAAGCCCGACGCTCAGCCACGACGAGCACAAGAAGGTCGTCGAATGGTGTGTCTCCGAGGCCAAGGGTCGCGTGCCGGTGATCGCGGGGGCGGGCTCCAACAACACCGCCGAGGCGATCGATCTCGCGGTCCATGCCGAGAAGGCAGGGGCGGATGCGCTGCTCGTCGTCACGCCCTATTACAACAAGCCGACGCAGGAAGGGCTTTACCAGCATTTCAAGGCGGTGAACGACGCCGTTTCTATCCCGATCTTCATCTACAACATCCCGCCGCGCTCGGTCGTCGACATGTCGAACGAGACGATGGCCCGGCTCTACGAGCTGAAGAACATCGCCGGCGTGAAGGACGCGACCGCGAACCTCGCGCGCGTTTCGCAGCAGCGCGCCTATGTCGGCAGGGATTTCATCCAGCTCTCGGGCGAAGACATGACCGCGCTCGCCTGGAACGCGGCCGGCGGCGTCGGCTGCATTTCCGTGGTCTCGAACGTGGCGCCGCGCCTCTGCTCGGAACTTCAGTTGGCCTGCCTCGCCGGCGATTACGCCAAGGCGCTCGATATCCAGGATCGGCTGATTCCGCTGCATGACGCGGTGTTCCGCGAGCCGGGCCTTGCCGGCGCGAAGCACGGCCTTTCGCTGCTCGGCCGCATGAACGAGGAAATCCGCCTGCCGATGCTGCCGGTGCAGCAGGCCGCGACCAAGGATGCGATCCGCGCGGCGATGGTCCACGCCGGGCTTCTGAACTGAGCTTTCGATGTACGAGCCCGCCCATTTCAAGATCGAGGACCGCGAGGAGCTGTTCGCCGTCATCCGGGCGAACGCGCTGGGACTGCTGATTTCCCGGAGCGACGACGGGCTCGCGGCCAACCCGATCCCCTTCATTCTGGCGAAGGACGGGGCGGGCGGCGACGTGCTGCGTGCCCATCTCGCCCGCGCAAACCCGCAGTGGAAGGCCATCGGCGATAATCCCGATGTGCTGGTCGTCTTTCAGGGGATCGATCACTACGTCTCGCCCTCTTGGTACGAGGCCAAGCGCGAACACGGCAAGGTCGTTCCGACCTGGAATTACGTGCACGTGCAGGTGCGCGGCAGGGCAATCGTTCGTGACGACCCGGCTTTCGTGCGCCCGCAGATCGAGGCATTGACGGCCGCTCACGAGGGCGCGCGCGCCGAGCCTTGGGCGGTCGATGATGCGCCCGAGCGCTTTATCGAGGCGCAGATGCGCGGCATCGTCGGCCTCGAAATCCCCATCGAGACGATTTCCGGCAAGTTCAAGCTGAGCCAGAACCGCAGCACGGGCGATTATCGCGGCGTGCAGGCGGGCCTCGCCGGCGAGGACGACGCCTCCGGGCCGGCAATGGCGGACTTCATCCGGCGGAAAAGCGGTTCGATCTTGCCATGAACCGGTTTCAGCCATGAGCGCGCAGAACGAGGCGCGCTACAAGATCGCCGCCGACAATCGCAAGGCCCGGTTCAACTACGAGATTCTCGATACTTACGAGGCCGGCATCGTGCTGACCGGCACGGAGGTGAAGTCCCTGCGCGGCGGCAAGGCGACGATCGGCGAGAGCTATGCCGAGATGGACGACGGCGAGGTCTTCCTCGTCAACGCCTATATCCCGGAATATCTGCAGGCCAACCGCTTCAACCATCAGCCGAAGCGCCCGCGCAAGCTGCTTCTCCAGAAGA
>JAVTWI010000230.1:0-7171 GCA_032229845.1 Rhabdaerophilum sp.
TGCCAGACGAGATCGGGCGGAAGCGAGGTGGGGGCGACCAGATATTTCTTCATCTCGTAGAAGCCGCCGCCATGCACATGCCAGGCCGCGCCGCCTTTTCCCGCCGGAATGTCGGGGTGCGGCCGCAACCCGGCATCGAGGTGCATGAAGAAGAACGAGGCGCCGATCCACGCCATGGCAGCGATGACGTGGAACCAGCGCAGGAAGGCACTGCCCCATTCGTGAAGGAGAATCTCCAAGCCCGGCCCCTGTTCAACCGCGAAAGGGACATGGTTGCCTTCCGCAACCGATTGCGCAAGGGGGCCGAGGCAACTGAACAGACGTCCGGCGGGGCTTGACGCCGCCCGGTGCTCCGCCTTTGCTGTGATCAGGAGGAACCACCATGGACATGCAGGACAGCCAGCGCATTGAGGCGCCGCGCGAGACGGTCTGGGCCGCGCTCAACGATCCGGAAGTGCTCAAGGCCTGTATTCCGGGATGCGAGAGCGTCGAGAAGATCGGTGACAACGAACTTGCCGCCAAGGTGACGCTCAAGATCGGGCCCGTGAAGGCCTCGTTCGCCGGCAAGGTGACGTTCTCGAACATCGATCCGCCCAACGGGTACACCATCAGCGGCGAAGGGCAGGGCGGCGTCGCCGGCCATGCGCGCGGCGGGGCCGACGTGCGCCTCGAGGCCGATGGCGAGGCAACGATCCTCCACTATACCGTGAAGGCCGAGGTCGGCGGCAAGATCGCCCAGCTTGGTTCGCGCCTGATCGATTCGACCGCGAAGAAACTCGCCGGCGAATTTTTCGAGAAGTTCGCCGAGGTCGTCGCCCCGTCGCCGGAAAGCGAGGGCGACGGCGAAGACAAGCCCAAGGGCAAATGGTGGAAGTTCGGCAAGGCGTGAAGGGCAAAGCATCCGCCCGCCAGGTGTTTCCGGTTGGCGGCACAAGCGGATGCGAAGATCGCACTACGTGCCGGTCAGCACCAGATGCAGCGACGCGTCGTGCGGCGCGCGCGGCACCCGCGTCACCTGCTGTTCGGGGAACGCCAGACCGACGCGCAGGGCGGTCGGATGCGCCGCGAACAACCGGTCGTAGAACCCCTTGCCGTAGCCAAGCCGGCCGCCTTGCGTATCGAAGGCAAGCAGCGGCGTCAGAATGATGTCCGGCACGACGGTGGGCGCGGAGGCTGTTGGTTCAAGAATGCCGTAGGGCCCCGAGACGAGCACATCACCAAAAGCGAAAGCATGCAGCACGAGGTGCTCGCCTTCCATGCGCGGCAGGGCGAGGCGCGCGCCGGCATCGGCGAGCGCCTGCATCAGCGGCAGCGGATCGATTTCCGATCGGAACGGCATGTAGCCGGCAATGACGGCGCCTTCGATCCCCCGATGCCCCCGAAGCACGCGAAGGCCCGTCACCGCGAGGCGGGCGCCGACCTCTTCCCGCACCTCTGCCGGCAAGGCATCGCGCCTGGCCTGCATCGTCTGGCGCAGGATCTTCTTCTCGTGCCGAAGCGTATCCAAGGGTGTCTCCGCGTTGGCGACCGAAGCCTTGTTCCACAGCCGCGAGCCGGAGTCATCCGATCAAGTCGCCCGGTCAAGTCACCGGCCCCTTGATACGCGGGAAGAGCACCGCCATATTGGGTCCGTCACGCCGCTTCCGGGTGACGATCAGGTGAGCCGCTTCTTCAGGAGGGCTTTTAGATATGTCGCGTGTACCCTCTCTCAATTCGCCCTTCATGCTGGGTTTCGACGATATCGAGCGCGCGCTCGATCGCGTGACCAAGGCGGCATCGGATGGCTATCCGCCCTATAACATCGAGCGCGTCGCGCGCGACGAGACCCAGCCTGACCGGCTGCGCATCACGCTGGCTGTCGCCGGGTTCACCCGCGAGGAACTCGATATCACGCTGGAGGAAAGCCAGCTCGTGATCCGGGGGCGCCAGCAGGACGACAAGTCCCGCCAGTTCCTGCATCGCGGCATCGCCGCGCGGCAGTTCCAGCGCACCTTCCTTCTGGCTGATGGGATGGAAGTGCTCGGCGCCGAGCTGAAGAACGGCCTCCTGTCGGTGGATCTCGCCCGACCGGAGCCGGCGCGGATTATCCGCAAGATCGATATCCACGCAAAAGACTGAACCGGTTCTCCGGTTTTCCTGCGCTGCCGCCTTTTGGCCCGGCAAGTGCTTCCCTTCGACAAGTGCTTTCGCTCACAGCGGAGGCGCGATCGACCGCTCATGATCGGTTCCGTTCGATCGTTCAAGATTTTCGCGAATTTTTCCGATCGCAACACTTCGTCAACGCCTTGGGGCGTTTCATGAAGGAAATGGAGGCTTCTCATGGCCGAATTGAAGAGGACGACCAGCGCAAGAAAGACCACAGACCGGGCCGCTCCGCTCGCGGTGAAACCGCAGGCGCATCCCGCCGCCGAGGAGGTCAAGCGCACGCTTGAGGCGCTCGCGTCGATGGGGGAGGGCGAACTTGCGTATATCCGTTCCTTCCGCGCCGCCGAGTTGCGCCAGCTCTTCCCGCAGACTACGGAACTCCATCCGGCCGTGCAGCTCTTCGCCCTGTTCGGCGCCGACGGCACCCCGCTGATGCTCGCGGACAGCCGCGACGCCATCATCTCCGGCGCCTGGCAGAACGACCTGTCGATGGCCACGCTGCATTGAGAACGAGCGGCGGAAAGGCGGGCTACGCTGCCTTTTCGACCTCAGCCGCCAGCGCCATCGTGATCCGCTGCAGCGTTTCGATATCCTCATCCCGCGACAGGCGGTGATTGCCGTCCGGGATCACGGTCATCCGCACATCGTCCTGCGCGAGTTCGGCGACGAACCGCTCGACATGTGCGAGCGGCACGTCGGGGTCCTGCCCGCCCTGAAGAATATGGATCGGCACGCCGAACTTCAGCGCCTTGCCAAGGAGAAGGTGCCTGCGCCCGTCCTCGATCAGCGCTCGGGTGATCGGGTAGGGCTCGGGCGAATATTCGGAGGGGCGATACCAGACGCCTTCCTCCATGATCTGCCGGCGGATGGTTTCCGGGAACTGAGCCCACATCAGCGCCTCGGTGAAATCGACCGCCGGCGCGATCAGCACGAGTCCGCCGGGCGGATTGCCTTCCGCCACGAGAATCTGCGCCGCGCGCAAAGCCAGCCACCCGCCCATCGACGAGCCGACGATCACCGGCTTCTTTCCGCCCTTTTCGCGGATCATATGCAGGGCATCGTCGAGCCATTGCGAGAGCGTCGCGGTGGCAAAATCGCCGGAGCTTTCGCCATGCGCGCTGTAGTCGAACCGCAGCGAGGCCCGCCCCTCCGCCGAGGCGGCCTCCTCCAGCTTCATCGCCTTGGTCGAGGTCATGTCCGAGCGGAACCCGCCCATCCAGATGATTGTCGGCGCGCGGCCGTCCGTGGCGACATAGGCGAGGCGCCGCGCCGGAAAATCCGCCGCCGCATCGGCAGGGATATCGAGGAATTGCGCGGCGGCGTTCATGTCTCTATGTCTCCGATGATGGCGATGGGGTGGTCACGCGTCGTCAGTTTTCGATTGTTTCTCTAGCGCATTTTCTTTCGATCAACCGGTACCCACTTGATCGGAAAATGCTGTACCTCTCACAAATCACAGGCGTATTGAAGAGAATCGATGGCCTTTTCCTATTCCGCGCCCAAACCGCTCGCCGGTCGGACCATCCTGCAGATCATCCCCGATCTCAATGCCGGAGGCGCGGAGCGCACGACGATCGATATCGCCGAGGGGCTGACACAGGCCGGCGCGCGCGCGCTTGTGGCGACAACCGGTGGCCGGCTCATCGGCGAATTGCAGGCCAAGGGCGGCATCTGGGTGCCGTTTCCCGCCGCGACCAAGAACCCGGTCGCGATGGCGAGCAACGTTGGCAAGCTGGTCCAGTTGATCCGGCAGGAGAGCGTCGATCTCGTCCATGCCCGTTCGCGCGCGCCCGCCTGGGTCGCCTATGCCGCGACGCGGGTTGCGAAGAAGGGCTTCGTGACCACCTATCACGGCGCCTACAACGGCAAGTCGGCGCCGAAGATTCTCTATAATTCGGTGATGGCGCGCGGCGACGTGGTGATTGCCAATTCGATGTTCACCGCCGAACTGATCCAGAAGATGCACCGGATCGACCCGGTAAAGCTGCGTGTCATTCATCGCGGCACGAATTTCGAGAGCTTCTCGCCCGAAATGGTCGGGCCGGACCGGGTGGAGAAGGTTCGCCGCTCCTGGCTTGTGACGCCGGATGACCGCATCGTGCTGCTCGCCGCCCGCCTCACGCCGTGGAAGGGGCAGAAGGTGCTGATCCGTGCCGCCGCGCTGCTGCGCGCGCGTGGCTATCAGGATGTGGTCTTCGTCCTCGCGGGCGATCCGCAGGGGCGAGAGGCTTATGTCGAGGAACTCGACAGGTTGATCGCAAGCGAAAACCTCGGTTCGGTGGTGCGCCGCGTCGGCCATGTCACCGACATGCCGGCCGCCCTGATGGCCTCGACGCTCGTCACTGTCCCCTCGACCGAGCCGGAGGCCTTCGGTCGCGTCGCTGTCGAGGCGCAGGCGATGGGCGTGCCGGTGGTGGTTTCCGATCTCGGTGCCGTGCCCGAGACCGTGCTGGCGCCGCCGCAGGTGAAACCGGAGGCGCGGACCGGCTGGCGGGTGCCCCCGGATGATGTGGAAGCGCTCGCGGATGCCATTGCCCCCGCGCTTGATCTGAAGCCGAGCGCGCGCGAGGCGCTGGCCCGCCGCGCGCGCCGCCATGTCGAGGCGCAGTTCTCGCTTGATCACATGGTCAGCGAGACGCTGGACTGCTATCAGGCGCTTCTGGAGGGTCAGATCGGCTGAAAGTCTGGCGCTTTTGCGTGTTCCAGCCGTTGACTTTCCAGCCGAATATGCAGATTTTCAGGCCCGCGCGGCATCCTGCCCGATGCCCCGCGCGCTTCGTCAACAACCGAGGAGAACGACCATTCGCCGTCCTATGAGAAATGCCCCTCTTCCTGAAAAGGGAGGTCCGCGCATCAACCGCGATATCCGCATCCGTGAAGTTCAGGTGATCGATGCCGATGGCTCCAACAAGGGAGTCCTGGCGACGTTCGACGCCATCAAGCTGGCGGAGGATCAGGGGCTGGATCTGGTGGAAGTCTCGCCGAACGCGACCCCGCCGGTCTGCAAGGTGATGGATTACGGCCGCTTCAAGTTCCTCGAACAGAAGAAGGCCGCCGAGGCCCGCAAGAAGCAGAAGACCATCGAAATCAAGGAAATCAAGCTTCGCCCGGCGATCGACGACCATGACTACGGCGTCAAGATGAAGGCGATGAAGGGCTTCTTCGAGGAAGGCAACAAGGTCAAGATCACCCTGCGCTTCCGTGGCCGCGAAATGGCGCATCAGGATATCGGCATGAAGGTGCTCGAGCGCGTCAAGCTGGATACGGTCGATATTGCCAAGGTCGAGAACGAGCCGAGCTTCGAAGGCCGCCAGGTGGTGATGGTGCTCGCGCCGAAATAAGGCGCCGGCGCGTGGCAGCCATGCGGGTCGACCGGGAGGATTGCCCATGCATATCGGCCTGATCGGCGGCATCGGCGTCGCCGCGACCATCGTCTACTACCAGCGCCTCACCAAGGCGGTCGCGGCGCGCGGGGCGGGTCGGCTGGACCTCACCATCGCGCACGGCGATATTCAGGAACTGATCCGCAACAACCTCGCCGACCGGCGCGAAGAGCAGGCGGCGGCATTCCTGCCGTTGGTCGAGCGGTTGAAGCGGGCGGGCTGCGACTATGTGGCGCTGACCTCGCTCGGCGCGCATTTCTGCTTTGCCGAACTGGAAGCGCGCTCGCCCGTGCCGCTGGTTTCGGGAGTGGCGCCGCTCGATGCCTACTTCGCCTCGCAGGGCATCGGCAAGATCGGCCTTCTCGGCACCCGCGT
The DNA here is from genome assembly GCA_032229845.1 of Rhabdaerophilum sp. Lineage (GTDB taxonomy): Bacteria > Pseudomonadota > Alphaproteobacteria > Rhizobiales > Beijerinckiaceae > Rhabdaerophilum. The sequence goes on from JAVTWI010000230.1 coordinate 5,904, forward strand.
GGTGATGCGGACGCGGCTTTATGGCCAGCTCGCGCAGACGCAAGCCATCGCACTCGACGCGGAAATCGAAATCATCGGCCAGACCTATCAGGATGTCGCCGTCGCCGGCATCTGCTCGCCGGCGCAGCGCGCGCTCTTCCTCGATGCCGGCCGCCGGATGATGGCGGCGGGCGCCGAGGCGATCGTACTGGCGGGGACCGATCTCAACCTCGCGTTCGACGGGCAGGAGCCGGGCTACCCCGTCATCGACGCGCTCGACGTGCATGTCGCAGCGCTGGCCGATCTCGCGATCGCTTGAGCGAGGGGCGGCGGCAGGCTCCCCTTGAACTCCCGCCCGTTTTAGCCTATACGCGCCGCTTCCGTTGAACCGCCCGGCTGATAAGGGCTGCCGTGGCGGTTCTTTCGCGTCCCGAAAATCCCCGTGATTTGAAGGCGCTTGCCCCGCAAGGGGCTTCCTTGATTGGAGAGGCAAATGCCCAAGCTGAAGACCAAATCCGGCGCGAAGAAGCGCTTCAAACTCACCGGGACGGGCAAGGTCAAGCACGCCCAGTCCGGCAAGCGCCACGGCATGATCAAGCGCACCAACAAGCAGATCCGCGATCACCGCGGCATGCGCGTGCTGTTCAAGACCGACGGCGACAACATCAAGAAGTATTTCCTCCCGAACGGCTGATCGCCCCCGGGAATTCTCAGAACGATCAGCGATTCAAGGAGTTAAAATATGTCTCGTGTGAAGAGGGGCGTGACGTCTCACGCCAAGCACAAGAAAGTCTTCAAGGCCGCCAAGGGCTTCTATGGCCGCCGCAAGAACACCATCCGCACCGCCAAGGCCGCCGTCGATCGCGCGATGCAATATGCGACGCGTGACCGTCGCGCCAAGAAGCGCACGTTCCGCGCGCTCTGGATCCAGCGCATCAACGCCGCCGTCCGCGAGTATGGCCTGACCTATTCGCGCTTCATCGACGGCCTCGCCCGCGCCAACATCTCGATCGACCGCAAGGTGCTCTCGGAACTGGCGATCACCCAGCCGGATGCCTTCAAGGCGATCGTCGATCAGGCCAAGGGTGCGCTTCCGGCCGCTGCCTGATCCGGTCTTCCGGTCTGCGATTTGAAACGGCGCCTGCGGGCGCCGTTTTTTTATGGCCGGCTCCGCTTCTGCTGCCTCTGCGTGCTGGTGAGTTTTTGTGCAGACGCGCCAGTTTTCGCGCAGGGAGATCAAGTAATAATTTTCCGAATACATTTTTGTGACGATTCAGCAACATTGATTG
>JAVTWI010000231.1:0-7161 GCA_032229845.1 Rhabdaerophilum sp.
CGCGGCTTACGACGGGCATGGTCTTCCAGCGCTTCAACCTGTTCGGCCACATGACCGCGCTGGAGAACATCATCGAGGGGCCGGTCACGGTGCTGCGCCGGCCGCGCCGCGAGGCTGTCGAGGAGGCGCAGGCGCTGCTCGCCCGCGTCGGCCTCGCCGACAAGCGCGACGCTTATCCTATCGAGCTGTCGGGCGGCCAGCAGCAGCGCGTGGCGATCGCCCGCGCGCTGGCGATGCGGCCCAAGATCATGCTGTTCGACGAACCGACCTCGGCGCTCGATCCCGAGTTGGTGGGCGAGGTGCTCGCCGTCATGCGCGATCTCGCGCGGACCGGCATGACGATGATCGTCGTCACCCATGAACTCGGTTTCGCCCGCGAGGTCGCCAGCGATGTCGTCTTCATGGACCGCGGCGAGATCGTCGAGAGCGGCGCGCCCGAGGCGCTGCTCGTTCACCCGCAACAACCCCGCACCCGCGATTTCATCTCGGCCGTTCTCACCTGAAGGATTGAAAGGAAACCCCATGCGCACATTCATTCTCGCCTCGGCGGTCGTCGCCGCCGCCACCTCGGCCGCCTTCGGCCAGGCCCTGCCGGACCGGATCAAGGCCGCCGGCAAGATCGTCATCGCCACGCAGCCGAACTATGCGCCGATCGCCTACAAGGACCCGGCGACGAACAAGCTCATCGGCTTCGATATCGAACTCGGCGAGGCGATCGCCGCCGAACTCGGCGTCAAGGTTGAATGGCAGGAGACCGCCTTCGCCCAGATGCTGCCCTCGCTCCAGACCGGGCGCGTCGACATGGCGCTGGCGGGCATGAGCGATCTCCCCTCGCGCCGGGAAGTCGCCGATTTCGTCGATTACATGGTCTCCGGCGCCCAGTTCTACACCCATGACTCGCTCAAGGGCGGGATCAAGACGCCGGAAGACCTCTGCGGCAAGACCGTCGGCGCCAGCCGCTCCACCAACTGGCCGAAGCAGATCGGCGAATGGAGCGACAAGAACTGCGTGGCCAAGGGCAAGCCGGCGATCAACGTCGTCGGCACCGAAGGCTCGGTCGATGCCCGCAACCAGATCAAGACCCAGCGCATCCAGGGCGGCGTGCAGGGGTCGGAGACGATGGCCTATTTCCAGAAGCTCGAACCGAACACCTACGTTCCGCTCGGCCTGCCGTTCACCCAGACGCTGGTCGGCGTGCCGGTCGCCAAGACCGAGGAGGGCGCCAAGCTGCGCGATGCCGTCAAGGGCGCGATCGAGCGGCTTCAGGCCAAGGGCACCTATGACGCGCTGATCGCGAAATACGGCCTGACGAACAACGCGCTCAAGCCGCCGAGCATCAACAAGGGCACCTGATCGCGCCCGCGATTTGCGGCGCGGCGGGAAGCCGGGACGCTCGCACGACGGGCGTCCTGTTCGGCGGGCTCTTATTCGGCAGGAACGACGTCGACGCTATGCGAGCCCTGCTGCTCGCCGGCATGGCGGGAGACGCCTTTCACCGGGGCGACATCCGCATAGTCCCGGCCATAGGCGACGACGATGTGATCGAGCCCGACCGCGGTGCCGTTGGTCGGGTCGTATTCGTACCAACCGGTCTCGGCTCCCGCCCAGCCGCGCACCCAGGCGTGCATGGCATCAGACCCTTCGAGCCGCAGCATGCCCGGCGGCGGCACGGTGCGGAGAAAGCCGCTGACATAGCCCGCCGGAATGCCGATCGCCCGCAGGCAGGCGATCATGATGTGGGAATAATCCTGGCAGACGCCGCGACCGTTCTCGAGTGCTTCGAGCGGTGAGGTTTCCGCGTCGGTCGCCTCGGGGTCGAAGGTCATGCGGGCCTTGAGCGCGAGCCCGATCGCCTCGATGACATCCACCACGGACATGGCCGGGCCCGTTACCTCCCGCGCGAGGCGCTCGAACCGGGGGTCGGCCTTCACGCGCGGCGAGTCCGAGAGGTAATGCAAGGGTGAATCCGGCCCGAGGACGCGACAGTTGCGCAGTTCGCGCGCGAGGCCGGCCGGGTCCGGCGTCATGTTCAGCACCGGCACCGGCAGGAGCCGTTGCACTCTTGCATGGAGCGAAACCTCCAGCTGCCGGTGGGGCGAGGCATAGGCGGCGGAAAGAACGGAATTCCCGAAGAAATCCAGCCGGGTATCGCGCGCGTCCGGCCGGGGATCGAGCTCGATGTGGCTCGCGATGACGCGCTGCCGGTCCGGAATATGGCGTGGCGACATCCGCAGCGCGTGCCGCGCGCTCACGACCGGCTGGTCGTATTCGTAGGCAATACGGAGCGTGATGTCGTAGCGCGTCATGCGGGGGCTATTTCAGGTAGGCTTCGGTCAGGAGGTCGGAAACCTCGGCCAGTTCGTCGCGCCGTTCGAGAATCCACGAAAGCGTGGCGAGTTCGGGGTTGGCGGTGGCCAGCGCGGTGTGCAGCGCCAGTACCTGCCGGGCCAGCCCGGACAGCCGGCCGTTCACCTCGTAGTTCGGCAGGAAGCGGATGTGCTCCTGAAGTCGCGCGACGGCGCCGAACATCGAGCGGGGGTTGAGCGGGTCCAGAACCAGCAGGTCGACGACGGATTCGGGCCGCGTCGTCACCGAATAGAGTCGACGATGCGTCATCACGCTGTCGCCGATCTCGATGGCGAGGTCGAGGCTGCCGTCAGGCGCGTGATCGCCCGCCAGTGCCGCGACGAATTCGGCGGTGCCGATGGCGCGTTCGATCTCCCGGCCGGCGGAGAGGAACCGCCAGCCGGTAAGGCGATACATGTTCTCGTGAACCAACCCCGAGAAGCCGGTGAGCTTCCTTATCAGAACGCTGTAGGCCCGTGCGGCATCGTCTCCGGGCCGGACGGAATCGGCGAATTGCCGGGCCGTGGATGAGAGATCGGCCAGCGCCGCCCAGCCGTCGAGGGAGAAGCGATCGCGGATGTGGCTGGCGCTGTTGACGGCCGCGTCGATCATGCCGATCAGCGCCGACGGGATGGCTTCCTCGTGGTCGATCCCGTAGATGGCGAAAATTTCCGCCAGCGTTTCGAGCAGGGGCGCGTCGGGATCGCCGGTCTCGGCGCGGCGCGCGTGATAGGCTCTCAGAAGGCGGAACAAGCCCTCGGCGCGCTCGGTGTAGCGGCCGAGCCAATAGAGATTATCCGCCGCGCGGCTTGGCAGCACGCTGAGCGGTGCGCGCCGGAACGGTCCTTCCTCGCGGGCGAGCAGCGTGATTTCGGGCACCGGCGCGTCCGAAACCACCCAGACATCGGCCACCGAGGCGCCCTGTTGCATGGCGATCGCCGAAGGGTCCTGGCTCGAACCGATCCGCGCGAAGCCGCCGGGCATCACCTGCCAGCCTTGCCGGGTCCGCGCGAGGAAGAACCGGATCGAGACCGGGCGGGGCGCCAGCCGCCCGTCGACCCAGGCCGGACTCGTCGAGAGCGTGACCAGTTCCTGCCCGACGTGGTTGTGCTGCTCGCGCGCGAGCCCGCTAGCGCTCGCCGGCGCGTCTATGCCGCGCGCGCGGCCGCCGATCGCGAAATTGCCCTTGAGCTCGAAGGGCAGGCGGTTCGCGAAGGCGGGGCCGATCATCATACGGTCGGCATTGTCGCGCACATGGGCGAGTTCGGCTTCCTGCCCGCACCACCATGTTGCGATGTTCGGCAGCTTGAGCGCTTCTCCGCGCAGCGCCTCGCAGAGTTTCGGCATGAAGGCGTGCAGCGCCTGCGTTTCGAGAACGCCGCTGCCGAGCGCGTTGATCATGGTGACGGCGCCGGAGCGCAGGCTTTCGACGAGGCCGGCCGTGCCGATCCGCGAATGCGCGTCGAATTCCAGTGGATCGCACCACGCGGATTCGAGCCGGCGCCAGATCACGCTGACGGGGCGGGCGCCGGCGATGGTGCGGACCATCAGCTGGCCGTCCTTGACGACGAGATCCTCGCCCTCGACCAGCATCAGGCCGAGGTAGCGGGCGATATAGGCCTGCTCGTAATAGGTTTCGTGGTAGGAACCGGGCGAGAGGATGCCGGCGCGGCTGCTGCCCGCCTGCTGGTGCTCCTGGATCGCATCCTTGAAGGCGCTGAAGAAACCGGCGACGCGAAGCACATTCGATTGCCGGTAGATGTCGGCGAACGTGCGCGCCGTCGCGACGCGGTTTTCAAGCGCGAACCCCGCGCCGGACGGCGCCTCGGTCCGGTCGCTCAGCACCCACCAGCGGCCATCCGGCCCGCGCCCGAGTTCCATGGCGATGAAATGCAGGAAATGGCCGGAGGCCGGCCGCATGCCGACGACCGGTCGCTGCCAATGCGGATTGGCGCCGATGAGGAAGGCCGGCAGGTGGCCATCGGCGACCAGCCGGTTGTCACCGTAGAGGTCGGCGGCGATGGCTTCGAGCAGTTCCGCACGCTGGATGAGGCCGTCGGCCAGCATCCGCCACTCGTTTTCCGCGATCAGCACCGGAACATGGCTCAGCGGCCAGTCGCGGGAGGCGATTTCGCCCTTGCCGTAGTGCCGGTAGAACACGCCGGCATCGCGCAGGTATTGGTCGCCGCGCGCGAAGCGGTCCGCCAGTTGCTCCGGCGTCAGCGATTCCAGATAGGCGACGAGCTGCCGCCAAGCCGGACGCATCGCGCCGGTCTGGTCGACCATCTCGTCGGGAATGGCCGGGTCGGCCCCATAGCCGGCCACGAGGCCGGAGAGCCCGGAGTGCCCCGCCACATCAAGGCCGTTCATGATCGAGGCCATTCATGGTCATGGCCGTTCATGCCTGCGCCTCTGGCGGCGCCCGAAGATCGAGGGTCATCGGAAACTCCGGATGCGCGGATGTCCGGGAGAGGACATAGCGGCCCGGAGTGTGACCGTTCGGCTCGAACCGGGCAAGGCGTCGGGCCTCGGCTTCGTTCGAATTAACAGGAAAGGTTTCGTAGTTGCGCCCGCCGGGGTGGGCGACGTGGTAGACGCAGCCGCCGAGCGCACGCCCGGTCCACTCGTCGAAGATGTCGAAGGTCAGCGGCGCGTCGACCGGAAGCACCGGGTGCAGCCCGTGCGGCGGCTGCCACGCCTTGAAACGGACACCGCCGACGGCGACGCCGGCATGGGAAGTCGGCGTCATCGGCACCGGACGGCGGTTGCAGGCGACGCGATAGCGCGACGGATCGGCGGTCATCAGCTTGACCTGAAGCCGTTCGACCGAGGAATCGGCGTAGCGGACCGTGCCGCCGATCGCGCCGGTCTCTCCCAGCACATGCCAGGGTTCGAGCGCCTGACGCAGTTCAAACTTCACGCCCTCGTATTCCGCCGTGCCGCAGGTGGGGAAGCGGAACTCCTGCTGCGCCTCGAACCATTCCGAGCGGACGGCGAAGCCATGCGCGGCGAGATCGTCGAGCACTTCGAGGAAATCGGTCCAGACACAGTGCGGCAGCATGAACCGGTCGTGCAGGCTGGTGCCCCAGCGGGTCATCGGGCCGGACAGCGGCGCCTGCCACAGCCTGGCGATCAGCGCGCGGATCAGCAGTTGCTGGGCAAGGCTCATGCGCGCGTTCGGGGGCATCTCGAAGCCGCGGAACTCGATGAGGCCGAGCCGGCCGGTCGGCCCGTCGGGCGAAAACAGCTTGTCGATGCAGATTTCCGCGCGATGGGTGTTGCCGGTCACGTCCACCAGCATGTTGCGCAGCAGCCGGTCGACGAGCCAGGGCGGCGGCGCGTTCCCTTCGCCGGGGGCGGGGATCTGGCCGAGCGCGATTTCCAGTTCGTAGAGGCTGTCGTGCCGCGCCTCGTCGATGCGCGGCGCCTGGCTCGTCGGGCCGATGAAAAGCCCCGAGAACAGGTAGGACAGGCTCGGATGCCGGTTCCAGTAGAGGATAAGGCTCTTCACGAGGTCCGGCCGTCGCAGGAACGGGCTGTCAAGCGGCACCGCGCCGCCGACGACGACATGGTTGCCGCCGCCGGTGCCGGTATGCTTGCCGTCGATCATGAACTTGTCGGCGCCGAGCCGCACCTGCCGCGCTTCCTCGTAGATCGCTTCGGTCGTCGCCACGCACTCGCCCCAGCTCGACGCCGGATGGATGTTGACCTCGATCACGCCGGGATCGGGGGCGACTCGGATGACGTTGAGGCGCGGGTCGTGCGGGGGCGCATAGCCCTCGATATGGACCGCCAGCCCGGTACCGGCGACAGCGGCCTCGATGATCGCCATCAGTTCGAGATAATCCTCGACCTTCTCGACAGGCGGCATGAAGACGCAGAGCCGCCCGTCACGCGCCTCGATCGAGAGCGCCGTGCGGATGGTGGTGCCGTCTCCCAGTTCCTGCTCTACCCGTTCCTGCTGCCGGGTCTCGTCCGCGACCTGCTGCATGGGCTGCTCGCGGCCGCGTTGCGCCGCGACGTCCTCGAAATCGGGTAGATCGCCTTCAATCGCTGTCGGATCGGCGGGATGAAGATAGGGGTAGGACTGTGGCGGCACATGGGGCAGGGATCCGAGCGGCAAACGGAAGCCCGCCGGACTGTCGCCGGGAACCAGCATGAGTTTGCCCCGGCGCGGCTTCCAGAATTCGCTGTGCCAGCGCCCCGCTTTTGCCTGCGCGCGCTGGACGGGCAGCACATAACCGACCGGGTTGCCGAGCCCACGTTCGAAGACGCGGGCGAAGCGCGCCCGCTCTTCCGGGTCGGCGAGCTTCGAGTCTCCCGGCGTCACGTTTTCCGGCAGGTTCGCTTCCTTGACGAGCCATACCGCCGGGTCTTCGTAGACCGGTTGGACATGCTCTCCGGGCAGCCCGAGCCCTTCGGCGACGGCGTTGAGCAGCTTGCCGGCATTCTCGGCCGTCGCGTCCGGCCGTGCCGCTTCCCCCGCGATCAGCGCAGGATCGCGCCACACCGGCTTGCCGTCGCGCCGCCAGAACAGCGAGAAGGTCCAGCGCGGCAGCGGTTCGCCGGGATACCACTTGCCCTGGCCGTAATGCAGGAAGCCGCCGGGCGCGAACCGCTCGCGCAGGCGGCGGATGAGCTGGTCGGCGCGGTCGCGCTTGGTGGGGCCGACGGCCTCGGTATTCCATTCCGCGCTCTCGAAATCGTCGATCGAGACAAAGGTCGGTTCGCCGCCCATTGTCAGCCGCACGTCGTTCGCGGCGAGCACCGTATCGACCTTGCGGCCTAGATCGTCGAGCGCCGCCCAGGCCTCGT
>JAVTWI010000232.1:0-7148 GCA_032229845.1 Rhabdaerophilum sp.
CCAGGCCTGGCTGTCCGACCCGTCGCTGGGCGAGAGCCCGCAGCAGCCGGATGCGGCCACGGCCGAGCAGATCCTCACCGACGCCGGCTACACGAAGGGCTCGGACGGGTTCTTCGCCAAGGACGGCAAGAAGATCAGCCGCGAAAACGGCCACAACGTCATCCCGGCTGAAGACCTCGCCGATGCCGCGCAGAAGATCGTCAAGGCCGTGAACGGTTAAGCGAAGGCAGGGAAAACCACGATGTCCATTCTCATCAATGCGAACACCAAGGTGATCTGCCAAGGCTTCACCGGCAAGAACGGCACCTTCCACTCCGAACAGGCGATCGCCTACGGCACCAAGATGGTCGGTGGCACCTCGCCGGGCAAGGGAGGTTCGACCCACCTCAACCTGCCGGTGTTCGACACTGTGCTCGAAGCCCGCCAGAAGACCGGTGCCGATGCTTCGGTCGTCTATGTGCCGCCTCCGGGTGCCGCGGACGCGATCTGCGAGGCCATCCAGGCCGAAATCCCGCTGATCGTCTGCATCACGGAAGGCATTCCGGTGCAGGACATGATCCGCGTGAAGCGTGCGCTCGACGGCTCGAAGTCGCGCCTCATCGGGCCGAACTGCCCCGGCGTCGTCACGGCGGGCGAATCGAAGATCGGCATCATGCCGGCGAACATCTTCCGTCCCGGCAATGTCGGCATCGTCTCGCGCTCCGGCACGCTGACCTATGAAGCCGTGTTCCAGACCACGGTCGAGGGCCTCGGCCAGACGACGGCGGTCGGCATCGGCGGCGACCCGGTCAAGGGCACCGAATACATCGACATGCTGGAGATGTTCCTTGCGGACCCGAAGACGGAATCGATCATCATGATCGGTGAGATCGGCGGTTCGGCCGAGGAAGACGCGGCGCAGTTCATCAAGGACGAAGCCAAGCGCGGTCGCAAGAAGCCGATGGTCGGCTTCATCGCCGGCCGCACGGCGCCTCCGGGCCGCCGCATGGGCCATGCCGGCGCGATCATCTCGGGCGGCAAGGGTGGCGCGGAGGACAAGATCGCGGCGATGGAAGCTGCGGGCATCCGCGTCTCGCCTTCGCCCGCGCGTCTCGGCAAGACGCTGGTCGATGTGCTGAAGGGCAAATAACCCGTCAGCCGACGCAATGGCGCCGCAATCGGCGCCTCTATCGCGGGCGGATCATTCCCCGCCCGCGTTCAAGAAATGAGAAGCCCCGCGAAGGGCAGCTTGAATCGGGCAGGGCACAAGAAGGACTTCAAGGTCAAAGCCATGGATCGCGATTTCGACACCAATTCCGAAGATCTCTCCGCCGGGGATCTCTCCGCCCTTGTCGGCTCTTCCGCCGCCTATCTCGAATCGATTTCGGGCGATGCGACGCCCGCGCCGTCCTGGCAGCGGCAGAACTGGCCGGTCGCGGCGAAGGGCGAACTCATCTCGGCGCTCGACGGCAACTGGTCCGTGGTCGAGAAGACGGTCGGCGACAAGCTCAAGGGCAAGGCCGAAGCCAAGGGGTCGGTGCTCTCCGATGCCGATCTCCAGCGCGCGGCGCGGGATTCGGTGCATGCGCTGATGATGATCCGCGCCTACCGGATGCGCGGGCACCTTCACGCCAATCTCGATCCGCTCGGGATCGAGGGGCCCAAGGATCACGAGGAACTCCATCCCTCGTCCTACGGCTTCACCGAAGCCGACTGGGACCGCAAGATCTTCATCGATCACGTGCTCGGGCTCGAATTCGCGACGATCCGCGAGATGCTGGCGATCCTGCGCCGCACCTATTGCGAGACGATCGGCTACGAGTTCATGCATATCTCCGATCCGGCCGCGAAGAGCTGGCTGCAGGAGCGCATCGAGGGGCCGGACAAGGAAATCACCTTCACCCGCGAGGGCAAGCGCGCGATCCTCAACAAGCTTGTCGAGGCGGAAGGGTTCGAGAAGTTTCTCGACGTCAAGTTCACCGGCACCAAGCGCTTTGGTCTCGACGGCGGCGAGAGCCTCATTCCGGCGCTGGAGCAGATCATCAAGCGCGGCGGCAATCTCGGCTGCCAGGAGATCGTGCTCGGCATGGCCCATCGCGGCCGCCTCAACGTGCTGACGCAGGTGATGGGCAAGACCCATCGCGCGCTGTTCCACGAGTTCAAGGGCGGTTCGTTCGCGCCGGACGATGTCGAAGGCTCGGGTGACGTGAAGTATCACCTCGGCGCCTCGTCGGATCGCGAGTTCGACGGCAACCGCGTCCATCTCTCGCTGACGCCGAACCCCTCGCATCTCGAGATCGTCAACCCGGTCGTGCTCGGCAAGGTGCGCGCCAAGCAGGATCAGGTCGGCTGCCCGCCGGAAGATCGCCGCGCGGTGATGCCGCTGCTGCTGCATGGCGACGCGGCCTTCGCCGGGCAAGGGGTGGTCGCGGAATGCTTCGGCCTCTCCGGCCTCAAGGGCCATCGTACCGGCGGCTCGATTCATTTCATCATCAACAACCAGATCGGGTTCACGACCTATCCGCGCTATTCGCGCTCCTCGCCCTATCCGTCGGATGTGGCGAAGATCGTCGAGGCGCCGATCTTCCACGTCAACGGTGATGATCCCGAGGCGGTGGTGTTCGCCGCCAAGGTCGCGACCGAGTTCCGCATGAAGTTCCAGCGCCCGGTCGTGGTCGACATGTGGTGCTACCGCTGCTTCGGCCACAACGAGGGCGACGAGCCGGGCTTCACCCAGCCGCTGATGTACAAGAAGATCCGCTCGCACAAGACGACGCTGGAGATGTATGCCGCGCAGCTCATCGCCGAGGGTGTCGTCACCGAGGGCGAGGTCGAGAAGATGAAGGCCGACTGGCGCCAGCGCCTCGAGGCCGAGTTCGAGGCCGGGCAGGCCTACAAGCCCAACAAGGCCGATTGGCTCGACGGCAAGTGGGCGGGTCTGAAGTCGGTCAAGGAGGCGGAGGAGGATCCGCGCCGCGGTCTCTCGGGCGTCCCCAGCGACAAGCTCAAGGAAATCGGCCTTGCGCTCACCGAGGTGCCGAAGAGCTTCAACATCCACAAGACCATCCAGCGCTTCCAGGACAATCGCCGCAAGATGATCGAGACCGGCACCGGGATCGACTGGGCGATGGGCGAGGCGCTCGCCTTCGGCAGCCTCGTCAGCGAGGGGCATCGCGTGCGGCTTTCCGGGCAGGATTGCGAGCGCGGCACCTTCTCCCAGCGCCACTCGGTGCTGATCGATCAGGAAACCGAGACGCGCTACACCCCGCTCAACCACATCCAGGCCGGGCAGGCCAAGTACGAGGTCATCAACTCGATGCTCTCGGAGGAGGCGGTGCTCGGCTTCGAATACGGCTATTCGCTGTCCGAGCCGAATGCGCTGACCTGCTGGGAAGCCCAGTTCGGCGATTTCGCCAACGGCGCGCAGGTGCTGTTCGACCAGTTCATCTCGTCCGGCGAACGCAAGTGGCTGCGCATGTCGGGCCTCGTCTGCCTGCTGCCGCACGGCTACGAGGGGCAGGGGCCGGAGCACTCCTCGGCCCGCCTCGAACGCTTCCTCCAGCTCTGCGCGGAGGACAACATGCAGGTCGCGAACTGCTCGACGCCGGCGAACTACTTCCACGCCCTGCGCCGGCAGATTAAGCGCGACTTCCGCAAGCCGCTGATCCTGATGACGCCGAAGTCCCTGCTGCGCCACAAGCGCTGCGTCTCCGACTTCTCGGAATTCGTGGACGACACCTCGTTCCATCGCATTCTCAAGGACGATGCCGAGTTCGGCCGCTCCTCGACCAAGCTGAAGCCGGATTCGAAGATCCGCCGCGTCATCCTGTGCTCGGGCAAGGTCTATTACGATCTGCTCGACGAGCGCGAGAAGCGCGGCATCGACGATGTCTATCTCCTGCGCGTCGAGCAGCTCTATCCGTTCCCGCTGAAGTCCGTCGCGCAGGAACTGGCGCGCTTCAAGAAGGCGGATGTGATCTGGTGCCAGGAAGAACCCAAGAACATGGGTTCTTGGTCCTTCGTCGAGCCCTATCTCGAATGGGTGCTCGCGCAGGCCGGTTCCTCGACCAAGCGCGCCCGCTACGCCGGCCGCCCCGCCGCCGCTTCCACCGCCGTGGGGCAGATGTCCAAGCATCTCGCCCAGCTTCAGGCTTTCCTCGAAGAAGCCTTCGCCAACTGATCTCCATTCGACAGAAGACCTCAAAGGCCAGCGATCATGAGCACCGAAATCCGCGTCCCGACCCTCGGCGAAAGCGTCTCCGAAGCCACCATCGGCAAGTGGTTCAAGAAGCCCGGCGATGCCGTGAAGGCCGACGAGCCGCTGCTTGAACTCGAAACCGACAAGGTGACGCTCGAAGTCAACGCGCCGGCCGCCGGCGTGCTGGCCGAAATCGTCGCCAAGGACGGCGAGAGCGTCGGCGTCGGCGCGTTGCTCGGCACCATCGCTGCCGGTGGCGCCGGCGCTGTCGCCGCTGCGGCTGCCGCGCCTGCGGCACCGGCTCCGGCGCCCGCGCCGGCCGCTGCTGCCCCGAACGGCCCGGCGGTTGCCCGCATGGCGGCCGAGACCGGCATCAATCCCGCTGGTGTCGCCGGCTCGGGCAAGGATGGCCGCGTGACCAAGGGCGATATGATCGCAGCCGCTTCGGCACCCAAGGCACCGGTTCCCGCCCCTGTTCCTGCCGCGCCGCGCGCCGCTTCGCCGGCCGATGACGCCGCCCGCGAGGAGCGGGTGAAGATGTCGAAGCTCCGCCAGACGATCGCGCGCCGCCTCAAGGAGAGCCAGAACACCGCCGCGATGCTGACGACCTTCAACGAGGTCGACATGACCGCCGTCATGGCGCTGCGCAACCAGTACAAGGACCTGTTCGAGAAGAAGCACGGCGTGAAGCTCGGCTTCATGGGCTTCTTCGTGAAGGCCTGCGTGCAGGCGCTGAAGGAGCTGCCGGGCGTCAACGCCGAAATCGACGGCACCGATGTCATCTACAAGAATTACTACCACGTCGGCATCGCGGTCGGCACCGAGAAGGGCCTCGTCGTGCCGGTGCTGCGCGACGCGGATCATCTCGGCCTCGCCGGGATCGAGAAGACCATCGCCGATTTCGGCAAGCGTGCGCGTGACGGCCAGCTCAAGATCGAGGAGATGGCGGGGGGCACCTTCACCATCACCAACGGCGGCATCTACGGCTCGCTGATGTCGACCCCGATCCTCAATGCGCCGCAGTCCGGCATTCTCGGCATGCACAAGATCCAGGAACGCCCGGTCGTCGTCGGTGGCAAGATCGAGATCCGGCCGATGATGTATCTCGCGCTCTCCTACGATCATCGCATCGTCGACGGCAAGGAGGCTGTCACCTTCCTCGTGCGCGTCAAGGAATCGCTGGAAGACCCGGCGCGTCTCGTGATGGATCTCTGATTGCCATGGGTGGCGGCCGGCCGGGTGAGGATCCGATTACGGATATCGTGGTCCACAATCTCGAGGTGTTCGGCCCCGATATCGACGAGAGGATTCGGCGTCTTGTCGGGTCCTCACCGCCCAAGCCGGTGACAGAACTGCTGGCGACGCTGATCTGGGCCTGGCCCAACGATAGCCGGCAGACCCTCAATCCGGTCGGCTTGGCAACCGTCATCGACCGGCTGGCCGATTTGGTGCCGCCAAAAGCCTAGGGAGCTCTCGCATGGCGAATGTCGCGATCATCACCGGAGGTTCCCGCGGCATCGGCCGCGCCTGCGCCCTCGGCCTTGCCGAGGATGGTTATGACGTCGTCGTCAATTACGCCGGTAACAAGGCCGCCGCGGACGAGGTTGTCGCCGCGATCGTCGCCGGGGGCCGCGAGGCCGTCGCGGTGCAGGGCGATGTCGCCAACGAGGCGGATGTCGCCGCGATCTTCGCGGCTGCCGACAAGCTCGGGACGCTGAAGGCGCTCGTCAACAATGCCGGCGTGGTCGATGTCGCCCAGCCCGTGGTCGAGATGTCGACCGCGCGCCTGAGGCGCATGTTCGATATCAACGTGATGGGCTCGTTCTTCTGCGCGCGCGAGGCGATCCGGCGCATGTCGACGCGGCTCGGCGGCAAGGGTGGCGCGATCGTCAACCTGTCGTCCATTGCCCCGCGGCTCGGCGCGCCGGGGCAATATGTCGATTATGCAGCGGCCAAGGGCGCGATCGACGCCTTCACGCTCGGTCTCGGCCGTGAGGTCGCGAACGAGGGCATCCGCGTCAACGGTGTCCAGCCCGGCCTCATCGAGACCGATATCCACGCCTCGGGCGGCATTCCCGATCGCATCGAGACGCTGAAGAACACCATCCCGATCAAGCGTGGCGGCACGGCGGAGGAAATCGCCGAGGCTGTGCGCTGGCTCGTTTCCGACAAGGCTTCCTACGCCGTCGGCTCGCTCATCACGGTTTCCGGCGGGCGCTAGGTCGCGCCGGCCCGAATTGCAAGGAAAAGATCATGGCTTACGATCTCATTGTCATCGGCACCGGCCCCGGCGGCTATGTCTGTGCCATCCGCGCCGCCCAGCTCGGCCTCAAGGTCGCGGTCGTCGAAAAGCGCAAGACGCATGGCGGCACCTGCCTCAACGTCGGCTGCATTCCTTCCAAGGCGATGCTGCACGCCTCCGAACTGTTCGATGAAGCCGGCCACGGCTTTGCCGCGCTCGGCATCGACGTGCCGGCGCCGAAGCTCAACCTGCCGGCGATGATGAAGCACAAGCAGGATACCGTGGATGCCAACGTGCAGGGCGTCGGCTTTCTCCTGAAGAAGAACAAGATCGACGCCTTCCACGGTCTCGGCACCATCGTCGCCGGAAGTTCTGATTCTTCTCGCAAGGTGGAAGTTACCGCCGCCGATGGCACCAAGCAGGTGCTGGAAGCGAAGAATATCGTCATCGCCACCGGCTCGGAGGTGACGCAGCTTCCGGGCGTCGCCATCGACGAGAAGCAGGTCGTCTCCTCCACCGGCGCGCTTGAACTCGGCAAGGTGCCGGGCAAGATGATCGTGATCGGCGCGGGCGTGATCGGGCTGGAGCTGGGCTCGGTCTGGCGTCGTCTCGGCGCCAAGGTCGAGGTGATCGAATTCCTCGACCGCATCCTGCCGGGCATGGACGGCGAGGTCGCCAAGCAGACCCAGCGCTTGCTGGAAAAGCAGGGCCTTGCCTTCCACCTCGGCA
>JAVTWI010000233.1:0-7140 GCA_032229845.1 Rhabdaerophilum sp.
GATATCCGGCACCCCTGCCCCCGGCTCCGGCGTCAGCACCGAATTGAGCAGGGCCTGCGAATAGGGATGGCGCGGCTGGGCGAAGAGATCGGCCGCCGGCGCGATCTCGGCAATGCGGCCGAGATACATCACGCCCACCCGGTCGGCGATGTGTTCGACGACGGCGAGATTGTGCGAGATGAACAGATAAGTCAGATTAAAATCGCGCCGCAATTCCATAAGAAGATTGAGGATTTGAGATTGAACAGAAACGTCAAGCGCCGAGGTTGGCTCGTCGCAGACGATGAGCTGCGGGTTGAGGATCAGCGCCCGGGCGATGGCGACGCGCTGGCGTTGGCCGCCGGAAAGCTGGCTCGGAAAATGGTTCGCGAACCGGCTCGGCAGCCCGACGCGATCGAGCATCGCCACGGCTTTGTCGAGCCGCTCGGAGGCATTGCCGACAGAATGGATATGCAACGGCTCGGCAACCGTTCCGGCAATGGAACGGCGCGGATTGAGCGAGGAATACGGGTCCTGGAAGATCGGCTGGACCAGCCGCGCGAGTTCGAGGCGCGGAATGGTCGAGACGTCGCGCCCGCCGAGCGTGATTGTGCCTTCGCTCGCCGGCATCAACCCGGTGACGATGCGGCCGAGCGTCGATTTCCCGCAACCGGATTCGCCGACGATGCCGACGATCTCGCCTGGCGCAATGTCGAGGTCGATGCCGTTGACGGCGTTGAGGATCTTCGGCGGCTTGAACATCCCCTGCGGGATGGCGAAACGCCGGGCGACGGCCTTGATCGAAAGGAGCGGCATCATGGTCATGCGAAAACTCCATGAATCAAAGGCCGCGCGACGATCGCCGAAAACCGGTTCCCACTTTTCGGCATCATGCGGCCTCCCCTGCCCGGAGGCAGCGCCAGCGATGGCTCGCATCGCCTTCTTCCGGTATGGCTCCGGCGCAGGCCGGCAGGGCGAGCGCGCAGCGGTCGCGGAAGGCACAGCCCGAGACCTCGCCGATCAGCGAGGGCACGACGCCCGGAATGGCGCCCAGCGCCTCGCCCGGCTTGGTCTTTCCCGGCACGGGGATGCAGTCCATCAGCCCGCGCGTATAGGGGTGGCGCGGCGCGCGGAACACGGCCTCGGCGCTGCCCTCCTCCACGATTTCGCCGGCGTACATCACCGCGACGCGGTTCGCGATGCGGGCGACGAGGCCGAGATCGTGCGTGATGAGCATCAGGCCGAGATCGAACTCGCGCTGGAGGCTCGCCAGCAGGTGCAGGATCTGCGCCTGAATGGTCACGTCGAGCGCGGTCGTCGGCTCGTCCGCGATCAGCAGCTTCGGCCCGCACATCAGCGCCATCGCGATCATCACGCGCTGGCGCTGGCCGCCGGAAAGCTGATGCGGATATTGCTTGAGCCGCTCCGCGCCATTGGCGATGCCGACCTTGTCGAGAAGATAGAGCGCCCGCTCGCGCGCCTCGGCGCGGCTCGCCTTCTTGTGGCGCAGGTAGCCTTCCATGAGCTGATCGCCGATCTGGAAGATCGGGTTCAGCGAGGTCATCGGCTCCTGGAAGATCATGGCGATGCGGTCGCCGTTGAGGGCTTGCGCGGCGGCGAGATCGAGCTTGCGGCCCTCGTAGGAGAGTTCGTCCACCGAGCGGGTCGCGACCTTGGGCAGAAGGCCCATGATCGACATCGCCGTCATCGACTTGCCGCAGCCGGATTCGCCGACGAGGCAGAAAGTCTCGCCCGCCTTCACGTCGAAGGAAATGCCGCGCACGGCGCGTAGCGTGCCGCGCGGCGTCGCGATATCGACCCGGAGGCCGGAGACGCGCAGGAGCGGCGCTTCGCTTTTTTCAAGCGTTCCCATATCAGCCCCTCCCCTTGGGAACGATCACGTCGCGCAGGCCGTCGCCGACGAGATTGATCGCGAAGACGAGGATGGCGAGCAGCGTGCCGGGCACGGCGATCATCCAGAAAGCGAAGAACATCAGGGTTTTCGCCTCCGCGATCATCAGCCCCCAGGACGGCAGGGGCGGCTGCACGCCCAAGCCGAGGAAGGAGAGCGCCGCTTCGAGCAGGATGGCGCTGGCGGCCTCCACCGTCGCCACCACGACGAGCTGCGGGAAGACGTTCGGCAGCACCTCGCGCAGGATGATGCGCGGCACGCTCGCGCCGGCTGCCTGCGCCGCGGCGACATAATCGAGCGAGCGCACCTGCTGGGTCGCCGCACGCATCACCACCGCGATGCGGTCCCATTTCAGGAAGCCGAGCACGAGGATCACCACCGTCAGGGAGCCGCCGACCATCGCGACGACCGCCAGCGCGACCAGCACGACCGGGATCGCAAGGCGCGTCGTGATCAGGAAGGTGATGAAGAGATCGGCCTTGCCGCCGAAATAGCCGGCGAGCAGGCCAAGCACCGTGCCGATGAGCCCGGAGATGACCATCACCGCGAAGCCGATCAGCAGCGAGATCCGCGCGCCGTAAATCAGGCGGGAGAGATAGTCGCGGCCGAGGTTGTCGGTGCCGAGCCAATGCGCCGCATTGGCCTTGGCGCTCCAGAACGGCGGGATCAGGCGACGCGACAGGTCCTGATCGTAAGGATCAAACGGTGCGATCAGCGGGGCGAAGATCGCCATCGCGCAGATGGCGGCGAGCAGCACGAGGCCGATCGTCAGCCCGCGATGGGCGACGACTTTCCGGGCAATGTGGGTCAAGCGGGTCATCGTCGCCTCAATGCACGCGGATGCGCGGATCGATCCACGCATTGATGAGGTCGGAGGTGAGCGTCAGCAGCACATAGGCGACCGACAGCATCAGCAGGATGGCCTGCGTCACCGGGAAATCCTTGTGGGTGATCGACTCGTAGGCGAGATAGCCAAGGCCATCGAGGGCGAAAATGGTCTCGATAACGATCGAGCCGCCGAGCAGCAGGCCGAGCTGAACGCCCGCCAGCGCCACCACCGGCACCAGCGCATTGGAAAGCGCGTGCTTGAGCACCACACGGGCCTTCGACAAGCCTTTGGCGCGCGCGGTGCGGACGAAATCCATCTCGAGCGCGTCCACCATGCCGGCGCGGACGATGCGCATGAACGGCGGCGTGATGTAATAGCCGAGCGCTATGGTGGGCAGCACGAAATGCGCCCAGGTGCTGCTGCCCGAAACCGGCAGCCAGCGCAGCTTGACCGAGAACAGCATGATGAGGACGAGCGCGAAGAAGAAGTTCGGCAGCGCCTGCCCCGTGACGGCGATGGCAAGCGCGATCCGGTCCATGAGACCGCCCTGATAGACTGCCGCCAGCACGCCGAGGGGAATGCCGATCGCCAGAGCGAAGGCCAGTGACGTGAGCGAAAGGACAATCGTCGTGCCGATCTTGTCGGCGATGATGCCCATCACCGGCGACTTGAAGTAGAGCGACTCGCCGAAGTTGCCGCGCGCCGCCTGCCAGAGCCAATCGAGATACTGGACGATCAGCGGCCGATCGAGCCCGTAGGCCTTGCGGACGAGTTCGATGTCGGCTTCCTGCGCGCCCTCCCCGGCGATCGCGATGGCGATGTCACCGGACATGCGCAACAGCACGAAGCTCAGGATTGAGACGAACAAAGCCACGAGAAACGCTGTGCCCAGTCGTTTCAGGCAATATCCCAGCATGGCGGGCCTCTAACCGGAAGAGGAGAGGAGCCTGCCCGAAAGCAGGCTCCCCCGGGGGAGAGCGTCGGAGACGGCGTTACTTCCAGGCCATTTCCCAGAAGCGCGGAATCTCGTCCGGATAGGTCTCGAACTTGAGCGCGCCGTTGGCGACGTAGTGCGTCGTCAGCGAATAGAGCGGCACGGCGAGCGCGCGATCCTGAATAAGGCCGAGCGCCTTGGCATAGGCTTCCTTGCGCACAGCGGGATCGACCGAGGAATCGCCCTTCTCAAGAAGGTCGCGGACTTCCGGATCGTGGTTGATGTCGTCGGCGAGGAACTTGAAGTAAACCGGCGTCGAGGCCGAGACGTCGTTGACCGAGAACGAACCCCAGGTCTGATGCGCCATCGCGGCCTTATGCTGGCGGAGCTGGTCGCGCATCGCGGCATACTGCATGAACTTGAGGTTCGCCGTGATGCCGATGTTGCGCAGCGCGCCGATCATGGCCTCGCTCTGGTCGCGGTTGCGGTAGGCGAAAAGATCGACCGTGATCTTCTTGTCGCCGACATAGCCCGCTTCCTTGAGCATGGCCCGGGCCTTGGCCGGATCGTAGGTGTATTTCGGCGCCTTGGAATCGTCGCAACCGAACTGCGTGGGGAAGCACATCACGTTGATGACGCGCGCCTTTTCACCCACCAGTTCCTTGACCATCTGCGCCTTGGGAATGGCGTGGGCGATCGCGCGGCGGACGTTGACGTCCTTCAGGGCCGGCAGGGGCGTATCGTCGAGGGTGTTGAAGGAGATGAAGACGATGCGCATCGTCTCGCCTTCCTGCACCGAGAGGGTCGGAACGGCCTTCAGTCCGAGCGCCTGATCAACCGGAACGCCCATGATCAGGTCGAGGTTCTCGGCCATCACCTCGGCGACCTGCGTCTGGCGGTCCGGCAGGAAGCGGATTTCGAGGTTCTTGATGTGGGGGGCCGATTTGCCGAGCGCGGCCGGATAATCCGGGTTGGCGACGAACTTGACGACCTTGCCGGGCACATGCTCGACGATCTTGTACGGTCCGGTGCCGACCGGGTGCTCGTTCATGCCCTTGGGGCCGACCTTCTCGTAATATTCGTTCGGATGGATGACCACGGGACCGGCGAGGTATTCGATCGCGGCCGGGAAGGTCCGCTTCAGCTTGAGGCGGACCTTGTATTTGTCGATCTTCTCGGCGCCGGCGATCCAGTTGACGTTGGCCTGATTGACGACCTTGTTTTCCGGCTTCGCCACGAAGTTCATGGTGTAGACGACATCGTCCGCGTCGAACGCCTCGCCGTTATGGAACTTGATGCCTTCGCGCAGTTCGAACTCGATCGTCTTGTCGTCGATCCACTTCCAGCTCTTGGCGAGCGAACCGGTGTATTCATTGGTCTTCGGATCGCGGAAGATCAGCGTATCCCACGTGAGCTGGCTGATGATGACGCCGATACGGACGTTGTTGAAATACGGATCGACGCTCTCGGGCACCTGATCATAGGCAAAGCGCAGCGTATCGTCTTTCTTGCCGGCCTGGGCGCCCGGAGACGCCAGCATCAGCGCGCCGGCCAGAACGCTGCAGGCGACGAGCCCGGATTTCGCAGTAATGGACTTGAAAATTCGCATCGACATCTCCCGTTTTTGGTGCCGGAACGGCGGCTTGGCGCCTGTTCTATCCGTCCTGCATACAATCTTGCACCACACTGCCCTGTCGCTTGTCGTGCCACAATAAGAATGTTTAGATGGTAGCGTTGCCATTGCGGCAATGATGCCATCTTATGCAGGATGATGAAGCCATGGATAGCACGGCCCTCCGCTATTTTTCGGCCGTCGCCAGGCTGGGTTCGGTTCAGGCCGCCGGGCAGGCGCTCAATGTCGCCGGTTCGGCCATTTCACGGCAGATCGCCGGCCTTGAGCTGCTGGTCGGCACCGCGCTTTTCGAACGCCACGCACGGGGGATGCGCCTGACACAGGCCGGCGAGATCCTCGCGACGCACGCGCGTTGGCAGGAACTTGAGGCCGAGCGGATCGTTGCCGATATCCGCCGTCTGGGCGGACATGAAAGCGCGACCCTGCGGATCGATACGGTCGAAGGCGTGGCGCAATATGTGCTGCCGGAGGCCATTGCGCGGCTGCAACGGCACCATCCGGGCATGCAGGTTATCGTCAGCATTCCCGGCACGCACCGTGTCAGCCAGCGCATCCGCTCGGGCGAGGCGGATATTGGCATCACATTCACGCTCGCGCCGGAGGCGGAGATCCGTGTCATCCGCCGGCTCGACGGCGCCATTCTCGCCTTCGCGGTTCCCGAACACCCGCTGACACGGCACACGCACGACCTTTCGATCGCCGACCTCGCCAAGGTGCCGATCTACCTGATGAACCAGGACACGACCGTCCGGCAGCTCTTCGACATGGCCTGCGCGCATGAGGGCGTCATCGTCCGCCCCGTGGTTGTCGCCAACAGTTCATCCATCATCCGGCAGATGACGCTGAGCGGACAGGGAATTTCGGTCGCGAGCTATCTGACCATGGCGCAACTGGTCAAGGCCGGGCGGCTTGTCGCCCTGCCGATCGCGCATCCGATCCTCGAACAGCGGTCGCTTCAGGTTCAGGTTCTGGCCGGGCGGCGACTTCCCACCGGAATTGACAGCTTTCTCTCTTGCCTCGACGAGGTGATTGCTGAAATTGGTCCCTCGCGGGTCAACTCGCGCGACGCCAACGACGGGGACCGGAATCATGACACCGGGGAAGACAATACCTGCGAGGGATATCGCGCGCCTGCTTGAGATCATGGCGGCGCTGCGCGACCCGGAAACCGGCTGTCCGTGGGACATAAAGCAGGATTTCTCGACCATCGCCCCCTACACGATCGAGGAAGCCTGCGAGGTCGCCGACGCCATCGCGCGCGGCGATATGGTCGATCTCTGCGACGAACTGGGGGACTTGCTGCTGCAGGTGGTATTCCATGCGCAAATGGCCAGCGAGGCCGGGTATTTCGCCTTCCCCGATGTCGTGGAGGCGATCACCACCAAGCTGATCCGCCGTCACCCGCATGTGTTCGGGGATCGCTCGGCCGGCAATCCCGGCGAGGTCAAGGAACTCTGGGAGGCGATCAAGGCCGAGGAGCGCGCCGAGAAAGCTGCGCGCAAGGCCGCCGGCGATGCGGCTCCGGCGCGGACCAGCCTGCTGGACGGCGTGCCCCTTGCCCTCCCCGCCCAGAAGCGCGCCGTCAAGCTCCAACAGAAGGCGAGCGCCGTCGGCTTCGACTGGAACGATCCCAAGGCCGTGCTCGCCAAGCTGCGCGAGGAAATCACCGAGGTCGAGGAGGTGCTCGACCGCAACGACAAGGCTGCGTTGACGGATGAGATCGGTGATATGCTGTTCGTGATCGCCAATCTGGCGCGGCACGCGGATATCGACCCCGAGGCCGCGCTCGAAGGCACGAACCGCAAGTTCATGCGCCGTTTCGCCCATATCGAGGCGGCGCTGGCGGCGGAAGG
>JAVTWI010000234.1:0-7124 GCA_032229845.1 Rhabdaerophilum sp.
AGTCCGGCTCGCGCATTTCAGGTGCGGCCCAGCCCGCAGAGTGACATTCCCGATGAAGGATGCCAGAAAGGGCGCCGCAGGCGCCCTTTCTTGTTTCCCAGACGACAGGACCGCGATTTGGAACGACCCACGATCCGCATGATCGGCATCGCCGGTTGGAGCGGCGCCGGCAAGACGACCTTGCTCGCCAGGCTTATTCCGGAACTCATCCGGCGGGGTGCGCGTGTTTCCACCCTCAAGCATGCGCATCACGCCTTCGATGTCGATCATCCCGGCAAGGATAGCCATGCCCACCGGCTTGCCGGCGCGAGCGAAGTGCTGATCAGTTCGCGCAATCGCTTTGCCCTTCTCCACGAATTGCGCGGGGAAGAGGAGTGGACCTTGCCGCACCTGCTCGCCCGGCTGGCTCCGGTCGATTTTGTGCTGGTCGAAGGCTTCAAGCGCGAGACGCATCCCAAGATCGAGGTGTTTCGCGCCGCGAACGGAAAGCCGCCGCTGCACCCGGAGGATCCGATGATCGTCGCGATTGCCACTGACGCGCCGTATCCCGATATCGCGCTGCCGCAGGCGGGCCTGGATGACATCGAGCGCATCGCGGATTTCGTCGAGCGGTTCGCCCGGCCCGTTGCCTCCGTCTTCCCGCCGACCTAGGGTCCTCGGCAGGGTCGTGCCGGGGAGAGGGGCTTTGGGAGATCGATGTGGCTCAGCTGAGCAGTGACAGCTTCGCGTTCGGCGGCAAGCTCCGGCGTCTCGACGACGCGCTCGACGATCTCGCGGCGCGGCTTGAGGCGGCAAGCGCCGTCGAGACGGTCCCGGTCGCGCGTGCGCTCGGCCGCGTGAGTGCCGCACCACTGGCGGCCCGGATCTCCGTTCCGGCCTTCGACAATTCCGCGGTCGACGGATACGCCGTTCGCCATGCGGACCTCGTATCTGGCGCCGTTACCCGCCTTCCTGTCATGGAGCGCATAGCAGCGGGCCGCCGAGACGTCCCACCGATCACGACGGGCACCGCGATCCGCATTTTTACCGGCGCACCGATGCCGGCTGGCGCGGATACCGTCTTCATGCAGGAAGACGTGACGCTCGAAGGCGGGGATGT
The DNA here is from genome assembly GCA_032229845.1 of Rhabdaerophilum sp. GTDB lineage: Bacteria > Pseudomonadota > Alphaproteobacteria > Rhizobiales > Beijerinckiaceae > Rhabdaerophilum. The sequence goes on from JAVTWI010000234.1 coordinate 1,100, forward strand.
CCTGCTTCCGTCCGGCCTGGCGGTCGGCGCCAATCGGCGTTTTGCCGGCGAGGATTTCCGCGCCGGAGAGGTCTGGCTGCCGGCGGGCGAGCGGTTGCGGCCGCACGATCTCGCGGCCTGCGCGGCGACGGGACTAGCGGAACTGCCCGTCCGGCGCCCCTTGCGGGTCGCGGTGTTCTCGACCGGCAACGAGGTCGTCGAGCCGCTAAGCGGCGATGAACCTCCGGTGCTGCCCCCCGGTGCGCAGTTCGATGCCAACCGCCCGATGCTGCTGGCCCTGCTTGCCAATCGCGGGATGGAGCCGGTCGATCTCGGCATCCTGCCCGACAATCGCGCCGCAATCGCGCGGGCGCTCGACGAGGCAGCCGAACGCTGCGACGCGATCCTCACCAGCGGCGGGGTTTCGACCGGCGAGGAGGACCATGTGAAAGCCGCGACGGAAGCCGTGGGCAAGCTCGATTTCTGGCGTCTCGCCATCAAGCCTGGCCGGCCGATCGCAATGGGAACCATCCGCGGCCGCAGCTTCCTCGGCATGCCGGGTAATCCGGCCGCGGTCTTCGTGACCTTCACGCGGTTCGTCGGACCGGTGCTCGACATGCTGCAAGGCGCGCGGCCGTGTCGGCCGCAGCCGCAGCAGGTCTCCGCCGGGTTCGGTTACCGGAAGAAAGCCGATCGCCGCGAATACGTGCGGGTCAGCATCATGGCGGAAGGCGGCGCGCCGGTCGCTCGGCGTTTTCCGAAAGATGGCGCCGCGCTGATCTCGTCGCTGACGCAAAGCGACGGCTTCATCGAGCTGGAAGAAGAGCGCGTGAGGGTCGAACCGGGCGAACAGGTCAACTACTACCCGTTCGCGGCCCTGATGGCCTAGGAACTGACCACCCGGATCAGTGCGCGGCACCCACGCGTGCGCCCTGCGTGACGTACGCCTCGGCGGCGGACTTCTGGTAGCCCGAATTGAGCAGCGTCGACGCTCCGACCGCGATGACCACCAGCGACGCAATGGCAAGAACAAAGGACTTCATTATACCGCTCCCCGAAATTCCGTTCCCTGAGGTCGGCGGTTCGCTGGCCGCCGATTGAGGTCAGACATTAGAGCATTTTCGAGCGAAGTGGATACCGGTTCGCGTGAAGAAAATGCGAAAAAAGAATCGAGCGACAAGACAACCGGCTTCATCGCGGCTGCGTGTTCGGCGGCGAGGCCGCGACAAGAGGGGCGAGGCGCTCGGCCTCGGCGAGTTCCTCGGGTGTGTTGACATTGAAGAACGGGTCGCAGTCGCCGATCGGCCATTCGGCGGCGGCGCAGCCGAAGCGCCCCGTGAACCGGTCGATCTTGCGTTCGCCGCTGGCGAGCGCCTGCCGCAGGTCCTCGCGCATCGCCAGCGGCCAGAGGCCGATGACCGGGTGGGTCCAGCCGCCGGACGCGGCGCAGGCAAAGGGCGTTCCGGCCTTGTCGCGCGCCTCGATCAGGCGCTCGGCGAGATCATGCGGAATGAAGGGGCAATCGCCGGGTACCGAGAGCAGAAGGTCGGCCCCGGTGTTCCCGGCGGCCCAATCCAGCCCGGCGAGGATGCCGGCGAGCGGTCCGGGGTAATCCGCCATCGCATCGGCAACGACCGGAAGGCCGAAGGCCGCGAAACGCGCGGGGTCCTCGTTGGCATTGAGCACGATGGGCATGTCCGGGCGGGCGATCCGTTCGAGCACGCGCGCGAGGATCGTGCGTCCGCCGATTTCCAGAAGCGGCTTGTCGCCACCGCCCATGCGGGTGGCGCGCCCGCCCGCCAGCACCACGCCGGCCAGTTTCGGCTTCTTCATTCCACCGCCTCGCGATCGAAGCTGCCCTTGCGGCGGTGGCGTGCGCTCTCCTCCTCGACGTAGGCCAGATCCTGGTCGAAGATCAGCCGGTCCTCGCCCGAGAGAACGACGAAGCGTTTGCCGCGCGCGCGGCCGATCAGCGTGAGCCCGGCCTTGCGGGCGAGTTCGACGCCCCAGGCCGTGAAACCCGAACGCGAGACCAGCACGGGGATGCCCATGCGCACGGTCTTGATGACCATTTCCGAGGTGAGGCGCCCGGTCGTGTAGAAGATCTTGTCGGTGGGGTCGATCGCGTGGCGCTGCATGTAGCCGGCGATCTTGTCGACGGCGTTGTGACGGCCGACATCCTCCAGATAGACGCGCGGGCGATCCTGCTCGGCAAGGATGCAGCCGTGGATCGCGCCGGATTCGAGATAGAGCGAGGGGGTCTGGTTGATCTTGTGGGTGAGGCGGTAGAGCCACGAGGTCCGCATCGGTGTCGCCGGCAGGCGGGCATTCTCGATGACGTCCATCAGGTCGCCGAAGATCGTGCCTTGCGCGCAGCCCGAGGTCTGGGTCCGCTTCTTCAGCTTTTCCTCGAAATTAGTCTCGGTTTCGGTGCGGACGACCACGACGCCGAGGTCGTCGTCATAATCGATGCCGCTCACGGGCGTTTCCGGCTTCAGCATGTTCTGGTTGAGCAGGTAGCCGAGCGCCAGATATTCCGGGTGATCGCCGATCGTCATCATCGTGACGATCTCGCGCGAATTGAGGAACAGGGTCAGGGGCCGCTCCACCGTGACGCGGGTCTCGACCTTCTCCCCGGCCTCGTTCAGCCCCTGAACGGAGACCGAGAGGCGCGGATCTTGCGGGTCCGGGCGGAGCCAGTAGTCGTCGAGAAAATCCATCGGGCTTCCGTGTGCGTCGCTTTCCCAAGCATCATCATAGGTCATCGCGCGCGGAAGGCGAGGGCTGGGCGGCGGCAGGTGGGATGGGTGGATTGAGGAAAGTCAAGTTTTGTGCGGCCCGGCGGGGTATGTTCTTGCCTTCGGCCGGTGCTTTGCGCCATGAAGCGGCAAATCCCGATCCTGCCGGCGTCGCGCCCGCCCTTCCGGAGTTCTTTTGATGACCGATGAAACGATCAAGACCGATTGCCTGATTGTCGGCGCGGGGCCTGTGGGCCTGTTCGCCGTGTTCGAACTGGGGCTCCTCGATATCCGCGCGCATCTCGTCGATATTCTTTCGAAACCCGGCGGGCAGTGCTCCGAACTTTATCCCGAGAAGCCAATCTATGACATTCCCGGCTTTCCCGTCGTCACCGGCCAGCAGCTGACCGATAACCTTCTCCAGCAGATCGCGCCTTTCAGCCCCACCTTCCATCACGGCGAGATGGTCGTAAGCCTTGAACCGATCGGCACGACGGAAGCGCCGCTCTTCCGCGTCGCCACCGATGCCGGCACCTGTTTTGAGGCGAAGACGGTGGTGATTGCCGCTGGCGGCGGCTCGTTCCAGCCCAAGAAGCCGCCGATCGAGGGCATCGAGGCTTATGAAGGTGGTTCGGTGTTCTACGCCGTGCGCAAGATGGAACAGTTCCGCGGCAAGAAGGTGCTGATCGTCGGCGGCGGCGATTCGGCGCTCGACTGGACGCTCAACCTGCAGCCGATCGCCGAGCGCGTGACCTTGATGCACCGGCGCGACGATTTCCGGGCCGCGCCGCATTCGGTAGAGCAGATGCGCAAGCTGGTCGCGGACGGACAGATGGACCTCAGGATCGGCCAGGTGATGCGGCTCGAAGGCGCCGCGCCGCAACTCGCGAAGGCGATCTGCCGGGGCAACGACGGTGCGGAATTCACGATCGACGCCGATGTGATGCTGCCGTTCTTCGGCCTGACGATGAAACTCGGACCGATCGCCGACTGGGGGCTCAATCTCCACGAGAACCTCGTCCCGGCGGATACGGAGAAGTTCGAGACCAATGTGCCGGGCATCTTCGCCGTCGGCGACATCAACTCCTATCCGGGCAAGCTGAAGCTCATCCTCTCCGGGTTTCACGAGGCGGCGCTCGCGGCCCAGAAGGTGCACCGCTACGTCTATCCGGAGAAACGGCTGGTCTTCCAGTACACGACCTCGTCGACGAGCCTTCAGAAGAAGCTCGGCGTCAAGGACGAGGCGCCCAAGGCCTAGGGAAATACTGGCGCTTAGTGACCGCCATCGAGATGCACGACGCGGGCGGAAATCGCCCGCGCGAGCACGAGGGTCGGCACGGAGCAGATCGCATCCGGGCTGCCGGCAGGGCACCAGACCCGTGCAAATCGCATCAGGGCGCTATCGAGCAGGACCGGGACGCGGTTGAGATGGGCGAGCGGAGGCACGCTCTCGATCGGGTATCCCGTCAACCGCTGGACGAACTCGGCATCGGCGCGCTGGAGGTTCTCGCCGACCAGTAGCCCGACATGTTTTTCGCTCATTTTCGAAGCGGCGGACTGGATGAGAAGCATCGGCTTCTTGGTCGCCTTGCCGCGCAGGATCGTGGTCTTGACGACGAAGTTGATTTCGCAATCACAGAATTCGGCGATTTCCTCGTCGGTGCGAACGTGAGGCGGCAGCATCCGGAGATCGTAAGGAAGCGCCGCACGCGTCATGGCGTCCAGCACGCGCTGCGTCGCGGCGCTTGGTTCCCGATGCTCGGGTGAAGTGGCATTCGCCTTCTCGGTGACGAGTTCCAGTTTTTCCGCGGCTGACACGTTCTTGGCATCCGGCATGGGATAGTTGGGATAACCATGCCTTCAGCATTCTTAAGAAGTCGTATTCAGGAACCGGCAGCGAAGCGAATCGGCAGGCCGATATCGTGAATTCCGCCGCTTTCGGGCGAAAAGCCCCGGCGCTGAATCTCGGTCCGCCGTGCGGCGGCGTCGACGCGGATCAGGTGGTATTCCGCCCGATGCGCCGGCGTTCCGGGCACGGCGGAGGCGGAGGCAACGCCGAGGACCGGCACCGCGCCGGCCGGACCCTGCACATAGTGCAGCGAATGGCGGTGGTTGTGCCCGTGCAGCACCAGTTCCGCTCCATGCTGTGCCAGAACTTCGGTGAACGCGTCGGCGTCCCGCAGGCTGCGCCCGAAGCGGGAGGCGATCCGCACCGGCGGATGATGGATCATCACGACACGGTAGAGCCCGCGCGCCGCCGTCTCGTCGAGCACGCGCGCGAGGGCCTGCCGCTGATATTGACCGATTTCGCCCGAGGCCATGAAGGGCAGGGTGGGCACGCCGGAATTGATGCCAATGAAGGCGATTCCGTCGCGTTCCCGGAGATAGGGAAACACGACCGGACCGGCCTGCCCGTCGCCCTGCATGAAGGCGGCGAAGCAATGCTCCATGGCGGCGAGCGATCCCCGCACATATGCGTCGTGATTGCCCGGCACGATGCTGACCCTGTCCGGTGCGCCCAATTCTCGCGTCATCGCCAGCGCCTGCGGGAATTCCGGTTCGAAGCCGATATTGACGAGATCGCCGGTCAATGCGACGTGATGGGGCGCTTGGGAAAGAATGTCGGCGATGATCTCGGCGAACACCGCCATGTTGTGGATCGTCGCGCGGGCGCCGTGCCAGTTGAGTGCGCCGGTCATCCGCTTGTTCATGAGGTGGCGAAGCTTCAGCGGCGGCAGCGGGCCAATGTGAGGATCGGACAGGTGGGCGATCAGGAAGGTCAAAACACAGGTCTCGCGCGCGAGGGCGGGGTGGGCTCCGTGTCGCCCGCAGCGGCGGCGGCGTCAAGCACCGAATCGATCTCCAAGCCCGCGCAGAGCCTTTATCGCCGCGTGATGGGGAAGGCTATCCACCTCTGGTTCCGGTTTTCGCGCGGCATGACGCTCGGCGTCCGCGCGGCGGTGCTCGACCCGGACGGGCGGGTGTTCCTCGTTCGCCACTCTTATGTTCCGGGCTGGCATCTGCCGGGCGGCGGCGTCGAGGTCGGGCAGACCTTCCGCATGGCGCTCGAAACCGAACTGCGCGAGGAGGGCAACATCCGGCTGACGGGCGAGCCGGCGCTCGTGGGTCTTTACAACAACGGCCCTGCTTCCCCACGCGACCATGTCGCCCTGTTCCTCGTCCGCGACTTCGTGCAGGACGGGCCGCGCCTTCCCGATCGCGAGATTGTCGAGTGCGGCTTCCATCCGCTGGACCGGCTGCCGGAGGAGACGACGCCCGGCACGCGGCGACGGCTCGATGAGATCGCC
>JAVTWI010000235.1:0-7008 GCA_032229845.1 Rhabdaerophilum sp.
CGGATGTCTGGCGGGTGCGGGCGTTTCGAAACAGCTTCTGCCGCCCGGCGTTCGGAATCGGGTTGTAGCGAATGGGTTTTCGAAGCGCGAGGGATTTCATCGCCGATTCCTGCGACTTTCGGCTAGTTTCCGTCCGCATCTTGGCGCGCTCCTCCGGCGATGGTTAAAGCGGGCATGATCGAGACCGAAAACCTGCGCCTGCGCCGTCCCGAGATCGATGATCTCGACGCGATCCATGCGATGCGCAGCGACCTCGATGTCGTCCGTTTCCTCGGCGGCCGCGCGCTCAATCGCGAGGAGGCTTGGCACCGGCTGATGCGCCTCGTCGGCCACTGGGCCCTGCGCGGCTACGGCATGTTCGCGGTCGTCGAGAAGGGCAGCGGCGTCACGATCTACCGGCGGCCGATGCCGATCCAGATCCATCGCCGGGTCATCCGGTTCGAGACCAGCCTCTATCCGCTCTGGCGGATGGACAATGCGATCGGCCATCAGTTCCAGTATTTCGAGAAGGGACTTGAGCGTTTCGGTCGCGAAACCGTGACGCAGATGTTCCTGCTGAATCACTACAGCTCGATTCTTCTGAGCGGCCGCATCGCCTACAAGAATTTCTCGATGTATATCGAAGAAAACTTCGACGGGCTGTGCCTCATCCAGAATCCGTACGAGGAACTTGCCGAACGCCTTCTCGTCCTCGCCAGGATGTCGGAGATCGGCGCGCAGCATCTGGGCGAGCGCGACGCAATGCGTTTGGCTCCGGCGATTGCCTTCGCCGCAAGCCTCGATTTCGAAGACGAGAAAAAGCTGAAAAAGGCCATGCTGGCGATGCCCATGGACGTGGCACAGCTCCTCGCGAATCCCCTCGTCCGACAGTTCACGACGACGACGCCGGACGAGATGCCCTCCGGCAATGCCGTCGCCTCGACACTGGATATTCTCGCCCATTTCGCCGTGGTCGGGACCCGCGATTTCGCCTACGAATACACCGAGGCGGTGGGAGCGATGCTTGGAACCGATCCTTCTGTGATCCCGCAGATCTGGACCTTCGAAAAGGTGCGCAGCGCCGGCGAACTCATCCGCCGCATCCGTGTGGTCGATCACCTCATCGAGAAGGACCTCGCAGTCTATGCGCAGGTCCATCGCGCGCTCGCAGAGCTGGCTCGGTCTGTTTGAACAGTTCCGGGGGGAGGGTCTAAATGGATCCATGCCTCGGTTTGAACCGCCCTCGGGGCCTGACCCCAAGCCGCTATCTATTGGAATGCCGTTCAACCCGATCGGCAGCTCCGGAGAGCAGCTCAAACCGTTACGAAATCTGTCCAACCAGGGTGTACTCAATATTGCCGCACAAGCAGCTTTGTGTAACCATTTCAGCTTACGTTTGATCGACGCAACCGGAGTGCTGTTCGATGTGCCAGATTTGTGCGATGAACGCATTGAATTTCAATGGCAATGGCGACCCGAGCGCTTCGTTCCAGCAGGGGTTTCTGGCATCGGGCTTCGAATCACCCGTGTATGGCGGTGCGGGCCCCGCCACAGCGACGACGCAGGGCGCGACCGGCAACACCAACATCGACGGTGTGCTCTCCGGCTCAAAGTGGTCTGGCGGGACGATCAGTTTCTCGTTTCCTTCCACCGCCAGCCAGTATGAGGCCGGCTACGCCGAGGCCTCGACCTTCGGCGAGGCGACATCGGCCCTGAAGACCGCGACACGCTACGCGATGAGCCTCGTCTCGCAGTACACCAATCTGGCGACACAGGAAGTCTCCGGCAGTTCGCCGGCCGATATCCGCTCCGCGTTTTCGGATTCCGCCAATCCCACCGCCTATGCCTATTACCCGTCCAACGGTACCAAGGGCGGCGATGTCTGGTACGGGCGGAACTACTCCGAATACCAGACCCCGGTGAAGGGACAGTATGCCTGGACCACGGTTCTGCACGAACTGGGACATGCGCTCGGTCTCAAGCACGGCCATGAAACCGGCGGTCCCGCCAGCACAGCCATGCAATCGGCCTATGATCAGATGGCCTATTCTGTCATGACCTACCGCAGCTATCAGAACGGTCCGTTGACCGGCTACACCAACGAGACCAACGGCTACGCCCAGACATACATGATGTATGACATCGCGGCGCTGCAGGCCATGTATGGTGCGAATTTCAATACGAATTCCGGCGATACGACCTACCGCTGGAGCCCGACGACGGGCGAGATGTTCATCAACGGCGTCAGTCAGGGTGCGCCCGGCGGCAACCGCATCTTCATGACGATCTGGGACGGCAACGGAACCGACACCTACGATTTCTCGAACTTCACGACCAACCTGATGGTCGATCTCCGCCCCGGCTTCTTCTCGATCACGTCCGATACGCAGCTGGCGAACCTCGGCAATGGCAACAAGGCGCCTGGCAACATCTTCAACGCCCTTCAATACAACGGCGACGCCCGCTCGCTGATCGAGATCGCATATGGCGGGTCCGGCAACGACACGATCACCGGGAATGCCGCGAACAATCTCCTGATGGGGAACGGCGGCAACGACACATTCACTGGCGGCGGCGGCAATGACCAGATCAATGGCGGCGACGGCACGGATACCGCAATCTATACCGGGGCGCGGGCTTCCTATTCGCTGGTGACCTACAACAACTCGGTGGTCGTGATCAGCAACGGCACGAGCGAAGGCATCGATACGCTGGCCTCGGTGGAACTGCTGCGCTTTTCCGACCAAACCATCAATTCGTCGACAGCGCCGGTTTTCAAACCCTACGACTATCTGGCTTCCTATGTCGATCTCCTGACCAATATCGGTCCCAATGCTCAAGCCGCATGGGAGCACTATTTCAACTTCGGCGCGCGCGAAGGCCGGTCGATTGATACCTTCAACAATTACATCTATCTCGGCTCCTTCGACGACCTGATCAGTGCATTCGGCGCGAATCAGGATAGCACGGCCGAGCATTATGTCCGGTTCGGCTACGCCGAGGGTCGCGGCAACAGGCTGTTCAATTTCAAGGAATACGGCGCATCCTACACCGATCTTCTCGCGGCTTTCGGCAACAACAGCGAGGCCTTGGCGCGCCACTATGTCGAATCCGGACGCAACGAAGGTCGCTCGCGCGATGCTTTCGACAACCTCCGCTACATCGCCTCCTACGACGATCTCATCAATGCGTTCGGCCGGAATAGCCAGGCCGCGACCGATCATTACGTCGCCTTCGGCTATCAGGAAGGGCGCAACAAGACCCTGTTCGACCCCATCCAGTACATCGCGAGCTATCGGGATCTGATCAACGTTTTCCAGACAGATACGGCCGCCGCGATCGACCATTTCATTCTCTACGGCAAGGCGGAAGGGCGTTCCCGCGACAATTTCAATGCGGCCCAGTATCTTGCCAACTATGCCGACCTCCGTGCGGCATTCGGCACCAACGAGGACGCGGCGACCCGACACTTTATCGAGTTCGGCGCGAGAGAAGGCCGCACCGACCACATCATCTGATGCGGCACGGCGCCCCTGCGACAAAGCGGCCATAATCTCGTTATAGCGATTGTTCCGAAATGCGGTATGTAGGGCCGCGCGCGTCTGGCAGATCGCGCGGCGTTGCGCGATTTTACGCTGGATGCGGACGAGGCAGGAACCGGAGGCCATGTCGGACGAGAAGGTCCTCGAACAGACCAAAACAGTCGAATTCCAGACCGAGAGCCCTCCCGGCAGAGGCGCGCTCGACCGCGCGCGCGGACAGATCATCGACGTGTATGTGCCGACGGAAAAGGGCTCCCGCTTCCGGCTGGCTGCCGCCCCGATGCCGAAGATTCCGTTCTATCTCGCGACTTTCATCCTGTTCGTAGTTGTCACGTCTTTTGCATCGGTTCTCTATTTCGCCTGGCTTGCCTCGGATCAGTTCGTCGTCGAATCCCGGTTTGCAATCCGCAATGCGCCCAACAACAAGTCCGTCACCGACGATGTCAAATCCATGTTGTCGTCCGCCGCGATGACCGGCACGTCCAATCTCGCGTCGCAGGATGCGATGGTCGTCGTGCAATACCTGCGCAGCCGATCGGCGATCGAGGACATCTCCAAATCCGTCGATCTGCGCGCGATCTATTCGCGGCCCGGAATCGATTTCTGGGCCCGCCTTCCAAGCAATGCCAGCGCCGAGGAACTGACGGATTACTGGCGCGGCATGGTGTTCACCGCGGTGGACGCGCCGAGCGGCATTGTCAGCCTGTTTGTCAGGGCCTTCTCGCCGGAGGATGCCAAGGCCGTTTCCCTTGCGGCGCTGAGCGCAACCGAAAAACTGGTCAACAACCTCTCGGAGCGCGCACGGCAGGATACGCTCGCGAAGGCGGAGGAAGAAGTCCGGCGGGCTGAAGCCAACATGCGCAAGGCCTTGTTCGATCTCAAGGCCCTGCGCGACAGTGAGGGCATCCTCGACCCCGGTGCGGCTGCATCCAACATCTCGCAATTGCTGTTGAAGGCGCTCGCTTCGCGGATCAGCATCCAGAACGATCTCACCATCGCCTCGCACAACCTGAAACCGGATTCGCCGACCGTCAAAACCCTGACCGCGCAACTGAACGCGGTGGAAGAGCAGATCGGTCAGCTGAGGCAGGAACTGACCTCCAAGAACAGCGAAGCCTCGACGCTGTCCTCGTTCCTGCTCCGCTTCGAGAAACTCGAAATCCAGCGGATCTTCGCGGAGAAGATGTATGTGCTTGCCGAGAGCGCGCTCGACCGCGCCCGCGTGAAAGCCGAGCAGAAGCAGGTCTATGTCAGCGTTTTCGTCCAGCCGACCCTGCCGCAGGAAGCGAAGTATCCGCAGCGTCTTGCCTATAGCCTGATCGTTCCCCTGCTGCTGCTGATCCTCTGGTCGATCTTCGCGCTCATCTGCGCCGCGATCGACGATCATCGTCTGTGAGGCGGGAGGCGGTCGTGACAACCACGTTCAAATGGATCGGTCGGGGGGCGGAATGGCAGGTCTGACCTCCCGAATGAGCGTCGTCGAGACGCTGCGGACGCAGGGCAATGTGCTTTTCGCCCTGATCCTGCGCGACATCGGCACGCGTTTCGGTTCGGCGCCGGCCTTTGTGATGGCAATTCTCTGGCCGCTGTCGCATATCCTCATTCTGGTTTCGCTCAACGTGGCCATGGGGCGCGTGGCACCCTACGGCGAAAGCTCGGCGATCTGGTTCTCCACCGGCATCGTGCCGTTCATGGTGTTTTCCTACACCGCACGCTTTGTCATGCTCGGAATCGCGCTCAACCGCCCCCTGCTCGCGTTCCCGAACATCAAGATGCTCGATATCCTGTTTTCCCGAGCCATCATCGAGTTCTTCATCTCGTGTCTCGTGATCATTGTCCTGATCATCAATATCGATTTCATGCCCATCGACAAGGCACAGGCCATTCTGGCCCTGCTCGCCGCCTTCTGGGTTGGAATCGGAATGGGCATCCTGAACGCGATGATCGCGATGGTGTTCGTTCAGTGGATCACCTTCTTCTCGCTGTTCATCGTCTTCCTGTGGCTGACGAGCGGTGTGCTGTTCGTCCCCTCGCATATGCCGGAATTCTTCCGCAACCTTTTGTATTTCCATCCCGCCGTGCACCTCTCCGACTGGATGCGCACCGCCTATTTCGACAGTTACAATTCGTTGATCCTCGACAAGCCCTGGCTGCTCGCGCATGCGACGATCTGGATGCTCATGGGGCTCACGATCGAGCGCGCCGTCCGGGGGCGGCTGCTCGCGGGCTGACGAAACCCGCACGGACCGGCATAAAAAAAGGGCGATTATATACTTGACGAACCAAACGACTTGAATCATATTGGATTTGACCTGCCCCCCGGAATGTCCCTCGCTCTGATGTAGAGTCTGCCCAGCCTGAGAAGGAGCAGACGATATGAGGAAGAGCCGTTTCACTGACGCGCAGATCATCGGGATGATCAAAGAACAGGAGGCGGGGCTGCCGACCTCCGAGTTGTGCCGGAAGCATGGGCTTAGCCCGGCGACATTTTACAAGCTCAAGGCCAAGTATGGCGGGATGGAGCTTTCGGACGCCAAGCGGCTCAGGCAACTCGAAGACGAGAACAACAAGCTCAAGCGCCTGCTGGCGGATGCGATGCTCGACAATGTCGTGCTGAAGGATCTCTTGGGAAAACCCTGACGACACCGATGCAGCGGCGGGACGCAGTGCTGCGGGCCATGCGGGGTCATCCGATCTCGCAGCGCCGGGCCTGCGTCCTGATTGGTGTCGATCCGAAGACGGTGCGGCGCGAGCGCCCGCCCGATCATCCGGATATCCGCGAAGAGATGCGTAAGATCGCCGCGAAGCGTCGCCGGTTTGGCTATCGGCGCGTTGGGATCATGCTGGAGCGCAAGGGTTGGGTCATGAACGAGAAGAAGCTCTACCGCCTCTATCGCGAGGAAGGGCTTTCGGTTCGGCGCAGGCGTGGCCGCAAGCGGGCACGCGGTAGCCGCACACCGATACCTGCGCCGCTGCGCCCGAACCAGCGCTGGAGCCTCGACTTCCTGTCCGACACCTTCGGGGCCAGCCGCAAGTTCCGCATTCTGGCGGTGAACGACGACTGCTGCCGGGAGAACCTTGGGCTGATCGCTGATACCTGCATCTCGGGTGCACGCGTGGCACGGGAGCTGGATGCGCTGGTCAGGATATACGGCAAGCCAGCCTGCATCGTCAGCGACAACGGGACCGAGTTCACCAGCAGGGCCATCCTGCAATGGGCCAACGATAATGGCGTCGAATGGCACTACATCGACCCCGGAAAGCCGCAGCAAAACGGCTACATCGAAAGCTTCAATGGCAGCCTGCGCGATGAATGCCTCAACGAGGAATTCTTTGACACCCTGGCCGATGCCCGCAGAACGCTGGCTCTCTGGCGCTACGACTACAACAACGTCAGGCCGCACTCGTCGCTGGGGAACAAGACCCCGGCCGATGCGCGCCGGGCGCGTGAGCAATCGGAAAGCTCCGCGCCAGGCGCGCTTGCCCA
>JAVTWI010000236.1:0-6903 GCA_032229845.1 Rhabdaerophilum sp.
ACTCAATGGAGGATCAGCTGATGAAAAGCTTAAAATCGCAACATGCGATGATGTTATCGGCCTCTCTCTCGCTGTTTTTGAGCAGCGCCGCGCTATCGCAGTCGCTCGACAACAAGCCGCAAAATGCCGAGCCCTATCCCAAGCCGACCGACTTCATTCCGACGCCGAAAGGTCCGGACAGCGGCGCAGCATCGCTGCCGAAAGCCCCTGCGGAGGCCCAAAAGAAGGCCGAGACAATGCAGCGCTCGTCCTCGGCCATTTCCGCTCAGGCAATTCATGGCGCTGCGGTCTATGCGGCCGTGGCAGAAAACGCTGAAAAGATTGCGACTCTCGGCGAGGCGCCGCTCGAAGACAAGAATTTCGACAAGATCCGCAAGGACCGGCGTCCGGTCGGTAAGGTTCACGACCTTCTCATCGATACTGACGGTAAGATCGCGAGCGCAATTATCGATGTCGGCGGTGTCCTCGGCATCGGCCAGCGCTCCGTGCTCGTCGCTTGGCCCGATCTTACCATCGTTCGCCTTGCGAATGGCGATGTCGCAGCGATAGCGGACAAGACCGTACGTGATTTCGAGATCATGCTGCCTTATTCGGCACCCAAGCCTTGAGAAGCGCCCGTGACCATGAAAAGCCCGTGCCAAAACCGGCACGGGCTTTTTGTTGGTAATTGTCTTTCCTGCCAATAAAAAAGGCGACTTGCGCCGCCTTTCCTATTTTGGGAAGGGATCGAGCCCTTAGGCCTTGTCGATCACCTTCTTCACCGCATCCTTGGTCTTGCCGAGCGCCTGCTGCGCTTCGCCCTTGCGCTCCTGCGCGAAGCCTTCGGCCTCAAGCGTCGGCTTGTCGAGAACGCGGCCGGCAACCTGCTTGGCGTTGCCCATCGCTTCGTTGGCCATGCCCTTGATCTTGTCGGTAGTCGAACCCATTGCATCAGTCCTTTCGGTTGAAATCGGTTTGGCTTGAAAAAGCCGGTGGCACTGTGTGCGCCACTTGCAAGGAAAACGCCTGGGAGCGGGAAGGGTTCCGATGTCTATCTTCAACAAGGCCAGGAAAGAATGGCGGGTTCCTGCATTCCTTGTTTTGCTATGACAAAAACTTGTCACGCTGGAACCAATTAGAGCCACGAACGTTTTTTTCACGACTGAGCGATTGGCCAAAACGGATGCCGAAAACTCACGAAATGACAATCGGAAAGGAACGGATCATGGGTAGCCTTCTTCACTGGGCAGTTATTTTTCTCATCGTCGCGATTGTCGCGGCGGTTCTTGGCTTCGGCGGCGTCGCCGGCACCGCGATGGGCGGCGCGCAGATGCTGTTCTGGGCGGCCATTATTCTGTTTGTCATCTCCGCCGCGGTGGGATTGCTCCGCCGGGCTTGATGCAACCAAACTCATCTAGAAGGGCGCCGAAAGGCGCCTTTCTTTTTTGAATTCGGAAGGAACTAATTGATACGAAATACGTTTTCTTCGCAGGGCGTCAGCCAACTGGGAGACTTTTTATGTCCGATCATGCCTTGCTACACAGCCCGATCATCGGAGCACTCTACTTCGCTTTCATCACCTTGCTGATGCGCTTCGAAACGCCGGGGCAGTTGATCCTGGCGGCTGTTACGGCAGCGATCATGGCGGCGCTGACGACCTTCTGGATTTCAAGAGCGAGCCTCAATGAGGATCGCTGACGCGAAGAGCCTTTCGCACTTCTGCCTCGCGCCTCCGGCTTGTCGCCCTGCATGAGTAAGCCGGTCTTTCGGCGCATCTCGCGATAGAAGAACTCCATTCTGAACTGGTTGCGCCCGGTGGCCCAGCGCGAGAAATCCTCACGCGAGGCGAAAAAGCGATCGTCCTCCCGGATTTGAACCGGGACCGGCAAGGTTTCGCGCCAATCCAGCATCATCTGCCAGATGCGCCATTCCCCCGGTTCCGTGACGACAATCGCATCACAACCGTGGCGACCGAGCGCACGCTGTAATTCCCCGGTGAAGGAGCCGGTGTTGGCCGGATCATCGAGGCGCACGTAATCGACCTTGATCCCCTCGCGGCGAAGCTCTTCGGCGAAATGCCGCATCGCCGAGAACAGGAAGGCGATCTTCTGCCTGTGATGCGGCACATAACTCGCCTCTTCCATCACTTCGGCCATCAGCACCACATCGCGCGCGATATCGATATCCCGCAATGTGGAGATGGAGCGTGTCAGTTGGTCGCCGAGCACGAGGCGAAGGGCGCTCATCTTGAAGCGACTCTTCCGTCCGGACGGTTTCGGCAGCGATCAGAACAGAACCGGACCTCATTCCAGACGCCGGCCCATTTCCTGCGCCAGAGAAACGGCCGGTTGCAGGCGGAGCAGACCTTGCTTGGAAAGTCGGCCTTCTTGCGCATGCGCGACATGACGTCAGCCCTTCAAGCGCAACGTCGAGCGCCCGCCGTCGACCCCGATCACCTGCCCGGTCATCCAGGCAGATTCCTGCGAAAGCAGAAAAGCAGCGAGGCCCGCAACATCGGCCGGTTCCCCCAGCCGCTGCAAAGGGTGCATCTGTGCGATGGCCTGTGACATCGTTTCATTGCCCGTTACGCCGACGGCGAGGCCGGTCCTGATCAGCGAAGGTGCAATTGCATTGACGCGCACCTTCGGGGCGAGTTCAGCCGCGAGCGCGCGTGTAAACCCTCGACCGCGCCTTTTGCCATGCTGATCGAGCCATGACCGGCAAATCCCTGCTGCACGGCAACGCTCGACATCAGGACGACCGAGGCCGTTTTCTCGTAAGCTTTGAGCGCTGGCAGCACCGCTTTCACAGCAAGCGCTGCGCCAAGGGCGTTCACCCGGAAATCGCGCTCGAAATCCTCCCGGGAAAGACGGCTGATCGGTTTCAGGTTGATGGTCCCGACGGCATAGAGCAATCCTTCCACCGAAGCCCCCGCGGCGTCGATTGCAGCGGCGATGCTGCCCTCTTCCTCCACATCCGCCGAATGAAAGCTCGCCCCTGTTTCGCGCGCGAGCGCTTCAAGGCGCTGCGCGTCTCTGGCGACGAGATGAAGCGCTTGTCCCCGTCTTGCCAGGATACGGCACGTTTCGGCGCCCACGCCTCCCGAAGCGCCGAAAATCACGATCTTTCCCGTCACGGCCTAAGCTCCCGTCACCTGCCCCTTTGGCGTCACGGCTCCTCTGTAACCGGCACCATCAGATAATGGTTCACGCCCCAGACGTCGCCGTCCGCGTGGCCGAACAGGCCTTCGGTCGCGAGGAAGAACCAACGCCAACGCCGCATCCAAAGGGCGGTTTCCGGGCCATATACGGGCTGCAGAACCGTTGCGATTTCCGCAGCGTTCCGGTCAAAGCTGGCCAGCCAATGGCGCGCGGTCATGGCGTAATGTCCGCCCTGCCACCGCCACTCCTGCTGAACCGAAAAGCTCTCCGGGAAGCAATGCGCGAGGGAACGAGCGGGCATGATGCCGCCCGTGAAAAAATGCCTTGCAATCCAATCCGCAGGGTCCTCGCGGTCAAAACGGTAAGACGCGTGCTCGTGCGTGAAGGCATGCAAGAAAAGGCGTCCCTCCGGCTTGAGCCACCGGCGGCAGCGTTCGAGCAGTTCCGACCAGTTGGACATGTGCTCGAACATTTCCACGGAAACGATCCGGTCGAATCGCTCTTTGGTATCGAAGGCATTCATGTCGGCCGTGACAACCTCGAGATTGGTCAAGCCCAGTTCCTCGGCGCGGCGTTCGATGGTCGCGCGTTGCGAGGCCGAGTTCGAAACGGACAGGATCCGGCTGCGGGGAAAGCGCGCTGCCATGTGGAGCGACAAGGAGCCCCATCCGCATCCCAGTTCGAGGATGTGCATCCCGTCGTGCAAATCCGCATGCTCGACCGTTTTTTCCAATGCGGCTAGCTCGGCATCCTCCAGCGTCGCTGCGGGGGTGTCGAACAGGCAGCAGGAATATTTGCGGTTCGGCCCGAGGACGAGGCGGAAAAATTCTGCCGGCACCTCGTAGTGCTGGGCATTGGCGGCATCGGTATGCTCGGCAATGGGATAGTCGCGCATGCTTTCCGCAAATACCGCTTCACGCGCGGCGTCGGGGGGCAGGTGACGGGCGCGCGTTCGCGCGACAAGCGAACGGATACCGAAGCGGATGATCGAATCCGGCAGCGGGATGCGTTCCGCGAGGTTGATGAAGCTGGCTAACGACATCGCCGTCTCCGGATTTAAGGCTTCAGGGAATGCGAGTCCAGGTAACGGTCTTGCAGAGGACCTTGAGCAAGCAGCCTTGTGTGCTCATGTGATCGTTCGAGTACGTGATCGAAATCCCGTAGCTGCGATCGCGTTGCGGATCGAACGCCGTCCCCTCCAAGCGGCCATTGCCGGCCGGCTTAACGGACATCACCAGCTTATCGCCAACGTTCTCGCCCTTCGACCTATCCCGGATCCACGTATTGATCGCGCAAAGCGAAGGGCCGCAAGGTTCGATCCTGACCTTGGCGTTGCCATCACCGCGCGCCCAGTGCCCCAGCGGCGCGGCTGAAGCAGAAGCCGATGATAGAGCCACAAGCGCGGCAATGCATATTTGCAGGCAAAAGCGATTCGCCATGACGCTCTCCAAGGTTCCTCAGAAAGCTACGTCCGATCAGCGGAACTTAGATCACCAGAGCCGTGGAAAGAATGCCGGCACGCGGCGGGCATAGTCGGCAAAGGCTTCCGGCCGTGTCCGGGCCATGTGTGCCTCAAGGTGGGGAACACCCGAGGCATAACGCAGAAGGTAATACATCATGCACGGCGCCAGCGCCGCCAGAAGTGCGGCAGGCCGGAAGGGGGGCAGCACTGCCATGATCGCGATGGCGACCCAGAACAGCCATTCAAAAAGGTAATTGGGATGGCGCGACCGGGCCCATAAGCCGGTCTCGCAGATGCCATTGGCCGGGCGAGATCGCTTGCAGGCCGTAAGTTGGGCATCGGCCAAACCTTCGCCGACAATCGAACCCGCCGCGACGAGGCAGGCAAGCAGGAAGATCGGCGAAGTGACGGGAGTGGCTCCTGATGCAGCCAGCAGGGCTGCAACGGTCAACACCAGCGCGGCCACCGCCTGAAGCTGAAGGAAACCGAACATCCGGATCGAAGCTTGTTCTCCCCATTCCGAGAGCAGGTTGGCATAGCGAGGGTCATCGTCGGTCCTGCGGGTTCGCGCAAGAATGTGGAGACCCAACCGTACCGACCAGCACCCGACGAGCAATGCCACCATCGCGCGTCGGGCCGGCTCCCCCGGCCCCAGAAAGATTGCAACGATGGCAGCCGCACCCGTGGCAAAGGTCCAGATTGTATCGATCCACCCGCTATTCCCGGTCCGACGCTGAACATACCATGCGAAAGCCATTGCTACGGTGAGCATCGCGCCAGCGGTGATTGTGGGAAAGATCACCGCATCAACCACCGCGCCGCCTTTCCGATAAGACCTGGCGCAACCAGCGCTCCCGACATAACGGCAAGGCAAATACAGTCCTGATCGCCGGTAGCGACCGGTTGATGATCGGTCTCCTCGTCTTCCTCGATGAAGGAGCCTGTCGAATACTCGCCACCCTCATCGCGATAGGAGCCCTGAACAATCAAAGTCCACTCGTGCGCGGCATGGCTGTGCTGCAACATTGCGCGCCCCGGAGCGATCCGCAGCGCATAGGACTTCATCCGCGAGCCAGCGACCTCGACGTTGGCAATAGAACGACCTGGACCCGCCCATCGCCAGCCAAGTTTGTCCAACGGCGGGAATGCCGGGGCAGGCTCCCGTCTCTCTGGCTTTCCGAGCCGCTCCAGAACGCTTTCGAGGCTGCCAGTAGCCATTGCCACTCCACTTTCAGCCGTCAGCAACTCACCGCCGAACCGGTTGAGGGCTGGCAGGCGCTTCTTGGCCCCGGGGACAATCTCAAAATGGCGCTCGACGAGCAGGCGCAATGCCGGATCAAGAACACCGGAGGTGTATTTCAGCAGGACTTCATCAGTGGGTTGGGTAATCATGGCGTTTCGCCCAGCAGTTTGCGCAGCCGCGCCATGGCGAGCCGAATGCGCGATTTCACAGTCCCGAGTGGAATTCCGAGCTTTTGCGAGATTTCCGCGTGAGGCATGTCCGAATAAAAGGAAAGAAAGACGAGGCTTTGCTGTTCTTCCGGCAAGGTCCTGACGATCTCCGCCATTCTGGCGTCGTCGGCAGTCTCGTCGAGGGCGGCTATGACGAACTCAGGTCCTTCTGGTTCGATGGGCACGCTATTGGCGAGCCGCTTGTCTCGTCTAAGGCGATCGATGCGGGCATTTGTCGAAATCGTAAAAATCCATGCCGAAGCACTGCCGCGCTTCGGGTCGAACTGCGCGGCCCGCTGCCAAACGGCGAGCAGGGCGTCCTGCGCAACGTCATCCGCGACGCTTGCATCGATACCGAAGCGCATGACCTGTGCTTTGATCTTGGGCGCGTAATATTCGAACAGGGTGACAAATGCGGATCGATCGGCGTGCTCGGCAATGGCGCGGATCAGATCGGCGCGAGCACTCTCCGAAAGACTGGACATGGCGTTCATAACCCATCGATGGAACGCGCGCGCTGAGCCGTCAACCCGACTTTCGCGTATTGGACTGGTCAGGAGTGCCGCCGCCGTCATGTCAGCCTCCCGTATCGGGCGATTTGCGAAAGCCGATCTGGCAGACGTCGATGGTGCCAACCGAAAAGCCGGCCTCGCAATAGGCGAGGTAATAGCGCCAGAGGCGGCGGAAACGGTCGTCAAAGCCAAGGCTGGCGATTTTCGTCCAGGCCTGATCGAACCGCTCACGCCAAGCCCGACATGTGGCTGCGTAATCTCCACCGAAGGTGAGTTCGGTTGACTGTTCGAAGCCGACCGATTCGCCCAGGGCGCGCAGATGGCTCGGTGTCGGCAG
>JAVTWI010000237.1:0-4137 GCA_032229845.1 Rhabdaerophilum sp.
GACCTCTGGATCAAGGCGCTGCACGTCATCGCCGTCATCTCGTGGATGGCGGGCCTTCTCTATTTGCCGCGCCTGTTCGTCTATCACGCGGTCGAGCCGGCGGGTTCGGAAGCCAGCGAGCGGTTCAAGGTGATGGAATACCGGCTATACCGGTTCATCATGCGGCCGGCGATGGCCGTGGCATGGGTCGCCGGACTTTGGCTCGCGTGGTCGAGTTTCGGGTTCAAGGGTGGTTGGCTGCATGCGAAGCTTCTGTTTGTCGTCATTTTGACTGTGCATCACGAGCTTCAGGGCAAATGGCTGCGGGAATTCGCGGCCGACAAGCGTGTCCGCTCGCAAAGGTTTTTCCGTTTTCAGAACGAGGTTCCGACGCTGTTGATGATCGGGATCGTCATCTTCGTCATTGTGAAGCCGTTCTGAAACGCTTCGACTGAAGTTGTTCTTGTGGTTTGTTCTGAATCGCGCTAACAGCGCGCCAAAGAGTGGCGCCCCCGATCTGCGGTGCCGTTCGCACAGGTTCAGGGCCGCGCGCCCAATCTGCCCTTCCTGGGTTCCCATCCAGAGTTTGCCGGGCCTCGCCGATGGGCGGGCCGGATCGCCAACAATCAGGAAAACAAGGTAACGCTCCATGCCTGAGATCAAGCTGCACGACCTCAAGCGGAAATCGCCGACCGAACTGCTCGCCTTTGCCGAGGAGCTTGAGGTCGAGGGCGCCAGCACGATGCGCAAGCAGGAGCTGATGTTCGCGATTCTGAAGCAGCTCGCCGCAAACGAGACGGATATCATCGGCGAGGGTGTCGTCGAGGTCCTGCAGGACGGGTTCGGCTTCCTTCGCTCGCCGGATGCGAATTATCTCGCCGGGCCGGACGACATTTACATCTCGCCGGCGCAGATCCGCCGCTTCTCGCTGCGGACGGGCGATACGGTCGAGGGTGAAATCCGGTCGCCGCGCGACGGCGAGCGCTATTTCGCGCTGCTCAAGGTCAACACAATCAATTTTGAAGATCCGGAGAAAGCGCGCCATAAGGTTCACTTCGACAACCTGACGCCGCTCTACCCGGACGAGCGCCTGAAGCTCGAAAATCCTGATCCGACCAAGAAAGACATGTCGGCGCGCGTGATCGACATCGTTTCACCGATCGGCAAGGGCCAGCGCGCGCTTATCGTGGCGCCGCCGCGTACCGGCAAGACCGTTCTGCTCCAGAACATCGCCCAGTCGATCACGACTAATCACCCCGAATGCTATTTGATCGTGCTGCTGATTGACGAGCGGCCAGAAGAAGTGACGGACATGCAGCGTTCGGTGCGCGGCGAGGTCGTGTCCTCGACGTTCGACGAGCCGGCCTCCCGCCACGTGCAGGTTGCCGAAATGGTGATCGAGAAGGCCAAACGCCTTGTCGAGCATGGGCGCGATGTCGTGATTCTGCTCGATTCGATCACCCGCCTCGGCCGCGCCTACAACACCGTCGTGCCGTCTTCCGGCAAGGTGCTGACCGGCGGCGTCGATGCCAACGCGCTCCAACGGCCCAAACGCTTCTTCGGTGCTGCGCGTAACATCGAAGAAGGCGGTTCGCTTACCATCATCGCGACGGCGCTGATCGATACCGGCTCGCGCATGGACGAAGTGATCTTCGAAGAGTTCAAGGGCACGGGCAACTCGGAAATCGTGCTCGACCGCAAGGTCGCCGACAAGCGCGTCTTCCCGGCGCTCGATATTCTCAAGTCGGGCACGCGCAAGGAAGAGCTCATCACGCCGCGCGAGCAGCTGCAGAAGACCTATGTTCTGCGCCGCATTCTCAACCCGATGGGTCCGCAGGATGCAATCGAGTTCCTGCTCGACAAGCTGCGGCAGACGAAGCAGAACTCCGATTTCTTCGATTCCATGAACACCTGAGGCGAACTCGATTCGTCTCCGTTCCAAAGAACGGGAGCGTGAGATGGCGGCTGAGACCATCTTTGCGCTGGCAAGCGGCGCCGGAGTTGCGGGCGTCGCCGTCGTCCGTGTTTCGGGGCCGAGAGCACGCGAAGCGCTGGAGCGGCTTTGCGGGGATGTCCCGCCAGCACGGATGGCTGTTCTCCGCACGATTGCCGACCCTCGAAGCGGCCAGAAAATCGATTCGGGTCTGATCCTGTTTTTTCCGGGTCCGGCGAGCTTTACGGGTGAGGATGTTGCCGAACTCCAGGTGCACGGCAGCCGGGCGGTGGTGCGCGATCTTCTTCGATGCCTCGGGGACATACCGGGATTGCGCGCGGCTCAGGCGGGAGAATTTACCGAGCGAGCGTTCCGTAATGGCCGGATGGACCTGCTTGATGTGGAGGCGCTGGGAGATCTTCTGGCGGCGGAAACCCTGATGCAGGCGCGTTTTGCGCATGAGGCTCAGAGCCGGTTGCGGCAGGCTGCACAATCATGGAGGGGCCGGGTCCTTGAGCTGAGGGCGCTCACGGAAGCCTATATCGATTTCGCGGACGAGGACGATGTCGCCCGAAGCGGCGGAGAGATGGCGGATGAAACTGCCCGAACCTTGGTCGACGAGTTGAAGCAGGCGATCGCCAGCTTCGAAAGGGCCGAAAAGGTCAGGCGCGGTTTCAGGGTTGCCATTCTCGGAGCGCCGAATGCCGGGAAATCCAGCCTTCTGAACGCGCTGGCGCGTCGCGACGTCGCGATTGTCTCGGAGCAGGCTGGAACGACGCGCGATGTAATTGAGGTTCATTTGGAGCTTGATGGATATCCAGTTATCCTTTTTGACACGGCTGGAATCCGGGAGACTGAGGATGCGGTTGAGCGCGAGGGTATCCGGCGTGCCAGGGAACGCGCCGCCGACTCGGATTTGAGGTTATGGCTGAGTTCGATAGACGAGCCATACGTGGCCGCTGTTGCGGATTGTATCATGGTCCGGACAAAGCGGGACCTGATCGATTCACATCCGTTACGTCCCAACATGGGCTTGGCGATTTCGGCGCGCACGGGGGACGGCATCGAGGACCTGATGTCCTTTCTGATCGGTGAGGCCGGCAAGGCCATGGGTCTTGGGGAGGATGTCGTTGTTGGGCACGAGCGCCAGCGGGGTGTTTTGATCCTGGCATGTGAGGCGTTGTATCGGTTTTTGGCGGCACCTGAGGATGCGCTCGAAATCCGGTCCGAGGAATTGCGTCAGGCGGAAATCGCACTGGAAGCACTGATCGGCCGGATTGGATTCGAGGACGTTTTGGGGGAGATTTTCTCGCGTTTCTGTATTGGCAAGTGAACCGGCTGGGAAGTGTTTCACGTGAAACACAGGTATGGATTTGGACGATGAAGTATGACGTGGTGATTGTTGGCGGAGGGCATGCCGGCACGGAAGCGGCCGGTGCAGCGGCACGCTTCGGTGCACGCGTGGCGCTCGTCACTCAATCCCGTTCGACCCTTGGCATGATGTCATGCAATCCGGCGATCGGCGGACTGGGGAAAGGGCATCTGGTCCGGGAGATCGATGCGCTTGACGGTATCATGGCGCGCGCGATCGATCGGGCAGGCATTCACCTCAAGGTGCTCAATCGCTCGAAAGGTCCTGCCGTGCGAGGCCCTCGTGCTCAAGCGGACCGGAAGCTCTACCGGCTGGCGATTGTGGAATTGCTGGCCGATCAGACTGGTATCGACATTGTCGAAGGAGAGGTGACGGACATCGAGATTCGCGAGAATCGAGTCGTATCCGTATCGATTCTCGGGAGACCGGATGCGCTGAAAACGGCCGCGGTCGTGTTGACAACAGGCACGTTTCTGCGCGGCGTGATTCATGTTGGTCATGAGACGACGCCGGGCGGGCGGATCGGCGACAGGCCTAGCGTGGCCTTGGCGGACCGCCTGGGGGCGCTCGGCCTTGCGACAGGACGGCTCAAGACCGGCACACCCGCGCGGCTCGACGGTCGCACGATCGATTGGGACCGGTGCGAGCAACAACTGGGCGATTCGCCGCCGGAACCATTTTCCTATCTGACGAACAGCATTCTCAATCCGCAGATTGCGTGCGGAATCACGCGAACGACAGCCGAGACGCATCGGATTGTTGAAGCGAACCTCGCCCGGTCTGCCATGTATTCCGGCAAGATCGAAGGGCGGGGCCCGCGCTACTGCCCGTCGATCGAGGACAAGATCGTGCG
>JAVTWI010000237.1:4237-43732 GCA_032229845.1 Rhabdaerophilum sp.
AGATCGAAGGGCGGGGCCCGCGCTACTGCCCGTCGATCGAGGACAAGATCGTGCGATTCTCGGACCGGGAATCTCACCAGATTTTCCTTGAACCCGAGGGCCTGGACGATCACACCGTTTATCCGAACGGGTTGTCGACATCGCTGCCGCGTGACGCGCAGGAAGCGATGATCGCCTCGATTCCGGGGCTGGAAAAAGCGAGGATCCTCCGGCACGGCTATGCCATCGAATATGATTTCGTGGATCCTAGACAGCTGGATCCCACCCTCGAATTGAGGAGTGTGAAGGGTCTGTTTCTGGCCGGACAGATAAACGGGACGACCGGTTATGAGGAAGCCGGCGCACAAGGGCTGGTGGCCGGTTTGAATGCGGCGCGCCGGGCCGGAGGGCAAGGCGGGGCGGAGTTCTCCCGTCAGGAATCCTATATCGGCGTCATGATTGACGACCTCACGCGTAACGGTGTCACCGAGCCTTACCGCATGTTTACATCCCGGGCCGAGTTCCGGCTGTCGCTGCGGGCGGACAACGCCGACATGCGGTTGACGCCGCGCGGGATTGATCTCGGCGTGGTGGGTGGCGGGCGATCGGCCCATTTCAAAGTCCGGCAGGAAACGCTCGAGCGATTCCGTGCGGTGCTGAAGGCGATTGAGGCTAGTCCCAAACAGGCGGCTGAAGCCGGAATCGAAGTCAACCGCGACGGCGTCAGACGGAACGGGCTCGATCTTCTGGCATTGCCGGGTATAACGCTGGATCGGCTTGAAGCCTTCGATGGTTCCCTGCAGGCGTGTCCGCCATGGGCGCGAGAGCTTCTGGAAACCGAGGCGCTTTACCGCGTTTATCTGGAGCGCCAGAAGCTTGATATCGAGCGGTTGAACCGCGACAGCGCGTTACTGATTCCCGAGTCGCTGGATTATTCGGGAATGAATGGCCTATCGGGCGAATTGCGCTCCAAGCTGGAATCGATTCGCCCCCGATCCATTGGCGATGCTGCGAGAATCGAAGGCATGACACCGGCGGCGCTTATCCTGCTGGTTGCCGTGGTTCGGAGAGAGGAACGAACCCGTGTCGCTTAAGAGAAGGGGAGAGGGCGGCGCATCGGAAGCCGCCGAAATTCCACCCGCACTTCGGCAGTTCGGCGTTTCACGTGAAACATACGGCGATCTTCGGCGGTATGTCGCGCTGCTGAAGCAGTGGCAAAGCCGCATCAATCTAATCTCCCCCAACACCCTATCCGAAATCTGGGATCGGCATATTACGGACAGCGCCCAGATTTTCGCGCTGCACCCCGAGGCGGAAATCTGGCTTGATCTCGGCTCTGGTGGCGGGCTGCCCGGCCTTGTGATTGCGATTTTCGTCAAGAAACGCGGACACGGGCGGGTCCACCTCGTCGAGAGCAACCAGAAGAAGGCGGCATTTTTGCGCTTTGTCGTACAGGAACTCGCATTGCCCGCCGAGGTCCATGCCCGGCGTATCGAGGATTGCATCGACAGCATCGGGCAACCCGATATCATCACCGCACGCGCGCTGGCGCCGCTGGACGCCTTGCTCGGATACACCAATCTCCTGTTGAAAAGGGGCGCTGCCGGGCTGTTTCCAAAAGGACGGGATCACCAAGAGGAATTGACCGAAGCCCTGCGGAACTGGCAATTCTCTTACAAGCTCCATCCGAGCGTGACAGATTCAAAGGCGAGGATCGTCGAGGTCAGGTTTCCGGAAGCGCGAGAATAGGATATCTCGCAGCGCCGGTGGCCTCGAAGCCGATCTTTCAGCCGGGAAAGAAAGCGAGATCGGCCAATGAAACCGCGGGTTTTGACCATTGCCAATCAGAAAGGCGGTGTCGGCAAGACGACAACCGCCATCAATCTGGGAACGGCGCTGGCCGCCATCGGCGAGCGTGTGCTGCTGATCGACCTCGACCCTCAGGGCAATGCCTCGACGGGATTGGGTATCGAAAGTCGGGCTCGCAAGATTTCGGCCTTTGACGTGCTGATGGCGGAAGCCAGCATCGTTGAGGCTGCTGTCGCGACCGACGTGCCGCGCGTCTCGATTGTGCCGGCGACGATGGACCTGCTCGGCGCGGAAATCACGCTGGCGGCGCAGCGCGACAGGACGCATCGCCTGAAGGGGGCGATCGACGCGCTGCCGGATGGCGCATATTCCTATATTCTCATTGACTGTCCGCCGTCGCTGAACCTCCTGACCATCAACGCCATGGCCGCCGCCGATGGCGTGCTGGTTCCGCTGCAATGCGAGTTCTTTGCGCTCGAAGGTCTCAGCCAGTTGCTCAAGACGGTCGAGCAGGTCCGGGCCAGCGTCAACCCGGCGCTTGAAATCCAGGGCGTCGTGCTGACGATGTTCGATCCGCGCAACAACCTTGCTAGCCAGGTTATCCGAGATGTCCGGCAGTTCCTCGGACCGAAGGTTTTTGAAACTGTCATTCCACGGAATGTGCGGGTTTCGGAAGCCCCCTCCTACGGCAAGCCGGTGCTGCTCTACGATCTCAAATGCGCCGGCAGCCAGGCCTATCTGAAGCTCGCGTCCGAGATCATCCAGCGCGAACGGCTCCTGCAGGCAGCTGAATAAGGAGCATTTTCGATGGCAGACGAAAGCAACAATCCGCGCATGCGCCTCGGCCGCGGTCTGGCGGCGCTGCTTGGCGATGTCGGCCCGGAGACGGAAGCGGAACATCGCAACCGTGCCCAACGCCGGGTGCCGATCGAGTTTCTCCGGCCGAATCCGCAGAATCCCCGACGGAATTTCCCGGAAGCGGAACTGGAAGAGCTTGCCGCTTCGATTCGGGAGCGTGACATTATCCAGCCGATCGTCGTGCGTGGGGTGACCAGTGTCGCCGATGCTTTCGAGATCATCGCCGGCGAGCGCCGCTGGCGTGCGGCCCAGCGAGCAGGGCTTCACGATGTCCCGGTTGTGATCGTCGAGGCGGACGACCGTCAGGCGCTCGAATTCGCGATTATCGAGAATATCCAGCGCGCCGATCTCAACCCGATCGACGAGGCACGGGGCTATGAGAATTTGATCGCCCAGTTCGCCTATACGCAAGCCGATCTCGCCAAGGTGATGGGAAAGAGCCGCAGCCACGTTGCCAACACGCTTCGTCTGGCGCGTCTGCCGGATTCGGTGAAGGAGAAGGTCGTTGCTGGCACGCTTTCGGCCGGCCATGCGCGAGCGTTGCTGGCGGTGGCGGACCCGGAAATGGTTGCCCGCCGGATTGTCGATCGCGGGTTGACGGTGCGCGATGTCGAGAAGATCGCGCAACGCGAAGCCGAGGGCGGCGACCAGCCGACGCCGGCCCGCAAGGTGCCCGAGCGGGACGCCGATACGGCTGCATTGGA
Organism: Rhabdaerophilum sp.; assembly: GCA_032229845.1. Classification (GTDB taxonomy): domain Bacteria; phylum Pseudomonadota; class Alphaproteobacteria; order Rhizobiales; family Beijerinckiaceae; genus Rhabdaerophilum. The sequence goes on from JAVTWI010000237.1 coordinate 7,588, forward strand.
AAGTCGCCTGTCCGAGGTCCTTGGCCTCGAAGTCGCGATCGACCACAAGGGCTCGGGCGGCGGCACGGTCAAGATCCGCTATCGGACGCTCGAGCAGCTTGAAGCACTGAGTTACAAGCTGGCCCAGAGCGGATCACCGGCGGCGTGAGGCCAGCGCGAGGCTCCACAGGGCCCGGATGATGATGGTTTCTTCCAGAGCCGGTATACGGCGGCTCTGGAGCTGGGCGCCGGCCAGGGTTTCGATGGCCCGGTTGAGCATAGGCGCGTCCCAGCGGCTGGCCTGCACGCGCACCCGATCGATCCGTCGAAAGAACACACCCTCGGCCCGCAAAGCGGCGTCCAGGGAGTTGTGTGCTACATTTACCAGTCTTTTCAACATCATAGCGTGATTGATCGCAAGAAGGATCAGGCCTGAAGGATTGATTCCCTCACGAAACGATCGCAAGGCGACGTGCTCGATTTCCTCAAGCTTGCCCTCGAAGGCCAGGTCGATCGGATCGGTGCCGGCGAGGCTGGAGGAATCCGTAATCAACGCATCGATATCGCCGACATCGACGCCAAGCCGGTCCTGACAATAGAGGATCAGCTTGTCGATCTCGTTTTCCGCGAGCGCGAGGTCACTTCCGAGCAATTCGGCAAGATAGGATCGGGCGGTTGGCGTGATTGAAAGCCCAGCCTTGCTCATATGCGTGTCGATCAGCTCCATGATGTCCTGGTGGCTGGGCGCGTAGCAGGCAAGGGCGGCCGCGTTCGGGCTCTTCTCGAAAGCCACGCGCAGCGGCGAGGACTTTGCGAGGTCCTCGGCGAGGAACAGGACCGTCGCGCCCAAGGGGGGCGCTTCGAGCAGCGGCTGCCAGGCTTCCTTGCGTAGACGACCCGCATTGGCGATCGTGATGGTTCGCTTGTCACCGAACAGGCCGATGGCGTTGGCCTCGTCGAGAAGACGGACCGGATCGGCATTGATCGATTCGGCTTCGAAATCGGTTCGTGCGAGGTCGTCGGCGCCGGGCCCAAGCAGTGTGTTGCGGATGTCCCGGGCCCGAATCCGGACGGAGCCTTCATCCGGTCCGAAAACGAGGATCAACGATGTATCCCGGCAACCGCTCGCGACGAACTTGCGGACGTCGCCGGCACGGATGACGCTCATCGCAACGGCCTAGTTCTCGTTGCCGGGCTCAGCGGCAGGCGCATCCGGATCGGGCGGTGACAACTCCGGCACCGTGCGCGGGCCGATCGAGCCCTCTCGCGCCAGCGCCGAAATGACGATGATCCGAAGGCGCTCGGCCAGAGACTTCGCGACCTTCTGCTGGGCGTCGTGCTCCGCGCGCAGGGTCGCGAACCGGAGCTGGGAGCGGTCAAAGGAGGCGGAGCCGAAGGTCTTGCCCGAGGCCTTGATCTTGCCGCCGTCCTGCTGATCGGTCAGCACATAGACCGCCTCGATCTGCAGGGTGGCGATCTGCGCACGGCCGGTCGAGGCGTCGATGATGCTCGATGCCTTGGATTGCTGGGTCTTGACGCTCAAAAGGTAACGACCGTTGGTGACCGGTTGGCCGCCGCCTGTGAGAAGGAAGTCGAGCTCCGATTTCAGCACGTAGCCGAGATAGCCCTCGACATCGGCGACCCGGACCTGCTGCAGCAGCGGCGCGATACGCGAACCACCGCCGGTGGCGCCGAGTGAGGGGGCGTGAACCGGCTGGATGCAAGCCGACAGCCCGAGGGAAAGGGCAACCGGCAGGGCAAGTAGCAGCAATCGTTCGCGGACCATCAGGACCCCCGTTTCACACGACAATATTCACGATCCGCTTGGGAACCACAATGACCTTGCGGATGCCCTGGCCGCCGAGAACCGCCGCCACGGCGGCATCGGCCCGGACGATGGCCTCCACGGCCGCAGCGTCGGCATCGGCGGGAACGGCGATGTCGCCGCGCTTCTTGCCGTTGACCTGCACCGGCAGCAGAAGCGTCGATTCCACCACCAGCGAAGCATCCGCCACCGGCCAATCAGCGTTGGCGATCAGGCCTTGGCCGCCCAGCTCCTTCCAGCATTCCTCGGCAAGATGCGGCATCATCGGTGCGAAGAGCTGGACCATGACGCGCGTCGCCTCGCGGATCGCGCGGCCATGGACGGCGGCGTTCTTTTCGGCGAGCGCGGCGGAAAGTGTGTTCGAAAGATCATGGATATGGGCGATGCAACGATTGAATCGCAGCCGTTCCAAATCCTCGCTGACCGCGATGATCGCCTTGTGCGCGGCCTTGGTCACGGCGTGCGGCGCGCCATCCGCCGGCGCGGCGTCCGGCAGGTCGAGCGTATCGCCGACGATGCGCCAGATCTTCTGCAGGAAGCGCCCGGCGCCCTGTACACCTTCCTCGGACCAGATGACGTCGCGTTCGGGCGGCGAGTCCGAGAGCATGAACCAGCGTGCGCAATCGGCGCCATAGCTGGCGATGATGTCGTCGGGATCGACGACATTCTTCTTGGACTTCGACATCTTTTCGATAGAGCCGATCGTCACCGGCTTGCCGGAGGCGATTTCCACGGCGCGGCGTCCGCCATCGACGGTCTCGATGCGGATTTCAGCCGGCGGCACCCAATTCCCGGCACCGTCCTTGTAAGTCTCGTGGACGACCATGCCTTGCGTGAAAAGGCCGTCAAACGGTTCGGCAAGGTTGGCGTGGGCGGTCTTGGTCATCGCGCGGGTGAAGAAGCGCGAATAGAGCAGATGCAGGATCGCGTGCTCGATGCCGCCGATATACTGATCGACCGGCAGCCATTTTGCGATTGCCGACATCGTGGTCGGCTCGTCGGCATTGAACGGGTCGGTGAAGCGCGCGAAATACCACGAACTGTCAACGAAGGTGTCCATCGTGTCGGTTTCGCGCCGCGCGCGTCTGCCGCATTGCGGGCAATCGACGTGCTTCCACGTCGGGTGGCGGTCGAGCGGATTGCCGGGCACATCGAAGGTCACATCATCCGGCAACTTGACTGGCAGGTCCCGATTCGGCACCGGAACAGTGCCGCAATCGTCGCAATGGATCACCGGGATCGGGCAACCCCAGTAACGCTGGCGCGAGATGCCCCAATCGCGCAGGCGGAAGTTCACCTTGCGCTGGCCTACCGGGCGATTGCCGAGCGATTCGCTCTCGAAACGTCTGGCGACCGCCTCCTTGGCCTCATCGACGTTCATCCCGTCCATGAAGCCGGAATTGAACAGCACGCCGTCTTCCACCGTCGGCGGGTTCTTGCGGTCGAACGCGGCATTGGCCTCGGCATCGCTCAGCCCGGCGGGGCGGACAACCGGCTTGATCGGCAGGTCATAGGCCAGCGCGAAATCGTAGTCGCGCTGGTCATGCGCCGGACAGCCGAAGATCGCGCCGGTGCCGTAATCCATCAGGATGAAGTTGGCGACATAGACCGGCACTTCCCACGCGGGGTCGAGCGGATGTTGCGCGCGGATGCCGGTGTCGAAGCCCTTCTTCTCGGCAGTTTCGAGCGCGGCCTGCGAAGTGCCCATGCGGCGGCATTCGTCGCAGAAGGCGGCGAGCGCGGGGTTGTTCTCGCTCGCCGCTTTCGCCAGCGGGTGATCGGCGGCGACTGCCATGAAGGAGGCGCCGTAGAGCGTGTCGGGCCGGGTCGTATAAATCTCGATCTCGTCGAAGCCGGCGGGCGCGGTGCCGCGCGCCAGTTGCCAGCGCAGCATCAACCCCTCGGACCGGCCGATCCAGTTCGCCTGCATCAGGCGCACCTTCTCCGGCCAGCGGGCGAGCCCGTCGAGCGCGGAGAGCAGTTCCTCGGAATAGTCCGAGATCTTCAGGAACCACTGGGTGAGTTCGCGCTGCTCGACAAGCGCGCCCGAGCGCCAGCCGCGCCCGTCGATCACCTGTTCGTTGGCGAGCACGGTCTGGTCCACAGGGTCCCAGTTGACCTTGGAGGTCTTGCGCGCCACCAGCCCCGCCTTGAGGAAATCAAGGAACATGCGCTGCTGGTGCTTGTAGTAGGCGGGGTCGCAGGTCGCGAACTCGCGTGCCCAGTCGAGCGAGAGGCCCATCGACTTGAGCTGGCCCTTCATGGTGGCGATGTTGGCGTAGGTCCAGGTCGCAGGGTGCGACTTCTTCTCCATCGCCGCGTTCTCGGCCGGCATGCCGAAGGCATCCCAACCCATCGGATGGAGAACAGCATGGCCCTTGGCGCGGCGATAGCGCGCGACAACATCGCCCATCGCGTAGTTGCGGACATGGCCCATGTGGATGCGGCCCGAGGGGTAGGGAAACATCTCGAGCACGTAGTATTTCGGACGCGGATCGTCGGTCCGGGTCTCGAAGACCTTCCCGTCCTCCCAGACCTTCTGCCAGCGGGTTTCAGCTTCGCGAAAATTGTAACGGCTCGAGCGCATGGGCATGTTGTCGACTGGGTCTTTACTGCTCGCGGGAGGAAACTGCCCCGCGTCTTGCTGTGATATCCGGGTGTCCAATCCGACCGAATCGGATTGGACACCCGATCTTGTTAGTTTTCCGCTTCATCTTGTCCATCAACCGGAATCCACTTGACGGGATGACGCTCCAAGCGCCGCCACACCAGCCAAATTACCGGCGAATAACGGCAAATCCGTTTGGGTATGGACATCATTCCGCCTTTGGGGTCAACGGAGATTTGTTCGGCGCCGGCGCGCGAGGAGGGATTTCGATGACGGATGATCATCCGATGGCAGACAATGTGGCCGAAAATCTGGCCGGGGTTCTGGCGGAGATCCGGCGCAGCGAGCGTGATCATGGGCGCGCGGCAGGCAGCGTGTGCCTCGTCGCGGTTTCGAAGACCAAGGGTGCCGGCGAGATCCGCCCGGCGCTGCAGGCCGGCCAGCGGGTTTTCGGCGAGAACCGTGTGCAGGAAGCAGAAGCGAAATGGCCCGGCCTGCGCGCCGAATTTCCCGGCGTCGAACTGCACCTGATCGGTCCCCTCCAGACCAACAAGGTGCGCGAGGCCGTGGAGCTTTTCGACGTGATCGAGACGCTCGATCGCGAAAAGCTGGCCCACGCGCTGGCCGAGGAGCGGGCGAAGCGCGGCCGCTGCCCGCGGCTGCTCATTCAGGTCAACACCGGCGCGGAGCCGCAGAAGGCCGGCATCCTGCCCGAGGATGCCGATGCCTTCATCCGCCTTTGCCGCGATGAGCTGAACCTGCCGGTCGAGGGCCTGATGTGCATCCCGCCGGTCGAGGAGCCGCCCTCGCCGCACTTCGCGCTGCTGGCGAAGATCGCCCGGCGGAACGGCTTCTCCGTGCTCTCGATGGGGATGAGCGCCGATTTTGAGGCGGCGATCCAGATCGGGGCGACGCATGTCCGGGTCGGCAGCGCGATCTTCGGCGTCCGTCCGCCGCACCGGCAGAACGGCTGATCGTCAGCGGACCACGAAGCGCGTCCGCCGGCCGATGCGCGCGAGCAGAAAATCCACCTGGCGCGGTTCGACCGCGATGCAGCCTGCGGTGGGGCCGCCGTTCTCGCGCATCAGGTGGAAGAAGATCGCGCTGCCGCGTCCTTGCCGGCGTGGCGTGCGGTTCCAGTCGAGTTCGAGCACGACATCGTAGAGGTTGTCCTGCCGCATCATGTCCTCGTGGCTTGCGGCATAGGGCTTTTTCACGAGGCGGTTGTAGTTGCGGTCGCCCGGAACCTCGCACCAGCCGTCGCCCTTGCGGATCGGCCGCATCGGCAGCGATGTGCGCGGCCGGAAGCGCCGGTCGGCGCGCCAGAAGCCACGCACGGGGCGCATGACGAAGGCGGGCGTCGCGCCGTCGCCCTCGCGCTTGAGATGGACGATGCCGGAACGGCCGATCCGGCAGGGGAGGCTGACCATCCCGAAGCGCAGCCGGGCGACATGCCGGTCGCGCCCCGTCGCACGGAAGCCGCAGCGATCGACGAATATCGCTGAAAGAATGCCGTTCATTCCGCGGGATGCTCCCTTCAAATCAGCCGCACTTTCGCGTGACAGCTTTCGCGAGGCCCTTCCCTTTCGCGACGCCGCTTGCCATCTTCCGGCGATTCGGCACAAGCTGTCGACCAAGCGATCCCATTTGTCCAAGAGTCCTACAAGAATCGCGGCGAGAAAATCGTCGTTCTGGCCCGGAACGGAGTTTTTGATGAGCAATGTCCGCAAAATCCTCGTCTGCGACGATGACAACGAGCTGCGCGGTGCGCTCGTCGAACAATTGCGGCTCTATGACGAGTTCCACATCAAGGACGTCGACACCGCGGCCGCTGCCGTGCAGCTGGCAAAGAACGACCATTTCGATCTCGTGATCATGGATGTCGGCCTGCCTGATATCGACGGCCGCGAAGCGGTGAAAATCCTGCGCAAGAGCGGGTTCCGCAGCCCTGTGATCATGCTGACGGCGCAGGATGGAGAGGCCGATACCATTCTCGGTCTCGAGGCCGGCGCCAACGACTATGTGACGAAGCCGTTTCGTTTCGCGGTTCTGCTGGCACGCATCCGCGCCCATCTCCGCCAGCATGAATCGAGCGACGACGCGATCTTCGCCATCGGGCCTTATTCGTTTCGGCCGGGCGCCAAGCTGCTGGTGACGGAAAAGGGCTCCAAGGTCCGTCTCACGGAGAAGGAAACGGCGATCCTGCGCTTTCTCTATCGCGCCGGACAGCGCGTCATCGGTCGCGACGTGCTGCTGCAGGAGGTATGGGGCTACAACGCCAATGTCACCACGCACACGCTCGAGACCCACATCTATCGCCTTCGCCAGAAGATCGAGGTCGACCCCGGTCGGGCCCGAATTCTTCTGACCGAGAGCGGCGGTTACAAACTGGTGCCGTAAGGGTATTTTCAAGCAGAAGGGGCCGGCTTGCGTGAAGAACCGAAGGTCGGTATCGGCGAAAAAGCAGCGGAACAGGGAGTAGCCGATGCGGCTCGACGAGATCATCGCGCTGCTTGCGCGTATCCCGATCTTCGAGGCGGTCGATCCGGAGGCCCTGCGCCTGCTCGCGTTTTCCGCCGTGCGCCGGCAGCTGCGGCCCGGTGATATCCTGTTCCGGCGCAACGACTATTCGGACGGCGGTTATCTGGTCGTCGAGGGCGAGATCGTGCTCGACATGGCGGATAGCGGCGCGCCGTCGCCGCATGTCTTCGGCCCGGGAGCGCTCATCGGGCAATCGGCGCTGTTCGCGCAGGGGCAGCGCCCGGCGACCGCGATCGCGCGCGGCCAGACGACCGTGCTGGTGTTCTCGCGCGAACTGATGATGAAGGTGCTCGACGCGCACCCCGAGAGCGCGGCGGTGCTCCGCGACGCGCTCGTTCACGAGGCCCGCGAGATGGCGGCCCGGCTGCGGCGCCTCGCCTGAGACACGGGAATTCCTGCGGTGGGCGAGGCTCCATCTATTTGTCTTGTTGCGTCATCTTATCCATCAACCGGTAGTCGCTTGATGGGATGATGCGCTAGTCGATCTCGAGATCGATGCGGACCGGAACATGGTCCGACGGGCGCTCCCAGCCGCGCGTTTCGCGGAAGATCGCGCCGGACCGCAATCCGCCGGTGAGATCGCGGCCGAGCCAGACATGATCGAGACGGCGGCCGAGATCCCGCGTCTCCCAATCCGGCGAGCGATAACTCCACCAAGAATAGATCTTCTCCGGCTCCGGTTTGAGCAGGCGCATCGCGTCGCCCCAGTCGCCGGCGGCGATCACGTCGAGAAGGCCCTTCGTCTCGATAGGGGTATGGCTGACGATGTCGAGCAGCTTCTTGTGGCTCCAGACGTCGTGTTCGAGCGGGGCGATGTTGAGATCGCCGACGAGAATGGCGCGCGGGTCGGTCTTGCGCGTCTGCTCGGAGAAGGCCTGAAGCTCCTTCACGAAATCGAGCTTGTGCGCGAATTTCGGGTTGGCATCGGGATCGGGGATATCACCGCCGGCGGGCACGTAGAAATTATGCAGCGTGACGGCGCTCGCGCCTTCGCCGATCCGCGCCGCGACATGGCGGGCATCGGGCTTGCCGCACATCTCGCGGGCGCCGAGCGGCTCAAGCGGCCGGCGCGAGAGAATCGCGACGCCGTTGTAGCCCTTCATGCCCATGATCGCCTGATGGCGGTAGCCCGCCTTCTCGAACGCACCCTTCGGGAAGAGGTCGTTCGGGCACTTGGTTTCCTGCAGGCAGAGCACATCCGGCTGCTGCTCGGCTAGGAAACGCAGCACCAGATCGAGCCGGAGACGGACCGAATTGATGTTCCAGGTGACGACCGAGAGCATATCCGCCATGCGCCGAATCCTTTCCGAAAGCCAGCGTCCTGCCTAGCGCGAACGGCTTCGGATGTGGAGGGCCTACGCGTTGCCGGCGCCTATTTCGGATCGACGAGCCGCTGTTCCTCGATCTCGAACAGGTTCTTCGCGGGCAGGGCCGCGAGATTGATGTTCGAGAGCAGCACGCGGGTGTCGTTGCCCTGCGGGTCGGTTACGGTCCATTCGCGCAGGGCGTAGCTCGCTCCATCGAATACGACACGGATGTTCGAGGTGCCGCCGAAGGTCGATTTGTCCTCGAGATTGAGAACGATCGAGTCGCCATCCCGTTTCAGGCCGGTGACCTTGGAATCCTTGGCGACGTTGATCTTCGGCTGGAGCAGGAATTTCAGCGGTGTCTGGCCGATGAAATAGACGTCCTGCGTCTTGAGCTTGCGATCGCGGATGGCGACCGAACGTCCGTCCGCCACCACCTCGAGCGTCGCCGGCGGATGATATTCGAACCGCATCCGGCCGGGCCTCAGCAGATAGAGCACGCCGCCGAAGCGGCGCCCGTCGGGCGAGACCTGCACGAAATCGGCCTGAAGGCCACGCATTGCGTTGAAATAGGCGTTGATGCGGTCGAGGCTCGGCGGCTCGGCATTGGCGGGCGCGGCCTTCGCCGGCGTGGCTGCCGTGCTCCCGGCCGGCGACAGGGTCAGCGGCTTCTGGGCCGAAGCCGGTGCCGTCACCAGCCCGGCGAGCGCGAGCGCGAGAAGGGCGGAAAGGAACTTGCCGGACATGCCTTGCTCTATGCCTTCCTGAAACGGGTCCACAGGTCCACTAATCCGCGCTTGTGGCGGAATCGCGACGGGTGCTCCGTATCAGTCTTCACGCCGTGCGCCGGCGTTTTCAAGCAGGATTTCACGTTTGCCGGCGTGATTGGCCGGCCCGACGATGCCTTCGCGCTCCATGCGCTCGATGATCGAGGCGGCCCGGTTGTAGCCGATCTGGAGGCGCCGCTGGACATAGGAGGTCGAGGCCTTCTTGTCGCGCAGCACGACCGCGACCGCCTGATCGTAGAGATCCGCGCTCTCGTCGCCGAAATCGCCCTTGTCGAACACCGGGCTGTCGTCGCCCTCGCCGTCCTCGCCCTCAAGCTCGGCCGTGACCGCCTCGACATAATCCGGGCGACCCTGCGTCTTGAGATGCGCGACCACCTTCTCCACCTCGCCGTCGGCGACGAACGGGCCGTGGACGCGGGAGATGCGGCCGCCGCCGGCCATGTAGAGCATGTCGCCCTGGCCGAGGAGCTGCTCGGCGCCCTGCTCGCCGAGGATGGTGCGGCTGTCGATCTTCGACGTCACCTGGAAGGAGATGCGCGTCGGGAAGTTGGCCTTGATCGTGCCGGTGATGACATCGACCGAGGGGCGCTGCGTCGCCATGACGATGTGGATGCCGGCGGCGCGGGCCATCTGGGCGAGGCGCTGCACCGCGCCCTCGATCTCCTTGCCGGCGACGAGCATGAGGTCCGCCATCTCGTCGACGATCACGACGATATAGGGGAGCTTTTCGAGCTCCATCACCTCTTCCTCGTAGATCGCCTCGCCGGTCTCGCGGTCGTAGCCGGTCTGGATCGTGCGAGTGAGACATTCGCCGCGTGCGCGCGCCTCGTCCATGCGGGCGTTGAAGCCGTCGATGTTGCGCACGCCGATCTTCGACATCTTCTTGTAGCGCTCCTCCATCTCGCGCACCGCCCATTTGAGGGCGACAACCGCCTTTTTCGGGTCGGTGACGACGGGGGAGAGGAGATGCGGGATGCCGTCGTAGATCGAGAGTTCGAGCATTTTCGGGTCGATCATGATCAGGCGGCATTCTTCCGGCTTGAGCCGATAGAGCAGCGAACAGATCATGGTGTTGATCGCAACCGACTTGCCCGAGCCGGTGGTGCCTGCGACGAGCAGGTGCGGCATGCGCGCGAGATCGACGATCACCGGTTCGCCGCCGATGGTCTTGCCGAGGCAGATCGGCAGCTTGAGCTTCGATTTCTCGAAATCCTCCGAGGCGAGAAGCTCGCGCAGCAGCACGGTCTCGCGCTTGGCGTTTGGCAGTTCGATGCCGATGGCGTTACGACCCGCGACCACCGCGACGCGCGCCGCGACCGCGCTCATCGAGCGGGCGATATCCTCGGCGAGGCCGATGACGCGCGAGGACTTGGTGCCCGGCGCGGGCTCGAGTTCGTAGAGTGTCACCACCGGGCCGGGGCGGACGTTGATGATCTCGCCGCGCACGCCGAAATCGTCGAGCACGCCTTCGAGCAGGCGCGCGTTCTGCTCGAGCGCATCCGTCGAGACCTGCGGCGTCGTGGCGCGCTTCGGCTCGGCGAGCAGCGAGAGCGGCGGGAACTGGAATTCCTCGTGGTCGAAGATCGAGACCTGCGCCTCGCGCGTCTCGCGCTTGCCGGCCTTGAGGGCCCCGGCCGGCGCGGTGACGCGGGAAGGCGCATCCGGCGCCGGCGCGGCGGCGGCTATCGGTTGAGGGGCATGGTGAACGGCGGGCGGCGGCGCCGGCTCGTCGTCGAAATCCTCGAAATCCATGTCGGGGAGAGGCGCCGGCGGCGCCCCGAAGGTCGGTTCCTGCCTGGGCGTTGCCCGCGATGCCCCCTTGGGCGGTGCCCGATGCGATTCGGCCGGCGGGGCGAGGCGGCGCGCGAACAGGCGGTGCCGGAGGCGCGCCAGAAAGCCCGGACGACCGGCGATTTTCCGCTCGCCCGGCACGAGGCGGCTGACAAAACCTCGCAGGACATAAAACCAGTGAAACAGCGCGCCGATCGAAAGGATCGCGGCGGAAGGTTCGTCGTCGTTCGGCGTATCGTCACGATCGTCGTTGATCGGCGCCGCCGGCGCAAGGCCGCGCATCAACAGGCTGAAGGAGAGCAGGGTCAGCACGCCGAACAGGGCGCCAGCGAGCAGGCGGCCGAAACCGACGGACCCGAGTCCGATGAAGGCGGAAATGCCGAGCAGGGCGTCGCCGAACGCGCCGCCGAAACCCGTCGGCAGCGGCCAGCGTTCGGCATGCGGCAGGGCGGACGCGAAGCCCGAAGCCGCGACCAGACCGAGAGCCGCGACGATGGCGCGGTATTTCCAGCCCGGCTCCTGCTTGATCCAGAGCATCCGCGCGCCGACGATCGCCAGCGAGACGACGAGCGCGATGCAGCCGATGCCGAACAGCTGCATGCCGAGATCGGCGAGGATCGCGCCGGGATAGCCGAGGAGATTGCGGGTCTTGCCGCTGGTGGCGTGGCTGAGGCTGGGGTCGCCCACCGACCAGGAGGCGAAGGCAAGCCCGAGCGCCAGCGCGGTGCCGATCAGCCCGAGCCCGACGAGATCGTTCATGCGGCGGCCCAGACCCTCGCGCACATTGTGCGGCAGGACATCGAGAGAAGAATGGGTGAGGCGCGTCGTTCGCATCACGATGCCGTTCCCTTACGCAATACTGACCAATCAACGACTGTCTTCGCGACAGCGCCGACGAAGGCAGGGACTCCTGTTCCGCCGGACAAACCAGAGTTATGCGGCAATCCGGTTAAGGGTCTGTTTTCAATTCGGGGCCGGGAAAAGAAAGGCGTGTCCCAAAAGAAAGGGCGGGCTTTTCGAGAAAGCCCGCCCCGAAGTCCGATATGGCGGCGGAGGAAGCTGCCGCCATATACTCAGCTCTGGATCAGAGATTGTAGGCGCGCTCGCCGTGGCAGGCGATGTCGAGGCCTTCGCGCTCCTGCTCCTGCGGCACGCGCAGGCCGATGATGATGTCGACCACCTTGAACAGGATCGCGGACATCACGCCGGAGAAGACGAGGGTGAACAGCACGGCCTTGATCTGCGCCATCACCGCCGGACCGAAGTCATAGGCGGCCACGACGAGTTCGCCCGGCTTGGTGGTGTAGTCCGGCAGGCCAACGCCGCCGAGAGCCGGATTGACGAGAATGCCGGTGCCGATCGCGCCGATGATGCCGCCGATGCAGTGCACGCCGAACACGTCAAGGCTGTCGTCGTAACCGAAGGCGTTCTTCAGGCTGGTGCAGGCGAAGAAGCAGACCACACCGGCGACAAGGCCGAGGACGATCGAGCCCATCGGGCCGGCAAAGCCGGAGGCCGGGGTGACGGCGACAAGGCCGGCAACCACGCCCGAGGCAAGGCCGAGCAGCGAAGGCTTGCCCTTCACCGCCCATTCGACGATCAGCCAGGCGAAGCCGGCCGCCGCCGTGGCGACGAAGGTATTCACCAGCGCGAGAACGGCAGTCGAGTTCGCTTCGAGGTTGGAGCCGGCGTTGAAGCCGAACCAGCCCACCCAGAGCAGCGCCGCGCCGATCATGGTCATCGTCAGCGAGTGCGGGGCGAGCAGATCCTTGCCGAAGCCGATGCGCTTGCCGATGATCAGCGAGCCGACGAGGCCGGCGATACCCGCGTTGATGTGAACGACCGTGCCGCCGGCGAAGTCGAGCGCACCCCACTGGAAGAGCATGCCGGAGTCGGCGTTGACCGCGTCAAGCTTGGCCTGCGCCGCCTTCTTGGCAGCCTCGTCGCCAGCGGCAGCGAGCGTCTTGGCCGCAGCGGCGACCGCGTCCGGGCCGGCCCAGTACCAGACCATGTGCGCCATCGGGAAATAGACCAGCGTCACCCAGAGGGCGACGAAGACCATCAGCGCCGAGAACTTCACGCGCTCGGCGAAGGCGCCGACGATCAGCGCGGGCGTGATGCAGGCGAAGGTCATCTGGAACGCCATGTAGACGAGTTCCGGAATGACGACACCGTTCGAGAAGGTCGCCGCAACGGCGTTCACGTCGACGCCCTTGAGGAAGATCTTGTCGAAGCCGCCGACAAAATCGTTGAGGCCGCCGCCGTTGGTGAAGGCCATCGAGTAGCCGTAGAACACCCAGATCAGCGAGACCATGCAGACGGTTGCGAGAACCTGCGTGAGGATCGACAGCATGTTCTTGGTGCGCACGAGGCCGCCGTAGAACAGCGCGAGGCCGGGAATCGTCATCAGCAGGACGAGGATGGTGGAGACCATCATCCAGGTGATGTCGCCCTTGTTCGGGGTGGGGGCCGCGGCGGCCTGGGCGAGAGCCGGAAGGGCGGAGGCCGCGAGAAGAGCGGTCGCCATCGCGCCCCGCCGGAAAATTGTTTCGAACTTCGTCATGGATTGAACCTCGTTACGATGCCGGAATCAGAGCGCTTCGCCGTCGCGTTCGCCGGTGCGGATGCGCAGGGCGTTCTCGACCGGCTGGACGAAGATCTTGCCGTCGCCGATCTGGCCGGTGCGGGCCGATTGGGTGATGGCGTCGATCACCTTCTCGACGAGCGCGCTTTCGATCGCGACCTCGAGCTTGATCTTGGGAAGGAAGCTGACGGCGTATTCGGCACCGCGATAGATTTCGGTGTGCCCCTTCTGACGGCCGTAGCCTTTGACTTCCGTGACGGTCATGCCGTGCACGCCCAAGGATGTGAGCGCATCACGCACTTCCTCGAGCTTGAACGGCTTGATGATGGCTGTGATGAGCTTCATGCTTCTCTCTCCTGTCGGATCGCCTCAACTGCCGCTGGTTCGCCCCCCAAGAAAGTCCGATCGGTCCCCAAGGCAGGCCAGCGACGATTCGTTAAACAAGCGGCGTGCCAGAATCGAATGAGAGGTGGACGGGTTGGCGCGAACAGGGCGAATCGGGAACGAATCCGGCTACGGGATCGGCGCGGCCACTGGCTGTGTTGGCGCAATCCGGGGCCGACCTGCCGATGCGCTGCCGCTTGCGGCGCCGTGAGCGCCCGAAAACACGCCGGAATGCCCGCAAAAAGGGCATGACCCTCCGGGCAATGCCTAAAATATCATCATATTGCTGTTCAATGCGGCGCTCAGCCTCGGGTTTTGAGCCGCATCAGCCCTTCCTGCGCCACCGAGGCGACGAGCCGGCCATCCTGGGTGTAGATCAACCCGCGCCCCAACCCACGGGCATGGCCGGACCAGGGACTGTCCTGCGTGTAGAGCAGCCATTCGTCGGCACGGAAGGGCTCGTGAAGCCAGAGCGCGTGATCGAGGCTGGCGGCCTGGATCTCGGGATCGATCACTGAGCGGCCATGGGCAATGGCGGCGCCGTCGAGCAGCGTCATGTCGGAGGCGTAGGCGAGGATGAAATCGTGCAGGGCCTGCCCGTCCGGCAGGCGTTCGCGGGCCCGGAACCAGACATGCTGTTCGGGCTTGGCAGGTTTGCGGTCGAAATAGCTCTCGGGATTGACCGGTCGCAACTCGATTGCGCGCTGGCTTTTCCAGTAGCGCTGCCGCATCTCGCTCATGGCGGGCACGAACCGGGCGATGATTTCCTCTTCGCCCGGCAGGTCGTCCGGCTGCGGCAGGTCCGGAATCGGGATATTGTGGGCGAGGCCCGGTTCCTCGACGTGGAACGAGGCCATCATCGCGAAGATCGACTCGCCGTTCTGGATCGCGCGGACGCGCCGGGTCGTGAAACTGCGCCCGTCGCGGATGCGGTCGACTTCGTAGAGGATCGGGATTTTCGGATCGCCACCCAGCATGAAGTAGCCATGCAGCGAATGAACGCGCCGGTCCTCCACCGTCCGTTGCGCCGCGACCAGCGACTGGGCGATCACCTGCCCGCCGAAAACGCGGTAGCGTGCGGCATCGGGCGAACGGCCGCGCCAGAGGTTCTTCTCCAGCGGTTCGAGATCGAGAATGTCGAGGAGAGCGGCAATCGGGGACATGGACCTGGAGGGAGCGTCGGAGGGCTGGGTCTGGGATGAGCGCATGCGCCACCCTGTCCGCCATGTTGCGTCGCGTCAAGGCATCCGGGCAACCGGAGATTAAATGTGGCCGGGACAGGCCGATGAGCGCTATAGGTTTCACGCGCTATGGCTTCCTGAAGCAGGAAAGGCGGGGATCATGAACAGCTCAGCACCGGTTCGCCCTGTTGTGATCGGCGGGTTCGGCGCCGCGGGCGCTTCGCTCGCCCTGGCTCTGGTGCGCGGCGGGGTCGAGCCCGGAACGATCACGGTGTTCGACGCCAATCCGGACAGTGATGCCGCGCCCGACAAGCCCGACGCCCGCATTCTCGCCCTCAATGCCGGTTCGCGGCGCTATCTCGAAGCCCTCGGCGCCTGGGAGCGGCTTGCCGATCAGGCCTATCCGATGCGGTCGATCGCGATTTCCGATACTGGTCTGGAAGAGACGATCCGGCCGCGCCTTCTTGACTTGGAACCGGAGGAGGAAGGCGGGCCGCTCGCCCATCTCGTCGCGCTCGGGCGGCTCAATCATGTGCTGCGCGGGCTGTGTCGCGAGGCGGGAATCGAGGTGCTGAAGGGGCGCTACGGCGGAAGCGTCGCTTCCACTTTCGCCATCGACGTCCGGATCGGCGACGAAACCCGGCGGGCGCGACTTCTCATCGGCGCGGACGGTGCGCGCTCGGCGATCCGCACGATGGCCGGCATTCCGGTTCATGGCTGGCCCTACGGCCAGACGGCGATCGTCGCCACGATCCGTCATTCGCTGCCGCATCACGGCGAGGGCACGCAACATTTCCTGCCGTCCGGCCCCTTCGCGCTGCTGCCGCTCGATGAATACCGCTCCTCGATCGTCTGGAGCGAAAAGGCGGAGCAAGCCGCTGGAATTCTCGCCGCCGGCCCGGCCGAGCGCAAGCGCGCCATCGAAGCCCGCGCCGCCGGCTGGCGTGGTGAGATCGTCGATGTCGAGGCCGTGTCCGCGCATCCGCTGCAACTCGCGCTCGCGCGCCGATTCGTTGCCGAAAGGATCGCGCTCGTTGCCGATGCTGCGCATGTCGTGCATCCGCTGGCCGGGCAGGGGCTCAATCTCGGCTTCGAGGATTGCGCGATGCTGGCGGAACTCGTGGTCGAGCGGCTGCGCGCGGGTCTCGATCCGGGTGCGCCGGACCTTCTCGAAACCTATCAGGCGCGGCGGCGTCCTGCGGCGGTTGCGATGGGCTACGCGATGGAAGGCATGAACCGGCTGTTTTCCAACGATTCGGGACCGTTACGGGTTCTGCGCGATGCCGGGGTCGGCTTCGTCAACCGGATGCCGGGGCTCAAGCAGCGGCTGATGAAGGCCGCCTCGGGTCAGACCGGGCTGTCGCCGCGCCTGTTCCGCGGCGAAGCGCTTTAGTTCCCCGCCCGCTACCCTAATCGTCCAGACGCCGGGCTTCCTCGGGCAGCATGATCGGGATGCCGTCGCGGATCGGATAAGCGAGATGGGCGGCACGGCTGATCAGCTCCTGATGCACCGCGTCGTAATCGAGGGCCGATTTCGTCACCGGGCAGACGAGCAGTTCGAGGAGCTTGGGGTCGATTCCGCGGCCGGTGCCGGCATGCGCGGGCTTCGGTTCCGTCGTCTCGTCGTCGTTGGCCATGGTTCCTCCCCCGTTATTGCATTGCGGGGCCGTTGCCCTCGCCTTCGCGTGCGAGTTCCATTTCCGTCAGCGCGACCAGCATGTCGGCGCGTGCCTTCAGGTCCCGCGCTTCGAGCAGGGCCTGCTTCTCCGCGACGCCGAACGGCGCCATCATCGAGAGCGCGTTGACAAGGGCTTCGTTCGCCGCCTCGTCAATGCTTTTCCAGTCGATTTCGATGCCATGAACCTCGCTGAAGGCGCGCAAGGCCGCGAGAACCTCGTCGCGGTCGACGGCGTCCTCGCCGCGCCGCGCCTCGAGATCGGCGGCGAAGGGTTCAAAATCGGCCCGTGCCTGCCGGAACAGCGTCCCGGCGGGGATTTCCTCGACAAGTCGGAACCGGGCGATCCCCGTGAGCTGGACGAGGTAGCGTCCGTCGCCGGTCTCGGCGAGCTGGGTGATGCGCCCGGCGCAGCCGGTGCCGTAGAGCGGGGGCAGGGCGATGTCGGTGGTCCGCGCCGGATCGGGCTGGATCATGCCGATCAACCGGCTGTCGGCGAGCGCGGCGTCGATCATGGAGAGATAGCGCGGTTCGAAAATGTTGAGCGGCATCTGCCCGCGCGGCAGCAGGAGCGCCCCGGGAAGCGGAAAGAGCGGGAGCACGTCCGGCAGATCGGAAACCCGGCTGTAGTGGATGTTGCTCGGCATCGGATCTTCCTCCCGGGATCGCCCGATCGCGTCAGAGATCTTCCTTACGAGAAAAGCGTGGCCGAAAGCTGGCGGCGGCCGGTGAGCGTCGCCTCGTCCATGGGGCCCCAGGCGTCGAAGAACTGAAGAAGCTGCTTGCGCGCCGCCTCGTCATTCCATTTCCGGTCCTTGCGAAGGATCGTGACGAGGTGCTCGACGGCGTCGAGGCGACGGTTGTGGCCGGCAAGCGCCATCGCGAGGTCGAAACGCGCCTGATGGTCGAGCGGATTGGCATCGACCGCGGCGACAAGCCCGGCAACATCGCCCAGAGCCGCCGTCTGCTCGGCGAGATCGAGCGCGGCGCGCGCGCCGGCGATGGCGGGATGATCGGCCTTCGCCTCCGGCACGGTCGAGAGGATACGGCGCGCTTGTTCGAGATTGCCGGCCAGAACCTGTGCGCGGATGATTCCGCCCAGCGCTTCCGGGTTCTCGGATTCCTCGGCGAGGACCTGGGCGTAACGCTCCGCCGCGCCGGCGACGTCGCCGGTTTCGAGCAGCGCGCCGGCCTCCGCGAGAATGGCGGCGATATCGGCGCCGAGCGGACCGACGAGGCGCTCGATGAACCCCTTGATCTGGCTTTCCGGCAGGGCGCCGACGAAGCCGTCGACCGGCTGGCCGCG
Organism: Rhabdaerophilum sp.; assembly: GCA_032229845.1. Classification (GTDB taxonomy): domain Bacteria; phylum Pseudomonadota; class Alphaproteobacteria; order Rhizobiales; family Beijerinckiaceae; genus Rhabdaerophilum. The sequence goes on from JAVTWI010000237.1 coordinate 25,557, forward strand.
ATCGAAGGCGAACACCGCCGGGATCGACTGCACGCCGAGTTGGCCCGCGACCTGGGGATGCTCGTCGATATTCATCTTCACGAGCTTGACCCGGCCCTTGGCGGCCTTCACCGCCTTTTCGATGAGCGGGCCGAGCTGCTTGCAGGGGCCGCACCACGGCGCCCAGAAGTCGACGAGAACCGGCTGCTTCATCGATTCCGCCAGCACATCCTGCCGGAAGGCGGCGGTCGTCGTATCCTTCACCAGATCGGCGGTGTCGCTCATGATCGTGAAATCCTCGGTCCTGAAATCCCCGCCTGAAAGCTCGGCGGCCGAAAACGGTTGATGCCTATTTGGGCGCGTCCGGCGCGGTTCGCAACCGGCTTGCGGCGGAATTATCGCGCTTCCTCATTATCGCGCTTCCTCATCCGCCGGTGCGACGGAGCGGTGCGGAAGATCGAGGATCGTGACGCTGTGCCCGGTTGCCTCGATGAACCGCAGGAGATCGTCGCGCGCGATCGAACTGGTGCGGGTGTTGATGAGCGGATGAACGTTGAGGATGTCGTACCGCATCAGCTTCTTTTCGAGGAAGAAGCGCACGGCGCCGTCACCATCGTTGACCAGCGCCAGCGGGCTCACGGAGCCGGGCAGGATGCCGAGATGCGTCATCAGCTGGTCCGCGCTCGCGAAGGAGACACGTCCCTTCGCGCCAATCACCTTGTCGATGGTCTTGAGGTCGAGCGGGGAATCCTCCTCGGCGGTGATCAGGAAGAAGTTTCCGCCCTTGTCCTTGACGAAGAGGTTCTTCACGTGCCCGCCGGCGATCTCGCCACGCAGCGCGCGCGATTCCTCGACCGTATGCAGCGGCGGGTGCTCCAGCGTCGGATAGGCGATACCGAGCCGGTCGAGCAGGGCATAGGCAGGCGAGGAAGGATCGGCGGAAGGGTCGGTTCTCTCTGTCATCGCATTTGGAGCTGCATCGGTCCGAAAGCCATATCGGGCTGCCGGAGGTTTAGGCGAGCGCGGAAATTTTGACAACGTGGGTTCGAAATTTGAAAACGAGGGCGCGAATTTTTGAAAACCGGTCTTGCCTTCGGCGCCGAGATAGGGCATTAGGCCTGCCTCCGGCGGATTCGCCGGTCATGGATGCGGGTGTAGCTCAGGGGTAGAGCACAACCTTGCCAAGGTTGGGGTCAAGGGTTCGAATCCCTTTACCCGCTCCATTTTCTCTCAATTTTCGATATCAGTCCGCACCGCTCCACAGGCTGCGGTATCGTGCGCGGATCGTCCGACAAAAAGAACATGCGTTCGTCTTTACGAACGAGACGAAATCTGATAGCCCGGAAATGATTTTCATCCGCTGCCGGGGGTTGCCTTGTCCCATTCCGCCAAAAACCAGAATGCGCCGCGCGCGCGCCACTTCGAGACCGAACTCGTGCATGGCGGCACGCTGCGTTCGCAGTTCGCGGAGACCTCCGAGGCGCTGTTCCTGACGCAGGGCCATGTCTACGACAGCGCCGAGCAATGCGAGAAACGCTTTGTCGGCGAGGATCCCGGCTTCATCTATGCGCGTTTCTCCAACCCGACCGTGGCGATGTTCGAAAAGCGCATGGCGCTGCTCGAAGGCGCCGAGGCCGCCCGCGCGACCGCGACCGGCATGGCGGCGGTGACAGCGGCACTGACCGGGCTCGTCCGCGCGGGTGACCATGTTGTCGCGGCGCAGGCGCTGTTCGGCTCGTGCCGGTATGTCGTCGAGGAGCATCTGCCGCGCTACGGTGTGGAATCGACCCTCGTCGATGGCACCGATCTCGACGCCTGGCGCAAGGCGGTGCGGCCGAACACCAAGGTGTTCTTCCTTGAAAGCCCCGCCAACCCGACGCTTGAGGTGATCGACATCGAGGCGGTGGCGAAGATCGCCAAGGCCTGCGGCGCAAAGCTCGTGGTCGACAACGTGTTCGCGACCCCGCTTTGGCAGAAGCCGCTGGCGCTCGGCGCCGATTGCGTCACCTATTCCGCCACCAAGCATATCGACGGGCAGGGCCGCTGCCTCGGCGGCGTGATCCTCGCCTCCGAGGAGTTCATCAATACCCATGTCCATACCTATCTGCGCCAGACCGGGCCGGCGATGTCGGCGTTCAATGCCTGGGTGCTGCTGAAGGGGCTGGAGACGCTCTCGCTGCGCATCGAGCGCCAGACCCGGACCGCGGCTATCCTCGCCGATTGGCTCGCGGATCAGAAGAAGGTGACGAAGCTGATCTTCCCCGGCCGCAAGGACCATCCGCAGGCCGAGATCATCGCCCGGCAGATGGGCGGTCCCTCGACGCTTATCGCGCTTGAAGTGGCCGGCGGCAAGGCGGCGGCGTTCCGCTTCCTCAACGCGCTGAAGATCTTCCGCATCTCCAACAACCTCGGCGATGCCAAGAGCCTCGCCGTGCATCCGGCGACGACGACGCACCAGCGTTTCACGCCGGAAGTGCGGGCGTCGATGGGGGTCGGCGACGGGCTGGTGCGGCTCTCGGTCGGCCTCGAACACCCGGACGATCTCGTCGCCGATCTCGAAGCCGCGCTGGCAAGTGTCTGATAGAGCTGGCCCTCAGGATGGCCCGTCTTTGACAGTCGGGTCCATTTCGGGCAGGAATCCCTCGCATACGCCCGGGCGCGCGTTCGCGCTTGCGGCGCCTTACGGTCGCCGGTCTTGTCAGCCGGTCGCGACGGGGTTCGCGTCATCCTGCGTCCATTCGGTCATCGAGCCGTCGTAGAGCGTGACGTCTCCGCGCCCGAAAATCTCACGCAGCACGAACCAGTTCAGCGCCGCCGTGTGGCCCGTGTTGCAATAACTGACGATCGGGCCTGGGGGCACGGCAGCCAGCAGCGCGATCAATTCCTCACGAGATCGCAGGCCGAACCGGGCCGGATCGTAAAGCCGGGCATAATCGGCGTGGACTGCGCCGGGGATATGCCCGGCGCGCTTCGCTTCCCCCGCCTTCTCGGTGCCGGCGAAATAGCTGGCTGAACGACCATCAAGAAAGATCGCCCCGGCCTCGAGCGCGACGCGCGAGGCTGCGGCATCGCTGCGCCAGCCGTCACGGAAAGCGACGGGATAGGGCGCGGCGGGTTTCGGCTCGACCGAACCCGCTTCAGTTTCTCTTCCGGCAGCGATCCAGCCCCTGGTTCCGCCGTCGAGGATCGAGACCGCATCGTGTCCCGCGTGCTTGAGCGTCCAATAGGCGCGCGCGGAGGCGGCGAGATCGTTCGCCGAGGCACCGACCGGGATCAACACGACATGGCGGTCCGGCGTGATGCCAAGACGGGCGAACAGCGCCGAGAGATGTTCGGCGGAGGGCAGCATGCCGGGCGCGTTGCCGACCCGCGCTCGCCAGCCGTCGCCGGCATAATCCGAAAACACCGCGCCGGGGACATGGGCCTCTCCGTAGGTCGCGCGTCCGCCGTCGACCGCGAGTCGGAGATCGATGCAGCACAGCGCGGACTGATCCGCCGAGGCGAGCCATTCGGCCGAAACAAGCGCGGCCATCGGCTTATTCCTCGATGTGGTATTCGAAGGTCATCTCGGCGGTCTTGGCGACCATGATCGAGGCCGAGCAGTATTTCTCCTTCGAGAGCTTGATCGCGCGCTCGACCTTGGCCGGCGAGAGGCTCCTGCCTTTCACGCGATAGATCAGGTGCACCTTGGTGAACACCTTGGGGTCCTCCGCGGCCCGCTCGCCAGCAACCTCCACCACGCAATCGGCGACATCCTCGCGGCCCTTGCGCAGGATGTTGACGACATCGAAGGCAGTGCAGCCGGCGACGCCGAGCAGGATCAGCTCCATCGGCCGGAAGCCGAGGTTGCGGCCGCCATATTCGGGCGAGCCGTCCATCACCAGCGCATGGCCGCTGCCGGCCTCGCCCATAAATGCCATGCCTTCGATGAGCTTCGCGCGCGCCTTCATGTCGTCCGTCCGTTGATATCGATTGCCGCCGCCGTGGCGCGGTTCCGCTCCTTTAGCGGATGAATTGATCGACGTAACCCTCGCCGAGCCCGTTGACGGCATAATGTTTGCGGCACTTGTCGATGCGGGTGAACACGTCGTCATAGCCGGTCGTGTTGCCGTCCGGATCGACATAGATCATCGCGCCGTTGACGTTGAAGAGCGTGATCATTTCCTCGACGTGGGGATCAACGACCAGCGTATGCGTCTCGCCCGGCGCCTCATAGACGTAGGCGCCCTCGGTCGCGACCCAATCGTGTTCGAGATAGCGCCACTCTCCCTTGAGCACGAGGCCGTGAACGGGCATCGGGTGGCGATGGCGCGAGAGAACGCCGGACCGCTTCACGCGCAGCAGATTCACCCAGTAGCCACGTGTCACGCACATGCAGAGCGGGCGGAACCAGACATTGTCATCGACCGGAACCCACAGGCGCTCATCCAGCGGGATGGCGTTCGGCACGACAAGCTCGGGCGGCGATTCCTTCGGCATCGGATGGCGATAGGGGAGCCATTTTTCGGAATCGGTCGGGACAGGCTTGGTCATCATGAACTCCGCAAATCAGACAGTGAGGTAGCCGCCGTCGACCGGCAGGATCACGCCGGTAACGAAGCGGGCGGCGTCGGAAGCGAGGAAAGCGACAACCGAGGCGACATCGTCCGGCTGGCCCCAGCGGTTCATCGGCGTGCGGGTGAGGATCGCACCGGATCGGGCGGGGTCCTCGACCAGCGGGCGGGTCAGCTCGGTCTCGATCCAGCCTGGCGCGACGGCGTTGACGCGAATGCCGTCCGCCGCCCAGGCCGCGGCGAGGCTCTTGGTCAGCTGCGCGATCCCGCCCTTCGAGGCGGAGTAACCCGGCGCATAGGCCGAGCCGAAGAAACTCAGCATGGAGGCCAGATTGACCACCGAGCCGCGCGATTGCGCGAGCTTCGCTCTGGCGGCGAGGCACATGCGCATCGTCCCGTTGAGATTGACTTCGATCGTCCGGCGGAAGGCGTCGATCGAGAATTCGGCGCCGTTGCGCTGGATGATGCCGGCACAGTTGACGAGCAGGTCGATGCGATCGCAACCCGCGATGACGGCCTCGACCGCGGCCGGATCGGTCACGTCGAGAACTTGGGTTTCGACCCCCGCCTGCGGCGCGAAGGCGGCGCATTCGGTGTCCGTCAGCCCACAGGCGCGCACGGCGTAGCCCTGCCGCGCCAGTTCGCGCGAGACACCCTCGCCAATGCCGCGCGTTCCTCCGGTGACCAGCGCGAGGCGCTTCATCCGTCAATCCTCCCGGCACGAATCCATCGTGCTTTTTTATTTGCTCCATCCTTGTCTATAGGCAGGATGAAGCGCAAGACGGCGCGGGACGCGCCCTCGCCGATTCCGGGATTTTCCGATGACCGATTCCCTCGCCCATGATCGTGCCCTCAAGGGCGCTCCGCTCACCGCGGCCATTGTCGACTTCGCCGCGATGCCGGCGTCTGCCATTCCCGCCTCGGCGCGGCAGGTGATGCGCCTCTCCCTGCTCGATTGGTGCGCGGTGGCGATCGCGGGCAAGGACGAGCCCGTGAGCCGGATCGCCCGGACGATGATCGAGGCCGAGGCCGGCGCGCCGGTCGCGAGCGTTGTCGGTTCCGGGCAGAAGGTTCCGCCGCGCGCGGCGGCGCTCGTCAACGGCGCCACCTCGCATGCGCTCGACTACGACGACACCCATTTCGACCATATCGGCCACCCGAGCGTCGCGGTGGTGCCGGCGGCGCTGGCGATGGCGGAGGCGACGGGCGCAAGCGGCGCAGCCTTCCTCGATGCGGCGCTGATCGGGGTCGAGGCTTCGGTGCGGATCGGCACCTGGCTCGGGCGCGAGCATTACCAGCACGGCTTCCACCAGACCGCGACCGCCGGTGCATTCGGCGCGACGATCGCGGCCGGGCGGCTCGCGCGGCTCGACGGCGCGGCGATGGCGCAGGCGATCGGCATCGTGGCGACGCGGGCCTCGGGGCTGAAATCGCAGTTCGGGACAATGGGCAAGCCCTACCACGCCGGCATGGCGGCGGCGAACGGGGTCGAGGCCGTGCTGCTAGCGCGGGCCGGGTTCGTCTCGCGGCCGGACGGGCTCGAATGCGAACAGGGCTTCGGGCCCACCCATGCCGGGGCGGCGCTGCCGCTCGGCCCGGTTCTCGACGGGCTTGGAACCGAATTCCGGTTCGAACGGGTGCAGCACAAGTTCCACGCCTGCTGTCACGGCACCCATGCCATGCTCGAAGCGCTGGCAGCCCTGCGCGGTTCGGTCCGGCCCGACGAGGTGGAAAGCATCGCGGTCGCCACCCACCCGCGCTGGCTCAAGGTCTGTCACATTCCGGCGCCGGCCACCGGGCTCGAAGCGAAGTTCAGCTATCGCCTGACGGCGGCGATGGCGCTCAGCCATGTCGATACCGGCGCGCTCGCGAGTTTCACCGATGCGCTCTGCGCCGATCCCGCGCTGGTCGGGCTGCGCGACCGTGTCCTGGTCGAGACCGACGACAGGCTGGCCGATACCGCGACCCGTGTACGCCTCCGCCTGCGCGACGGACGGGTGCTGGAGCAGGCCTTCGATCTCGACGCGCCGATCCCGATCGACGCGCGGGAAGCGAAAATCCGGGCCAAGGCGGCTTCGCTGCTCGGTGCGGCCCGGGCGGAGGCGATCTGGCAGGCGATCGGCGGGTTTGACGACAAGGGAGTGCCGGGTCTCGGGCGCTGGCTCGCCGGCTGACCGGGCAGCGCTACCGCCTGCCGCCTTCTTCCGGCCCGGCTGCGCCGAAAAGGCCGTTGAGCAGCATTTCGCGATGCGCGGCATGAAACGCTTCCGGCGCGACCGGCGCGACGCTCTGAAAGGTCGTTTGCCAGAGCGCGGCCATCAGCACCGGCGACATCACCACGACGGGGAGCGCCGTGAGCGCGCTTTCCCGGATTTCGCCGCGCTGAATGCCGCGCTCCATGACACGCGTGATGAGCGCACGGCCGCGCGAGACGGTCTGCTCGTAATAGAAGGCCGTCAGTGCGGGAAAGTTGATGCCCTCGGTGACGATGATCCGCATCAGGATCGGCAGTTCGGAGCGCAGCAGGCGATTGTGAACCGCTTCGAGCATCAGCTCCACCAACTGGCGCGTCGTGCCGGGAAAGGCGTCGATGAAGGTCGAGATTTCGCCGAAAACGGGCTGCGCCCGCGATTGAACCACGGCGAGGAACAGCGCATCCTTGTCCTGGAAATAGCGATAGATCGTTCCTTTTGCCACGCCGGCGCGGCGCGCCACGTCGTCGAGTTTCGTCGCGGCGAAGCCGTGCTGCGCGAATTCCAGCAGCGCAGCCTCGATAATCTCGCCGGGACGCGCTTCCTTACGCCTCTTGCGCGGACGGACCTTGTGCTCAGAGGCCTTGCGCGCGAAGGAGCTTTCGGCTGTCATTTGGAGCATTCGCCCTTTGGTAGATGACTTTTCGGTCATTAGCGATTGCGCGCGTTCGTGAAACTGTCTACTAGTGACTGGAAAGTCATTAACTCATATTTGCCGCCACCGTGCAAGGATCGCCGATGCCGTCCGATACGCAGCCGCCGATGATCGCGCCGCCGGACCCTGCCCGGAAGGCGGACTCGCGACCGGATTCGCTGCCGCTCGTCGTCCGTAAGGATTCAATGCCGGTCCGCGGCGAGGCCGCACCCTCGCTGCCGTGGCGCATCTTCAGGGTTGCCCGCTTCGTGCCGCTGCTGATGGCGCTGATGCTGACGGGCGGCGTGATCGGGCTTTACTTCCAGCCGCCCGGTGTCCGCAAGGTGATGGCGTTCTTCAATCTCAAGCCGGGCGGCGGAACCACCTCGCCGATCGCGGTGCCGGCGCCACCGGCAGGCAAGACCCCGGAAGCCGCCCTGCCGCCGCAGGTTGTTGGGCTCGGCAAGGTCTTGCCTGAAGGCGAGGTCGTGACGATCGCCCCGCCCTACGGCGCCGGCGACGCGCGGCTCGCGGCGCTCAACGTCAAGGAGGGAGACACCGTCAGCCGGGGGGCGGTTCTGGCGGTGCTCGACAACGAAAAACCGCTGATCGCGGCGCTCGAGACCGCAAAGGCCAACGTCGCGGCCAAGGAGGCGATCCTCGCGCAGGTCCGTGCCGCGACGATGGCGAGCCGCTCCGAGGCCGAGGCCGCGCTCTCCCGCGCCGAAACGGTGCGGCAGAACGCCGAACGCGATTTCGAGCGGGTCGAGGAACTGCGCCGGCGGGGCTTCGCGGCCGACCAGACCTACGACCTGCGCCGCACCCAACGCGACGAGGCGGTGCGGGAGACCGAGCGCCTGCGCGCCACCCTGTCGCGGTTCTCGGGCGATATCGACAGCCAGCCGGATGTGGTGGTGGCCGCGCGCAACCTCGATTCGGCCCGTGCCGATCTTTCCCGTGCGACGGCCGATCTCGACAAGGCTTATGTCCGCGCACCGATTGACGCGACGGTGCTCTCGATCAGCGCCCGACCCGGCGAGAAGCCCGGCTCGGCGGGCATCATGAACCTCGGCGATATCTCGCGCATGAAGGTCGAGGTCGAGATCTACCAGACGATGATTGGCCGTGTGCGGCTCGGCGCGCCGGTCGAGGTCACCGCCGAAGCCCTGCCGAAGCCGCTCACGGGGAAGGTGACGCGGATCGGTCTCGAGGTCGCCAGGCAGACCCTTGTGGACTCGAGCCCCGCCGCGAATACCGATGCGCGGGTCGTCAAGGTGAGCGTCAGCCTTGATGCGGCCTCGGCGGAGATCGCCCGCCGGATCACCAATCTGCAGGTGACGGCGCGGATCGCCGCCGGTTCGCCGCCGTGACCGCGTTTCTCGAAAAGCTGCTCGGGCGGGTGCCGATCGGCTGGCTCCAGCTGTCGCACAACCGGGTTCGTCTCATTGCTGCGGTGGCTGGCGTCGCCTTCGCCAACCTGCTGGTGCTGATGCAGCTCGGGTTTTTCGGCGCCCTGGTCGGCAGCGTGCGCTTTCCCTATGACCAGTTCAACGCCGACATCCTGATCTCCGCTTCCGACATGAACACCCTGACGGACGGCAGCCCCCTGCCGCGCCAGCGCATGTTCGAGGCGCTGGCGGTGCCGGGAGTGGCCGGCGCGACGCCGCTCTATTTCGCCAAGCTCGACTGGAAGCAGCCGGACGGCACGATCCGCCAGCTCGATGTCTTCGGCGTCGATCCGGCGGCGCGCGCCTTCCGCAATCCAGAAATCAATGGCCGGCTCGCGGACCTCTCCATGTCGGATATCGCGCTGCTTGACCGCAAGACGCGCAACGTCTCCAAGGCGCTGTTCGCGAGCATCGACGCGGGCACGCCCTATACGTTCGAGACCAAGGGGCGGACGCTCAAGGTGATAGGCACCTTCGGGGTCGGCGGCGGGTTCTCGGCGGACGGTGAACTCGTCGTCTCCGACCAGACCTTCTTCAAGCTGTTTGCGAACCGGATGGCTGGCGCGCCGAACCTCATCCTGATCCGTCTTGAACCGGGCGCGGTTCCGGCGCGCGTTCTCGCCGAACTGCGGGCCATCCTGCCGGATTACGATTCAGCGGTTCGCACGGTCGAGGAGGCGATCTGGCGCGACCAGAGGTTCCAGACGACGCAGCGCCCGGTCGGCATCGTGTTCGGCTTCGGGGTGATCATCGGCATTCTGGTCGGGCTGATCATCGTCTATCAGGTGCTCTCGACCGATGTCGCCGACCATATGCGCGAATACGCGACCTTCAAGGCGATCGGCTATCCGCAGCGCTTCTTCATGAGCATCATCTTCGAGGAGGCGTTCATTCTCGCGATTCTCGGCTTCATTCCGGGCTTCGTGATCTCGTTAATCCTCTATGCCATCGTTACGAAGGCGATCAGCCTGCCGCTGGCGATGACGGCGGCGCGGGCCTTTGGCGTGCTCGCCGGAACGATCGTCATGTGCTCGATTTCCGGCGCCATCGCGACGCGCAAGCTCGCGCGGGCCAACCCGGCGGACCTGTTCTGATGGATGCGCCGGCACCGATCATCACGCGCGGGCTTTGCCACTGGTTCGGCGAGGGCGAGGCGAAGAAGCAGGCGCTGTTCGACATCGATCTCGAAATCGAGGCCGGCAAGCTCACCGTTCTGGTCGGGGCCTCGGGATCGGGCAAGACGACGCTGCTGACCCTGATCGGCTGCCTGCGCCGGGTTCAAGCCGGTTCGGTGACGTTGCTGGGCACCGAACTCGCGGGCGCTTCCGAGACGATGCTGATCGCCAGCCGACGCCGGCTCGGCTTCATCTTTCAGGCGCATAACCTGCACGACAGCCTGACGGCGATGCAGAACGTCCGCATGGGGCTCGATGTGCACGGCCGCGCCGCCGCCGAGAACTGGCAGGCGGCCGCGCGCCATCTGCTCACCCTGCTGGGGCTGGAGGAACGACTCGAATACCTGCCCGGCAATCTCTCCGGCGGGCAGAAGCAGCGCGTCGCCATCGCCCGAGCGCTCGTCGGCAATCCCGACATCGTCTTCGCCGACGAGCCGACGGCCGCGCTCGACAAGGACAGCGCGATGAACGCGGTCGATCTCCTCAAGCGGCTCGGTCGGGAGCGCGGCACCACGACCCTGATGGTGACGCACGATTCCAAGATCCTCGACCGCGCCGACCGCATCATCACGATGGACGACGGGCGGATCACCGGCGACAGCCGTTAGGGAAAGGCCAGCCGCAGGCCATAGCCCAGCCCGCCGCACAGCGCGAGGGTCGGCACCATGCCGAGCCTGAAGCGGAACAGGGCCAGCATCGCCAGCGCGGCGAGGCCCGACGCGGCGAGATCGAGGCTCGCGAGGTTCGGCCAGGCGAGTTCGAGCGGCCCGAGCCGCAGCTTGCCGACCTCGCGGAACAGCACGTGCAGCCCGAACCAGATCGCGAGGTTGAGGATCACACCCACCACCGCCGCCGTAACGGCGGACAGCGCGCCGGACAGGGCGCGGTTGCGCCGGAGGCGCTCGACATGGGGCGCGCCGAGGAAGATCCAGAGGAAGCAGGGCACGAACGTCACCCAGGTCGTGAGGCTCGCGCCGATCACGCCGGAAACGAGCGGCGAAAGGGGGCCGGGGTCGCGGAAGGCGGCGAGAAAGCCGACATAGACCAGCACGAGGATCAGCGGGCCGGGCGTTGTTTCCGCGAGTGCGAGCCCGTCAAGCATCTCGCCGGGCCTGAGCCAGCCGTAGGTCTCCACCGCCTGCTGCGCCACATAGGCGAGCACCGCGTAGGCGCCGCCGAAGGTCACCACCGCCATCTTCGAGAAGAACGCCGCGATCGGCACGAAGACGCTTTGCACGCCGAAGATCATGGCGAGCCCCAGCACCGGCAGCGCCCAGAGACCGAGGCCCGCCGCCAGGGTCGCCAGCATGCGAACCCAGCCGCCGCTTCTGGCCGGCGCGTCGTCCGCCTCTTCCCCGTCGGCGGCCACCGGCCGGAAGGCGGGAATGAGCCAGCCGGCGAGCGCGGCGGTGGCGATTACCAGCGGGAAGGGGAGCGAGAAGGCAAAAAGCGCGAGGAATGCCGCGCCGGCGACGGCGAGATGCGCGCGGGTTTTCAGCGCGCGCCGGGCGACCCGGATCAGCGCTTCGATCACCACCGCCAGCACGGCGGCTTTCAGCCCGAAGAACATCGCGCCGAGCCAGCCGGTGTTGCGATAGAGCGCGTAGAGGATCGAGAGGCCGAGAATGACGCAGAAGCCGGGCAGCACGAACAGGGTACCGGCAACCAGCCCGCCCCGGAGCCCGTGCAGGCGCCAGCCAACGTAGGTCGCGAGCTGCTGGGCCTCGGGGCCCGGCAGCAGCATGCAGTAATTGAGCGCGTGCAGGAAATGCGGCTCGGAGATCCAGCGCTTCTCCTCGACGAGAATGCGGTGCATCAGCGCGATCTGCCCCGCTGGCCCGCCGAAGCTCGTCAGGCCGATCTTGAGCCAGACAGGAAAGGCCTCGCGGAACGAGGGCTGCGCAAGTGGTTCGGCAGGAGTCGGTTTCAGGGTCGCGGCTTTCATGGCGCCCTCGCACCCGGGTTCGGCCAGTTGTGGGTTTCGCCCACCGCATCCCGGCACCAGCGGTAGAAGGCGTCGTAGAGCAGCATACCGGCCTCGAGTTGGGCTAGGTCGTCACGGAACATGCGCGAGAGACCCAGCGAGGCGGCCAGAAGGCCTTCGGCCTGAGGGGCCAGTTCCGGCCGCGCGATGTCGGCCGCGCGCACGATCGTCGCGAGCCGGTTAAGCGCCGGTGTGCCGAGGTCGAACTCGCGCACCATCGTGTCGAAGGTGCAGGTGTGGTCCGCGCCGGCGGGATCGCCGCGATGGGAGAAGAACACATTCTCGACGTCGAAAGGCGTGGCGCCGAAACGATCGGCGACCGCCTCGACCTCGGACGGCTTGACGAACAGGAATACCGCTTGCGGATCGATGAAGCGCCGGATCAGCCACGGGCAGGCGATCCGGTCGATTTTCGGCCGGGCGCGCGTCACCCAGACAGTGCGGCCCGCGGCATCGGCCGGCGGCAGGACCGAAGCCGGCACGAGCGGATGGCGCTGCTCCTGCCACGCCGCGAATCCACCTTCGAGCGACGAGGCCTCCGCGCCGAGGTGACGCAGCCAGGCGGCGACGCCTTGCGAGAGCTTCAGGCCTTTCTGGCAGGAAACGACGATGGCGCGGCCGGCAAACGCGTCTCCCCAACTGGCCACATCCGTGTGGGACTGGCGATGCGAGGCGGGGATCAGGCGCGGGTCGAGTGCGTAATCCTCGTCGATGCGCACATCGACGACGAGCGGCGCTTCCGGCGTGCCGATGAGGCGTGCAAGCTGCGCGGGCGTGATTTCGGTGGGGGATGACATGGCATCTGTCCCTTCATGGCGTCCTTGCCCCAGGGAGAAATCCCGGCGGGCAATTCATCAGGACGCGAATGTTGGGCTGACGCCTCACGGGGCCTTCGCGGTCCGCCCCTTGCGCTAACGGATAAGCCCTCCTCGCCATTTTCGTCAATCCTTACGCGAAGGGGTTGCTCACGCGAAGTTTATCGGCGCGAAATGGCAAATCCGGCTGGCCGTGCCCATCTTGGCCCGGCAATCACGAAGAAGGTTCCGCAAGAAGGGTTCCGATCCCATGACGAAAGACGCCAAGACCTACACCAAGACGACCGAGGCCATCGCCCGCCTGACGCCGGAGCAGTTTCGCGTGACGCAGCAGAACGGCACCGAACGGCCGTTCACAGGGGAATACACCGACAACAAGAAGGTCGGAATCTACGTCGACGTCGTGAGCGGCGAGCCGCTTTTCGCCTCGACGGACAAGTTCGACTCCGGCTGCGGCTGGCCGAGCTTCGCCAGACCGCTGGTTTCCGCGCATGTCACCGAACATCGCGATCTCTCGCACGGCATGATCCGGACCGAGGTTCGGTCGACGCATGGCGACAGCCATCTCGGCCATGTCTTCGAGGATGGACCGCTGCACATGGGCGGGCTGCGCTACTGCATCAACTCGGCCTCGCTCCGGTTCGTTCCGAAAGAGAAGATGGTCGAGGAAGGCTATGGGGAGTATCTCGATCAGGTCGGGGAGGTTTGACGATGAACGAACGTGCTGTGAGCGAACGCGCTGTTCTTGCTGGCGGCTGCTTCTGGGGCATGCAGGATCTCATCCGCAAGATGCCGGGGGTTCTCGGTACCCGCGTCGGCTATACCGGAGGCGACGTGAGGAATGCCACCTACCGTAATCACGGCACCCACGCCGAGGGAATCGAGATTCTGTTCGATCCCGCGCGGATCAGTTTTCGCCAGCTTCTGGAGTTCTTCTTCCAGATCCACGATCCGACGACGCGCAACCGGCAGGGTAACGATATCGGCATGTCGTATCGCTCGGCGATCTATTACACGAGCGAGGAGCAGGAGCGCGTCGCGCGCGAGACGATCGCCGATGTCGAGGCCTCCGGTCTCTGGCCGGGCCGGGTCGTGACAGAAGTCGAGCCGGCCGGCGATTTCTGGCAGGCCGAGCCCGAGCACCAGGATTACCTGGAGCGGTATCCGGGCGGATATACTTGCCATTTCCCGCGGCCGAACTGGGTTCTGCCGCGCCGGGCGCCGTAAGCGGCGGCGCGAAGAAACGCGGCACCAAGAAAGAGGGATGCGCCGCGACCTTCGAACCCGCCAGGGCAATCACAGTGCCAAAACCCCTGTCCAGTGAACCGTGCCGGCCGGTCGCGCCCCGGTTGGGACGCGCGGGCTTGACGAAGCCCCGAAAGGCTGAAGGAATGACCGGATTGTTCCCATTTTCCGAACACGGAACATCCCTTGAGACCTGATCTGCACGCCAAGCTCACCGAATGGCGACGGCACTTGCACGCCAATCCCGAACTCTCGCTTCAGGAAAAGCAGACGGCCGCCTTCGTCGCCGGGAAGCTCACCGAAATGGGCATCCCGTTTGTCGCCGGCGTCGGCGGGCACGGTCTCGTCGCGACGATCTCGCGCGGCGCCTCGGAGAACAGCGTCGGCCTGCGCGCTGACATGGATGCGCTGCCGATCACCGAGCTCACAGGGCTCGCACACGCCTCGCGCAATCCGGGTGTCATGCACGCCTGCGGGCATGACGGGCATACCGTCTCGTTGCTCGGCGCGGCGGCGCTGCTGCTTGAGGACAGGAGCTGGAGCGGCACGGTTCACCTCGTTTTCCAGCCGGCCGAGGAAGGCTATGGCGGCGCGCCTTCGATGATCGCGGACGGGCTCTTCGAACGCTTTCCGATGGCGCGTATCTTCGGCTTCCATAACTGGCCGGGGATCGCGGCCGGCACGGTCGCGGTCCATGACGGCGTCGTCATGGCATCGGGCGGGCGGGTGACGCTGACGGTCGACGGTCATCCCGGCCATGCGGGCATGCCGCATCTGACGCGCGACCCGCTGGTCGCGGCCGGGCACCTCATCGTCGCCCTGCAGACGATCGTCTCGCGCGATCTCGACCCGCTCGACACCGCGGTGCTCTCGCTGTGCACGATCGAGGGCGGAACCGCCGCCAACCAGATCGCCGGGCAGGTGGTGATCCGCGGAACCCTGCGCAACCATCGTCCGGCGGTGCGCGACTCCATCGTCGCCAGCGTTGAGCGGATTTCGGCCGGCATTGCAGCGGCCCTGGGCGTCACGATCACGCCGGAATTCACGACCGGGCCGCAGCCTGTCATCAACACGCCGGCCGAGGCGGCGATGGCCCGTCAGGCGGTCGAACGCGCTGGCCTGCCGCTCCGCCGCGACGTCGCGCCGAGCATGGCGGGCGAGGATTTTGCCTTCTATCTTCAGCACCGGCCCGGCGCCTTCGTCTGGGTCGGCAACGGCGAGTTGCGCGACGGCGCCGAGCTGCACGGCCCGAAATACGATTTCAACGACGATATCCTGCCCGCCGCTTCGCGCTGGATGGCGGAGATCGCCAAGACGGCGCTCGCCGCCAACTGACAGGTTGTGGCGAGCGGGGAGACGCGACATCGAGCGCGGAGGGCGTTGTCATGAACCCGGACGATCCTCAGGTGTATCTCGCGCTTTTCCCGACCGCGATCGGCGCCTGCGGGATCGCCTGGCGCGGCGAGGCCGTGCTGGCGACGCATCTGCCGGAAGCCACCGAAGCCATGACGAAAGCACGCCTGGCGGCGCGCTCCGGCGCGATAGGGGAAGATACTCCGCCGGCTGCGATTGAGGCGGCGATCCGCGCGATCACCGCGCTTCTTGAGGGCGAACGTGTCGATCTTGATTTCATCGCCTGCGATTTCAGCCGTATCGACCCGTTCTCCGCCGATATCTACCGCATCACGCGTGCCATCCGTCCTGGAGAAACCCGGACCTACGGCGCCATCGCCGAGGAGCACGGCGACAAGCGGCTGGCGCAGGCCGTCGGGCAGGCGCTCGGGCGAAACCCGCTGCCGATCATCGTTCCGTGCCACCGTGTGATGGGTGCCAACGGACGCCTGACCGGGTTTTCCGCCAATGGCGGGACGGCGACGAAATTGCGGATGCTGGCGATCGAAGGGGCTCAGCCGGGTGGCGCGCCGAGCCTGTTCGACGATCTGCCATTGGCGGGCCGTCCCGCGCGGTGATCCCTTGTATCAGGCGTTGCGGGCCGAGTGCATGCCGGGACGGGACTTCTGGCTAGGCGGGGACGGTCCCGTCGGGCTTGAACAGCCACCGCCAGAACGCGAGGCCGGCGAGCGCGCCGGCGATCTGCGCCAGCACGAAGGCGGGCGCGCTCGTAGGGGCGATCCCGGCGAAGCTGTCGGAGAACATGCGCCCGAACGTCACTGCCGGATTGGCGAAGCTGGTGGAGGCGGTGAACCAGTAGGTCGCCGTGATCGTCAGGCCGACCAGCGCCGGTACGGCCCTGGGGCCATGGGCCAGCCCGCCGAAGATCGCTCCCAGCAGCATGACGACTGCCACGGCTTCCGACAGCCACAGATGGCCACCGGCCCGGATTTTTGTTGAGAATTCGATCGCGGGAAGGCCGAACATCAGGTTCGCCAGCGCAGCGCCGAGAAGTCCGCCAACGCATTGGGCGACGACATAGGCCGCCAGTTTTCTGCTGGCGAGCTGGCGCGAGAGCGCGAGGACGAGGCTCACCGCCGGATTGAAATGTGCGCCGGAAACCGGCCCCAGGATCGTGATCAGCACGACGAGGATGGCCCCGGTCGGAAGGGTATTGCAGAGGAGCGCCAGAGCCTGACTGCCGCCGGCGAGGCGCTCCGCCATGATACCCGAGCCGACGACGGTCGCGACCAGCAGAGCGGTGCCAATCGTCTCGGCGGCAAGCGCGCGGGCGGGCGCCGGCCACGGAACCGGACCGGTCATCGGCCGGGCTCTCCCCGGTCCGGCTGGCGGTTCGCCGGAACGACCTCGCCGTCTTCCTTCACGAAATCCGCTTCGAGCGCGCGCGGCAGGATGTCCAGCACGACCTCCGAAGGGCGGCACAGCCGGACGCCGCGCGCCGTCACCACGATCGGACGATTGATCAGGATCGGGTGCGCTATCATCGCATCGACGAGCGCCTCGTCGGTGAGGGCGGGATCGTCGAGGCCCAGCTCCGCGTAGGGCGTCCCCTTCACGCGCAGCAGCGCACGGACGGGCATCTCCATGCGCGCCAAGAGTTCAAGCAGCCGCGCGCGATCCGGCGGGGTTTTCAGATATTCGATGACGACCGGTTCGATGCCGGCCGCGCGGATAATCGCCAGCGTGTTGCGCGACGTCCCGCAGGATGGATTGTGGTAGATGGTCACGGCGTCCATCTGGGGCCTCCGATGCCGATGCCTCGCTTGTCCGATATCCGCATGACATTCGGATGACAGCGGGATGCTGGCTGGTTTTCCACGATAATTCAAACGGTAAGCTGTCGTCACGATCCTGTTGCATGACTTCGCTATGGCTGCTCCCACAACAACGAGGGGGAGAGCGATATGCTCGCAATCGAAGGGCTCACGCGTCGCTTCGGGTCCAAGGTCGCGGTCGAAGACGCCACCTTGACGATCGAACAGGGCAGTTTCGTCGGCATCATCGGCCGTTCGGGCGCCGGCAAATCGACCCTGCTGCGGATGCTGAACCGCCTTCAGGAGCCCTCGGCCGGGCGTATCCTCTGGAACGGCAGGGATGTCACCGCGCTTCGCGACGCCGAGCTGCGCGACTGGCGCGCCCGCTGTGCGATGATTTTCCAGCAGTTCAACCTCGTCGGCCGCCTCGACGTTCTCACCAATGTGCTGATGGGGCGGCTCAATCACGCGCCGGTCACCCGCTCGCTTCTCAAGCTCTGGTCGCGCGAGGACCGTATCCTCGCCATGTCCGCGCTCGAACAGTTCGATATCGCCAACCTCGCGGCGCAGCGCGCCGAAACCCTTTCCGGTGGCCAGCAGCAGCGCGTCGCGATCTGCCGGGCGCTGGTTCAGGAGCCTGAACTGGTGCTCGCGGACGAGCCGATCGCCTCGCTCGACCCGCGCAACACGAAACTGGTGATGGATGCGCTGCTGCGCCTCAACAAGCATTTCGGCATCACGGTGATCTGCAACCTGCACGATCTCGATATCGCCAAGGACTATTGCGGCCGTCTCGTCGGCATGGCGCAGGGACGCATCGTTTTTGACGATGCGCCGGAAGCGCTCACTGAGGCCGCAGCCCGCGAACTCTACGGGCTCGAAGCCCATGAGGCGATGACCCTTCTGCCGCCCGAGCCGGTTCGG
>JAVTWI010000238.1:0-6898 GCA_032229845.1 Rhabdaerophilum sp.
AACAAGCAGGACCAGACGGTGAAATGCCTGTTCTGGGTTTCGCCGACGCGACGGCTCTATGACCTGTTCTGGGCGATCCATTCGATGAAGGATCAGAACCCGGCCGAGGTGGTCGCGCTGTCGGCCAAGCACGAGGTCGATTTCCTGCCGCCGCCGGAGGCGTGAACAACGCTTCCGTCGGCGTTCCGCGGAGGAGAAGCAACATGGAGCAGTTCGCGGGCGGGTGCCTGTGCGGCGATGTTCGTCTCGTGGCATCCGGCCGTCCCTACAGGGTCGGCCTTTGCCACTGCATGGATTGCCGCAAGCACCACGGTGCATTGTTCCATGCCTCCGCGATCTTCCCGCAGGCGGCGGTTGCGATCACGGGCGAGACGCGGGATTTCGCCGGGCGGCACTTCTGCCCGCGCTGCGGTTCCTCCGTCTTCTCCCGCAGCGGCGACGAGATCGAGGTGAACCTCGGCGCGCTCGACACTCCGGACCAGTTCGTGCCGACCTATGAACTCTGGACGATCCGCCGGGAATCCTGGCTGCCGGCGTTTCCCCTCGGGAAACACTACAAGCGCGACCGCGACACCACGAGCCGCCTCGAAGAGTAGATGAGAGGCGGGGTTTACCCCGCCTTCTTGTTGACCTGCTGGAGCGAGAAGCCGGCCTTGCCCGCATAGCCGCGGACGATGGCGCGGCGCTCATCATGGCTGAGCACGCGATCGACATCCGTGAAGCCGGCCGGAGCCAGCTTTTCCACCTCGTCGATGACGCGCTCCGGCCCGCCCTTGCGGTTGAGCGCGACGATTTCGGCCGTTTTCGGCAGGCGGTCAGCCTCGTATTCGAGCAGCGCCTGATAGGGGTGTTCGGCACGGGCGAGGCGGTCGGCCAGCATGCGTGCGTCGAGGATCGCCTGCCCGGCGCCGTTCGAGCCGACGGGATACATCGGGTGTGCGGCATCGCCGAGCAGCGTCACGCGGCCGAAGGTCCAGCGCGGCAGTGGGTCGCGGTCGCACATCGGGTATTCGTAGAAGGCGTCGGTGTTCTTGATCAGGCTGACGAGATCGAAGCCCGGCACCGCGAAGCGCTTGGCGAAGGGCAGCATCTCGTCGAGGCGGCCGCGCCGCGACCAGCTTTCCTTGCCAGGCGGGTGGGGCGTATCCGAGACCTTCACGTTGACGACCCAGTTGGTGAGGCGCGTGTCCGGCCTCTCGCCCGGCGCGATCGGGTAGAGCACGAACTTCGCGCCCATGCCGCCGGCGATGATCATCGAGGCGCCGTCGAGGAAGGCCGGGAAATCGGAAACGCCGCGCCACATCTGCACGCCGTTCCAGCGCGGCAGGCCCTGATCCGGGTAGAAATGCGCGCGGACGGCAGAATGAATGCCATCGGCGCCGATCAGAATCTCGGCACGGACGGTTTCGCTACCTGCACCGTCGATGGCGTCGACAAGATGGGCGGTGACGCCGCCCTCGTCCTGGATGAAGCCGGCAAGACGGCGGCCGGTGCGAACGGCATCCGGACCGAGGCGGTCGACCACCACGTCGAACAGCGCCTTCTGGAGCCGGCCGCGATGGATCGAATACTGCGGCACCTCGAAGCCGGCGGCGATGCCGCGCGGTTCGCGCCAGACGATCTGGCCGGTGCGGTTCATGTAGAACAGTTCGGTGGTGCGGATGCCGACGGCATCGAGCACGGGCAGGAGATCGAGTTCCGCCAGTTCGCGGATCGCGTGCGGGAGAACATTGATGCCGGCACCCACGGGGAGGATCGCGCTGGCCTGCTCGTAGATCACCGAGGAAATGCCGCGCTTGTGCAGCATCAGCGCGAGGGTCAGGCCGCCAATGCCGGCGCCGGCGATCATGACCTTGGGCTGGCCCGTGAACGCGCCGCGCCGCGTGCCGCCGATGACCATGACCTCCTGCCGTTTCGCGGCCTTCCGGTCGGCCTTCGTCTTGCCGGTCAGCTCTTTCTTGCCGGTCTTGTCCTTCTTGCCCGCCTTGGTGGGTTTGGCCATGTCGATCTCCCAGTTCTGCGGGATGTGAACCCCGAATGTTGTCGCGATCAGTCCGGCGGATCAGTCGGGCACGACCGCCGTCGCCTCGATTTCCACCATGGCAGCCGGTTCGACGAGGCTCACCACCTGCACCAGCGCCATCGCCGGAAAGTGACGGCCGAGGGTGGCGCGATAGACCGCGCCGATTGCCGGCAGGTTGTTGCGATAGGCTTCGATATCCGTGACGTACCATGTCATGCGGACGAGGTGTTCCGGCCCCGCGCCGCCGGCCCGGAGCACCGCGACGACGTTTTCGAGCGTCTGCCGGATCTGCGCGACCAGCCCTTCGGGGAAACGGCCGTCCACGTCCCAGCCGACAAGCCCGCCGGTGACGAGAAAGGTTCCGCGCGCCTTCATGCCGTTGGCGTAGCCGCGTGGCTGCGGCCAGCCCGGCGGATGCACGGCGACCGGCCCTTCCGAGCCCGCGACCGCCTGTTTCAGCGCTTCGATCGACATGGATTTCCTCTCTTTGCCGCGTCCTTGTTTCAACCGCTCCCGGTTTCAACCGGCTTTGGCTTGACGATATTCCTCTGCGGCCTGTTCGCGAAGGGCGAAACGCTGCAATTTTCCTGTCTGGGTCTTGGGCAGCGTTTCGACGAAGGCGATCTGACGGGGGTATTTGAACGGCGCGATATCGGCCTTCACGTAATCCTGCAAGGCCTTGACCATCGCCTGGTCCGCGGCATGGCCAGGGCGCAGGATGATATAGGCCTTGACGATCATGCCGCGCTCCGCATCCGGCACGCCGACGACTCCGCATTCGGCGACGGCGGGGTGGGCGAGAAGGCTCGCCTCCACTTCCGGCCCGGCGATGTTGTAGCCGGCGGAGATGATCATGTCGTCCGAGCGCGCCTGATACCAGAAATAGCCGTCGGCATCGCGGATGTAGGTGTCGCCCGAGACGTTCCAGCCGTCGAGGACGTATTTCGTCTGCCGCTCGTCGGCGAGATAGCGGCAGCCGGTCGGGCCACGCATCGAGAGGCGTCCCGGCGTGCCATCCGGCACGGGCTGGCCGTTTTCGTCGATGATCCGCGCCTCGTAGCCGGGCACAGGAATGCCGGTCGCGCCAGGACGGATCGCGCCGCGCGGTGCGGCGATGAAGATGTGCAGCATCTCGGTGGCGCCGATTCCGTCCATCAGTTCGATGCCGGTCGCGGCCTTCCACGCCTCGAACGTCGCCTTCGGCAAGGTCTCGCCAGCGGAAACGCAGATCCGCAGGCTCGGCAGCCCCTCGGCGGGGAACTTGTCGAGCATCGCGCGATAGGCGGTGGGGGCGGTGAAGACGACGCTGGCGCGATGCTCCGAGATCGCTGCCAGCAGGTCCGGCGGGCCGGCCTTCTCGATGAGGATGCCGGCGGCGCCGATCCTGAGCGGGAACAGCACCAGCCCGCCGAGCCCGAAGGTGAAGGCGAGTGGGGGCGAGCCGATGAACCGATCATCCTGCGATGCCTTCAGCACGCGCGCGCCGTAGCAATCGCAGATCGCGAGCAGGTCGCGGTGGAAATGCATCGTGCCCTTGGGCTCGCCCGTGGTGCCGGAGGTGAAGCCGATCAGGCAGACATCGTCCTGCGCGGTATCGACCGCCGTGAAATCCGCGTAGCCCGGCTTCTCCATCAGCGCTTCAAGCTCACCGTTTCCGAAGGCAAGGATGCGCCGGAGTTCGGGTTCGTGTTTCTGCGCTTCCGCCAGTTCCTCCGTGAGCCGGTGATCGCAGAGCGCGAGGTGGATTTTCGCCTTGCGGATCGGATAGGCGAGTTCGCGTGTGCGCAGCAGCGGCATGGTCGCCACCGCGACGCCGCCGGCCTTGATGATGGCGAGGTAGGCGGCGACCAGCATCGGGTTGTTCGGCGCGCGCAGCAGCACGCGGTTGCCGGGCACCATGCCGAGATCCTTGACCAGCACGTTGGCGATGCGGTTGATCTTTTCCTCAAGCGCCGAATAGCTCCACGTTCCCGCCGCGCCGACAATGGCGGCGCGCTCGCCGTTTCCGGCCAGGATGTGACGGGTGACGAGTTCGCTCGCGACATTGAGACGCTCGGGGTAATCGAGCCCGGCCTCACGGACGAGCAGGTCCGGCCATTGCGCGGGCGGCGGGAGGTTCTCCCGGCAGAACGGATCGAGATGCGCGCTGCGGAACATGCTTCCTCTCCTCAACTTCCAGCCTTGCCGTGCGATTTCAATGCCTCGCGGGCGATGACGATCTTCTGCACATCGGTCGCGCCTTCGTAGATCCGCAGGGCACGGATCTCGCGGTAAAGCTCCTCGACCTTCACGCCCTTGGTCACACCAAGCCCGCCGTGAAGCTGTACGGCACGGTCGATCACCTTCTGGGCGTTTTCGGTTGCGACCATCTTGGCGAGCGCCGCTTCGCCGGTGATGCGGGGCGCGCCGCCGTCCTTCTTCCAGGCGGCGCGATAGACGAGCAGCGCGGCGGCCTCGACCTCAGCGATGCTCTCGGCGATGTTGGCTTGCGCGAGTTGCAGGTCGCCGAGCAGTCCGCCGAACAGCTTGCGGGTGGTCGCGCGCTCGAGCGTCTCGTGCATCGCGCGGCGGGCGAAGCCGAGCGCCGCCGCGCCGACGGTGGAGCGGAAGATGTCGAGCGTCGCCATCGCGATGCGGAAGCCGTCGCCGGGGCCGCCGAGGCGGTTGGCGACCGGCACGCGGCAGCCGTCGAAGGCCAGCGTCGCCAGCGGGTGCGGTGCGATCACTTCGATGCGGTCGCGGATCGAGAAGCCGGGCGTATCGGCATCGACGACGAAGGCCGAAAGCCCCTTCGCGCCGGGCGCTTCGCCGGTGCGGACGAAGACGACGTAATGGTCCGCGATGCCGCCGTTCGAAATCCAGGTCTTCTCGCCGGTGATGCGGACATGGTCGTTACCGTCCGGCACGGCGGTAGTCGCGAGCGCGGCGACATCCGATCCGGCTTCCAGTTCCGACAGCGCGAAGGCGGCGATGGCCTCGCCGCGCGCGACCGGCGGCAGGTAGCGCTGCTTGAGCGCCTCGTCGCCGAACAGCGTGATCGAGCCGGTGCCGAGCCCTTGCATCGCGAAGGCGAAATCCGCGAGGCCGTCGTGGAAGGCGAGAATCTCGCGGGCGAGGCACAGGGTGCGCACGTCGAACCCCGGCGTCAGGCCGCCATAGGCCGCCGGCACGGTCGGGCGCAGGAAGCCGGCCGCGCCGAGCGCGCGGACTCGGGCGCGGCAGGCGGGGTCGACGTCGTCATGCGGCAGGTCCGTGAGGTGCACGCGCGCCCAGGACGACAACTCGGCGGCGAAGGCGCGGTGCCGTTCCTCGAAAAAGGGCCAGGCGAGCGTTTCCGCCAGCGTCGGCATGCTCAATTCCCCTCGAAGACCGGTTTCGACTTGGCGGCGAAGGCATGGTAGGCGCGGGCGAAATCCTCCGTCTGCATGCAGAGCGCCTGCGCCACGGCTTCGGCCTCGATGGCGGTTTCGACGCTCATCGCCCATTCCATTTCGAGCATCCGCTTGGTCATGGCGTTGGCGAAGGTCGGCCCGTCGGCAAGCTCGCGGGCGAGGGTGCGCGCCTCGTCCAGCACCACCTCCGACGCCACGAGGCGGTTGAGGAAGCCCCAGCGTTCGGCTTCCTCGCCGCGCAGCACGCGGCCGGTGTAGAGCAGTTCCGCCGCGCGACCCTGGCCGATAATGCGCGGCAGCATGGCGCAGGCGCCCATGTCGCAGCCGGCCAGGCCGACGCGGTTGAACAGGAAGGCAATCTTGGTGCCTGCGGTGCCGAGCCGAATGTCCGAAGCCATGGCGACGATCGCGCCGGCGCCGGCGCAGATGCCGTCGATCGCGGCGATGATCGGTTGCGGGCAGGCGCGCATCGTCTTGACGAGTTCGCCGGTCATGCGTGTGAACTTCAAGAGCCCGGTGGTCTCCATGGCGACCAGCGGGCCGATGATCTCGAACACGTCGCCGCCCGAGGAGAAGTTGCCGCCGGCGCCGGTGACGATCACGGCCTTAATTTCCTCGTCCTTCTGCAGGGCGAGGAAGAAATCGGTCAGTTCGCGATAGCTCTCGAAGGTGAGCGGGTTCTTGCGCTCGGGGCGGTTCAGCGTCACGGTCGCGACCTTGCCCGCGACCTCGAGCGCGAAATGCGCCGGGCGGAAGGCGGAAACCGGCAGCGTGACGGCGTTGGCGGGCATCATGACGCATCCTCCGGATTGGCTGGGCGCATGGCCCGTTGGATCGAAGCCTTGGTGGTGCCGAGCAGGCGCATCAGGCCGGCGAGTTCCTCCGGCGCGAGCCCGGCGAAGAGGTTGGCGATCCATTCCTCGTGCCGCTCGGCCATCGCCCTGAACTGCCGCCGCCCGAGCGCGGTGAGGGAAATGACCTGCACGCGCCGATCATGCGGGGCGGGGCGTTTGTCGACGAGCCCGTCATCCACCAGTCCGGCGACGACAGTAGTGACGTTGCCGTTCGAGACCATCAGCCGCTGCGAAACCTCGCCGACCGTCATGCCGGTCGCGGATTTCTCCAACTGCGCCATCAGGTCGAAGCGCGGCAGGGTTGTGCGAAATTCCTCGCGCAGCGCGCGGCGGATCTCGCGCTCGATCATCGTCGAGCAGGTAAGCATCCTGAGCCAGAGGCGCAGTTCGTCCTTGTGGTCGCCGGGGCGCTCTGTGGCCTTGGTCTCGCGATCCAGCGTCGGGGCGGGAGCGGGCTCGTCTATGCCGGTTGCCGGGAAAGGAGGCGCCATCAGAATTCTCCGCCGTTGATGAGGAGCGACTGGCCGTTGACCGCGCCGGCGGCATCGCCGCAGAGATCGAGCACCGCTTCCGCTACCTCGAGCGGGGCGATGAGCCGTCCGGCGGGGTTGTCGGCCGCGAATCCGGCC
>JAVTWI010000239.1:0-6853 GCA_032229845.1 Rhabdaerophilum sp.
TCGTCGTCGTTCTTGGTGGCGGCGGTACCGGCAATCGTCACGACAGTGAAGTCGCGGTCCGAAATGACGGGCTTCGCGCCGGCCGGCAGCTTGACGGCCGAAATGTGGATCGACTCGCCGACCTTGGCCTTCGAGACATCGACCACAATGAATTCCGGGATGCTATCGGCCGGAACCATGAAGTCGACGGTGTGGCGCACGACGTTGAGCGCACCGCCGGCCTTGAGGCCCGGCGAGGCTTCCTGGCCGGTGATGTGCACGGGGACGGCGACCTTGATCACCGAATCCTTCGTGAGGCGCAGGAAATCGACGTGCATCGGGAAATCGCGCACGACATCAAGCTGGTAGTCGCGCGGGATGGCGCGGATCTTGGTGCCTTCGACGTCGATGTCGAACAGCGTGGTGAGGAAATGACCCGCATAGATGAGGTGGTTCGTTTCCTTGAAATTGAGCGAGATCGAGACCGGGGCCTCGCCGCCGCCATAGATCACGGCCGGAACACGGCCTTCACGGCGAACAGCACGGGCGGCCCCCTTACCGGCCCGCTCACGGCGCAGGGCCGAGAGGTTCTTGATGGTGGACATCGTTTTCTCCAAACAAAAAACGGCCCGCAACCAACCGTTTCCGGCGGGCCCGAACCTTATGGGATGGCCGCTCTCCTCCAAGGGTGTAGGAGCGGCTGGCGGGGCTATAGGCGAATAATCCATCCAGTGCAAGTGCTTGGCCGTGGGCCGCGGGTGGGGCGCCTCGCCCGGATCTTCCGATGAATTACAAGCAATATCAATAATATAGGAAGTTCCTATGGTTGTTTTCTGTTGCGGCCGGCCGCCGGATCGCGCACCTTGCTTCGCATTCGATTTGACCGGAGTTTGCCGATGCGCGCCCTATTTCTGACCCTCTCGCTGGTGGCCTCGACGCTTTGCGCCTCGGCGGCCGACCGGTTCATCACGCTGGCTTCCACGACCTCGACCGAGCAATCGGGCCTGTTCAAGCATATCCTGCCGAAATTCACTGCCGATACCGGCATCGCGGTGAAGGTCGTCGCGCTCGGTACCGGGCAGGCGCTGGCGCTGGCGGCCAAGGGCGACGCGGATGCGCTTCTGGTGCATGACCGGGTCGCGGAAGAGAAATTCATCGCCGAGGGGCACGGGCTCGACCGGCGCGACGTGATGTACAACGATTTCGTGCTGATCGGCCCGAAGGCCGATCCGGCCAAGGTTCTTGCGACCAGGAAGGTCGAGGATGCCTTCAAGGCGATTGCGGCGGCCAAAGCGAATTTCGTCTCGCGCGGCGACAAGAGCGGCACCAACGCCAAGGAGTTGCGGATCTGGAAGGCGGCCGGCATCGCGCCGGACAAGGCCTGGTATCGCGAACTCGGTACCGGCATGGGGCCGACGCTCAATGCCGCCGCCGCCATGCCGGCCTATACGCTCTCGGACCGCGGCACCTGGCTGTCCTTCGCCAACAAGCGCGATCTCGAAATCGTGCTCGAAGGCGATCCCTCGCTGTTCAATCCCTATTCCTCGATCCTCGTGAATCCGGCGAAAGGCGCGCATATCAAGTCGGCGGATGCAAAGGTGTGGCACGACTGGATCACCTCCGAGAAGGGCGCGGCGGCGATCTCGTCCTATACGCTGAACGGCAAGCCGCTGTTCTTTCCGAGCAAGGCTGCGCCGAAAAGCTGAGAACGACCAGGGAAGCCGATCCGGACGCGCACGATGGCAGAGACGCTTTCGCTTGCCCTGGGGCTGGTGTCTGGGCTCGATCCCGAGTTCCTGTCGATCGTCGCATTGTCGCTGCGGGTGAGCCTCACGGCCACCTGCGCGGCCTTCCTGCTGGCGTTCCCTTGCGCGGTGCTGCTGGCGACCCGTGAATTTCCGGGGCGCGTGGGAGCACTGGTGCTGGTCAACGCGTTTCAGGGGCTGCCGCCGGTGGTCGTCGGCCTGCTGCTTTACCTGTTGCTTTCGCGCTCCGGCCCGCTCGGCTTTTTCGGGCTTCTGTTCACGCCCGGCGGCATGATCCTTGCGCAGGCGGTGCTGGTGTTTCCGCTGGCGCTGGCGCTTCAGCACCGGATGGTGCAGGGCGTCTGGAACGAATTCGGCGATGCCCTGAAAATCGACGGCGCGGGCTTCGGTGTCATCGTGCGCACGCTGCTCGGCATGGCGCGCGTGCCGCTCGCAACCGTGTTCCTGACGTGCTTCGGCCGGGCTATCGCCGAGGTTGGCGCGATCATGATCGTCGGCGGCAACATCCGCGGCTACACGCGGTCGATGACGACGGCGATCGCGCTTGAAACCTCCAAGGGCGATCTGGCGTTGGCGATGGCGCTCGGCATGGTCCTTGTCGGGCTGACGATCCTCGCCAGCCTCGCCGTGCTGTTGCTCGCGCGGGCAACCCGCGACGAGCGGTAGCCGTCCGCTCTCCGGTCAGTCGAACAGGCTGGAGACGCTCTCCTCGCCGGCCGTGCGCTTGATCGCCTCACCGATCAGCGACGCGACAGAGATGACGCGGATATTCTTGGCGACACGCACGGCTTCCGTGGGCTGGATGGTGTCGGTCAGCACCAGTTCCTTGAGCTTCGAGGCGGTGATGCGGGCCACCGCGCCGCCCGAGAGCACGCCATGGGTGATATAGGCCGAAACGTCCCGGGCGCCGTTGTTCATCAGCGCCTCGGCGGCGTTGCAGAGCGTACCGCCGGAATCGACGATGTCGTCGACCATGACGCAGGAATAACCCTCGACATCACCGATGATGTTCATCACCTCGCTCTCGCCGGCGCGCGGGCGGCGCTTGTCGACGATGGCGAGCGGGGCATTGATGCGGTTGGCGAGCGCACGGGCACGGACGACGCCGCCGACATCGGGCGAGACGACCATCACCTTGCCGGCTTCGAAGCGGGACTTGATGTCCTGCACCATCACCGGCGCACCGAACAGATTATCGACTGGCACGTCGAAAAAGCCCTGGATCTGCGCGGCGTGGAGATCGAGCGTCAGCACGCGGTCGGCGCCGGCCTCGGTGATGAGGTTGGCGACGAGCTTAGCCGAAATCGGCGTGCGCGGCGCGGATTTGCGATCCTGCCGGGCGTAACCGAAATAGGGAACCACTGCCGTGATGCGTTTCGCGGAAGAACGGCGCAGCGCATCGGTGATGATGAGCAGTTCCATCAGGTGGTCGTTGGTCGGGAACGAGGTCGACTGGATGATGTAGACATCCTCGCCGCGCACGTTTTCCTGAATTTCGACGAAGATCTCCATGTCGGCGAAACGCCGCACCTGACATTTCGCCAGCGGCTGCTGGAGATAGGCGGCAATCGCTTCCGCCAGCGGACGATTGGAATTGCCCGCGACGAGTTTGATCTTGTCCATTGAAATGATCCCTGAAACCCGGCTCTTCAAAGCCGGTCAATCCAAGTGAAGTCGATTTCTGAAGTCGATTTCGCTGGTAGCGCGCCCAAGCGGGCGTTTCAACATGACAGACCTGTTACACCACAGGTCTTTCCGGTCAGCGTGACCGAAAATCAACGCTTCGGGCAAACCGCCTCATTCCGAGGCAGGCGCGGGCTCGCTCATCTGCCGGACGAGATCGTTGAGGCTCATCTGCGCGATCTGCCGCATCGCCGCCTCGTCGAGCGCGTTCCAGTCGGTGCCGCGTGCGCTTGGCATCGCCGCCGCGCCCTTGATGCGGGCCGAGCGGGTCTTGCCGTTGTCGGAGGTGTCCATCACCCAGGCAAACCCCGGCGTGCCGTCCTCGCCCTTGTAGGCATCGAGATAGGTCTTCACGCGCAGCGCCGAGCCGGCATCGCCGCCGGCGACCACCGAGAAGCCGCGCTTCTGCGCTTCCTGCGCCAGCACGCCCTCGAACTTGCGGGCGAGATCGCCCTGCGGTCCTTCGACGGCGACGAAAGCGATCGGCGCGCCCGGAGTCTTCAGCGTCCCCGTTGGTGCCGAGGCCGTCATCTCGGACTGGCAGGCGCCAAGGGCGGTCAGGAGCAGCAGGGCCGGAATGAGTTTACGCATGGCCTTCCCTCGATTTTCCCTTGCCCTCGATTTTCCTTGCCTTCGGCAATGTCGCGCCCCCGGCTTTTCCGGCATGACTACGCCGGTCCCCTGCGAAAGGGGCTCTTAACCTTCTATTAACCCCGCAAGGGGGGTGAGGAAAGGGGGAAGCGCGGCAAGCGGCCGGTTTGGTAAACGGCGTGACCGATATCAAAAGGATGGAGCATGCCTGACGCGATTTGCCGGCTTCCACCTCATCGCAGCATGCTCTAGCGCGACGGGCAGGGGCTCGTCGCGCTGCCGGTGGTGGCAAGGGGCTTGCCATTGATGAAAACACTGCCCGAACCGCCGACGACCGAGCTGCCACAATCGGTGCCGCTTCCGGCTGTTGCGGCCGGACGGCCGTTGATGAACACGTTGGTCGAGCCGCCGGCGATCGTCTTGCCGTTGGCGGTGGTATCGCCCTGCCGGGCCGCAGGCGAGCCGCCGACCGTGACGGAGGGCGACCCTGTCGTCACGGTCGAGGGTGCGTTCTGGGCGCTCGCGATTCCCGCGGGGAGGAGTAGCGGCAGGGCGAGCACGAAGCGTTTCATTTCACCACCAGATCGAGGTTGGCGGCATTGACCGGCTCGGCACCGGTCTCGCCGACGAGATAGGTCCGCCCGAGGCACATGGCGGTTTCGGTTTCCGAATCCATCAGGATCATATGCGCGAACAGCACCATGCCGGGGGCGATGATATAAGGATTTTTCTCGTAAAACATCGGCCAATCCATCCATGAAGGCGTGAATTTGGCGCCGAGCGAATAGCCGCAGGCGTTGAGGCGGTGATTGCCGAGGCCGTGGGCATCGAACACGCCGGCATGCGCGGCGAAGACATCGCCGGCCGTATGGCCGGGCTTCATCGCCGCCTGGCAGGCGTCGAGCGCCTCACGCGCGGCAGCATGATAAGCGAGATGCCGTTTCGAGGGTTCGCCGACGATATGCGTCCGCATGATCGCGGCGTGATAGTGCCGGAAGGTGCCTGCGAATTCGAGTGTCAGCTGGTCCCGCACAGCGAGTTGCCGCCGTCCCGCCTTGGAGCGGCAGAGAAGAGCGTCGCCGGCCGAGCCGATGATGAATTCGTTCGCCGGGTAATCGCCGCCGGCCGCGAAGATCGCGGCGTGCTGGGCGGCGAGAATCTCGCCCTCGTCGGCGCCCGCTTTCGTCATCTCGATCGCGACCGCATCGGCGAGATCGGACAGCCGCGCCGCCTCGCGCACATAAGCGATTTCCGCCGGCGACTTGGTGACGCGGAGGCGATTGACGATCTGGCTCGCATCGACGAGATCGGCGTAGCCCGCAAAGGCTGCCTCCAGCTTGCGGCCGTTGGAATGGATCAGCCCATAGCTCTCGAATTCGCAGCCGATCCGCTTGCCGGCGAGCCCGAAATCGCGGGCGATGTCCTTGAGGTTGTTGATCGGCGCGGCCTCGAGGCCGTCCTTCCAGATGCGGATATCGCCGATGTTCGAGGTGCGCTGCGCCTGTCTCAGATCCGCCGAGCGGGTGAGGAGACAGGTCCGCCCGTCCGCGCGGACGACGAGGCACTGGAAGAAGCAGAAGCCGAAGGTGTCGTAGCCCGTCAGCCAGTAGTGACTTTCCTGCTGGAACAGGAACAGCGCGTCGAGCCCTTCCGCCTGCATAGCCTTGAGGAGCGCAGCCTTGCGCCCGGCGAATTCCTGTTCCGAGAAGTGGAGCGCCACAGCATCATCCTCGATTTGCCGATAATTTATTGATGTTATTCGCGGGTGCCGGCCTTGTCCATCGACGAAAAAAGACCCCGCCGAATGGCGGGGTCCGTTGGCGATGTC
This sequence comes from Rhabdaerophilum sp., assembly GCA_032229845.1. GTDB lineage: Bacteria > Pseudomonadota > Alphaproteobacteria > Rhizobiales > Beijerinckiaceae > Rhabdaerophilum. The sequence continues at coordinate 5,848 of JAVTWI010000239.1, forward strand.
CGTTGGACGGCTCGGGTTCCGATCAGCCGCACACCGTGCGGCGGACGAAGACGACGCGGCCGAGGTACGGATCGTAGATGCGCTTGCGGGCGATGAAGCAGCCGCCGCCATAAACGCCGACGCCGACGACGGCCGGAGCCCAGGGACGCGGGTGGCGCCATCCCCAATGGTGACCGTGATGGCCGTGCCAGCCATGGTGGCGGAAGCCGCGCGCTTCGGCGGCGGGAGCGAAGGCGACCGCGAGGGTGAGGGCAGCGGCGCCGGCGGCGAGGGTCTTGTTGAAGAGGTTCATGTCGTTCTCCTTCCGGTCGGGGCTCGGGGGTAGCCTTGCGACCGATCTCTTGGGGTTGGGGTCAGTCCTGCTTGGTCTCGAGCAGTGGGATCATCCTCGCCCAATCCGCACGGACCTGCCGTGCTGTGGCGCACGTGGCGTTCTCCGGCTGATGATGTGTTAGCTCGAGGGGTAGCCCCGAAGGGCTGGGCCGCCGGACTATCACGAAGAACCCCGCCTCCTTTGGGGAGGCGGGGCGAGTTGGTGCGGGAAGGGGATGGGGCAGGGGGCAACCCGCACCGGGGAGGAAATTCGGTGTCCGGGCTCAGTTGCAGACGGTGCGGCGGACGATGACGAAGCGGCCGCGATAATCGTCCCACACCCGCTCACGGACGCGGTAGCAGTCGCCGCCTTCCGCATAGTAACCCGGCGCGGCATAGGCGCTGTTGGCGGCGATGGCCGAGCCGATCACGGCGCCGCCGATGAGGCCGGCGGCGAGCCAGCCACCACGATGGAAGCGGGCTTCGGCGGAGGGAACGGCGGCAACCGCGAGGGTGAGGGCGGCAGCGGCGGCGGTGAGGGTCTTCTTGGCGAGGGTCATGGCGGTCTCCTGGGGTTGGATAGTCGGGGGTTCGGTTCGGGCTTCAACTTGGGTGGCCGGTGTTTCTCCGTTCGGCCATGATCGAAACCTAATCCCGCCAGCCCCGACCCGCCGTGCGCCAGCGCACCCGGCGA
>JAVTWI010000240.1:0-6850 GCA_032229845.1 Rhabdaerophilum sp.
TTCGAGCGCCTGCAAAAGCGGCCGTTTCGCGAGATAGCGCTCGGAGAACACATCGCCCGCGAGGCGTTCCTTGTCATGCTCGCCAGCCGCCTCACCGAGGCGGATCGCCATCATCTGCCCGGCGTAGTTCCATTCGTAGAGCGCGGCGGCTGCATCGAGCCCCTCGTAGCATTGCAGGCGGATCAACTTGCGACCGAGCCCCTTCGCCAGCACCTTGGCGATCTCGGTCTTGCCGACTCCCGCCTCGCCTTCGAGGAACAGCGGCCGCCCCATCTTCAGCGCAAGGAACAGCACGGTCGCGAAGCCGCGATCGGCGACGTAATGCTCGTGCTTGAGAAGGTCGAGCGTTTCCTCGATCGAGGCAGGCAGGGAAATCATCGGCGGGTACTCCAGAAAAACCAGAGGGCGACAAGCGCCAGCGAGAGCGAAAGCACACGCCGGACAAGACGTTCATACGGCCCGGCAACCAGATAGGGCCGCAACGCGGCGGCGAAGACCACGATCGCGACATGAACCGCGCTCGCCACCGCGACATAGATCGCGACCAGCACCAGACTCTGCGCAATCACCCGGTCGTGGTCGATCGTAATGAACATCGGCAGCACGGCGATATAAAACAGCGCCGCCTTCGGGTTAAGAAGGTTGGTGAGCAGGGCCCGGCCAAACGCCGCGCCGTCGCTCATCGGCGCCTTCCCGCGCTCGCCCTGCCAGCCCTCCCAGGCGAGATAAAGCAGGAACAACGCACCCGCGTAGCGCAGCACATCGTAGGCATAGGGGATCTGCGTCACCGCCGCCGCCAGCCCGAAGACCGCCAGAAGCCCAACGACCGCCAGACCAAGCGAGACGCCGGCGACGGCGGAAAAGCCCGTCTGCCGCCCCTCGGCCAGCGTCACGGCCGCCAGCCAGGCCATATTGGGGCCCGGTGTCAGTTCGATCAGGAGGGAGGTCAACGCGAAGGAAGCGAGTGTGGCGACCATGGCTTCACTATGCGCCGGAAACCCGCCCGGCGCCACGATTTGCCTCAACCCGCATCGGCGCGCATCCCCCGCGCGGCTTCAAGAATAAGTTCGGCCCACTCCGCTTCGAGATCGAAGTCGGAACCGAGCCAGCGCGCTTCACCATTGGCCCGCCAGATGACATCGACGAGCCGACAATCCACCGAAACCTGCCCCTGAATGGCCGCCGATTCGTCGTCTGGGTCGACGGAGCGGATCGTAACCGGATGGCCGCCGCGCACCCGAAGGCCGGCGACCATTCGCGCTTACTTCCCGCTCGCCGTCGCCACCGCGCGCCGCGCCATCACACCGATGAGGTGGCTGCGATATTCCGCCGAGGCATGGATGTCGCCGTTGAGGCTTTTCGCCGCCGGCGTCGCCACGCCGTCGAGCGCCTTGGGGTTGAAGCGCTTGCCGAGCGCGGCCTCCGCCGCCTCCCAGCGGAAGACGCCATCGGACCCGGCCCCCGTCACCGCCACGACGCACTTGCCGCCCTTCTTCGCCACCGCGACGCCGACCATCGCATAGCGCGACGCCGGATTGCGGAACTTGGCGTAGGCGAACTTCGCGCCGGTGGGGACGATCACCTTGGTCACGATCTCGCCCTCGTCGAGCGCGGTCGAGAACAGGCCGGTGAAGAAATCCGCCGCCGCGAGGCGCCGCTTGCTGGTGACGATGGTCGCCCCGAGCGCCAGAAGCCCGCCCGGATAATCCGCCGCCGGATCGTTGTTGGCGATCGAACCGCCGATCGTGCCGCGATTGCGCACATGCGGATCGCCGATGCCGCCCGCGAGCGCCGCGAGGCCCGGCAGCGCCGCCTGCACCAGCGCGGAATTCGCGACCTCGGCATGGGTCGTCATCGCGCCGATGACGAGGTTGCGCCCCTTCTGCTCGATGCCGGCGAGTTCCGGGATGCCGCCGAGATCGACGACCCGACCGGGGCTCGCAAGGCGCTGCTTCATGGTGGGAAGCAGCGTCTGCCCGCCGGCGAGAATCTTGGCGTCTTCCAGCTTGCCCATCAGCCCGTTGGCTTGCCGGAGCGTGGAAGGGCGATGGAAATCAAAAGCATACATGTCTTTTTTCCTTTCAGGAAATCCCTCGCATAAGCTCGGACGCCCTTCGGGCTACGTTCGGAGCCATGCGCGGAAGTCGGTCATTTCCTCATCGTTGCCGTTGTTCCGCCCGTTATTCCGCAGCCTTGGCGAGGCCGGCCTGCGCCGCCTTCCACACCGCCTGCGGCGTCGCGGGCATCGTGATGTTCTCGTGCCCGAGCGCATCCGTGATCGCGTTGATCATCGCGGCCGGCGAAGCGATCGCCCCCGCCTCACCGCAGCCCTTGATCCCGAGCGGGTTCGAGGGGCACGGCGTCGTCGTGTGACCGACCGTGAAGGACGGCAGGTCGTCCGCGCGCGGCATGGCGTAATCCATGTAGCTCGCGGTGAGGAGCTGGCCGTTCTTGTCGTAGACCGCGCCTTCGAGCAGCGCCTGGCCGATGCCCTGCGCGATGCCGCCGTGCACCTGCCCCTCGACGATCATCGGGTTGATGATGACGCCGAAATCGTCGACCGCCGTCCATTTCGCGACCGTGGTGACGCCGGTTTCCGGGTCGATCTCCACTTCGGCGATATGGACCCCGGAGGGGAAGGTGAAATTGGTGGGATCGTAGAACGCCCCCTCCTTCAGCCCCGGTTCGAGCTGCTCGCCGGTGAACTTGTGGGCGATATAGGCCTGCAGCGCGACGGAAGCGAAGTCGATCGACTTGTCCGTGCCCTTCACCGAGAACTTGCCGTCCTTGAAATCGATATCGGCTTCGGAGGCTTCGAGCACGAAGCTCGCGACCTTCTTCGCCTTGGCCTCGATCTTGTCGAGCGCCTTGACGATCGCGCTCATGCCGACCGCGCCGGAGCGCGAGCCGTAGGTGCCCATGCCCATCTGCACCTTGTCGGTATCACCGTGGACAATCGAGACGTTCTCGATCGGGATACCGAGACGACCCGCGACGAGCTGGGCGAAGGTCGTTTCATGCCCCTGCCCGTGGCTGTGCGAGCCAGTGAGAACCTCGACCGTGCCGACCGGGTTGACGCGCACTTCCGCGCTTTCCCACAGGCCAACGCCGGCGCCGAGCGAGCCCACCGCCGCCGAAGGCGCGATACCGCAGGCCTCGATATAGGCCGAATAGCCGATGCCGCGGAGCTTGCCGGCCTTGGCGCTCTCGCGCTTGCGCCGGGCGAAGCCCTTCACGTCATGCGTCTCCATCGCCTTCTTGAGCGACGCCTCGTAGTCACCCGTGTCGTAGCACATGATGACCGGCGTCTGGTGCGGGAAGGACTTGACGAAGTTCTTGCGCCGGAACGTCGCGGGATCCATGCCGAGTTCGCGCGCGGCGACTTCCATCAGTCGCTCGATCACGAAGGTCGCCTCCGGGCGACCGGCGCCGCGATAGGCATCGACCGGGGCGGTGTTGGTATAGACCGCCTCGACCTCGCCGTAGATCGCCGGGATGTTGTACTGGCCCGAGAGCAGCGGCACGTAGAGATAGGTCGGCACCGAGGAGGCGAAGGTGGAGAGATAGGCGCCGAGGTTGGCACGCGTCTTCACGTGCAGGCCAAGGATCTTGCCGTTCTCGTCCATCGCCATTTCGGCATGGGTCATGTGATCGCGCCCGTGCGCATCGGCGAGGAAGGCCTCGGTCCGCTCCGCGACCCATTTCACCGGCCGGCCGACCCGCTTCGCCGCCCAGACGCAGACCGTCTCCTCGGCGTAGATGAAGATCTTCGAGCCGAAGCCGCCGCCGACATCCGGCGCGATCACGCGGAGCTTGTGTTCCGGCGCGATGCCGATGAAGGCCGAAAGCACCAGCCGCGCGACATGCGGGTTCTGTGAGGTGGTGTAGAGCGTGAAGGCGTCCTCGCCGGGGTTATAGTCGCCGACAGCCGCGCGCGGCTCCATCGCGTTCGGCACGAGACGGTTGTTCACGAGGTCGATCTTCGTGATGTGCTTGGCCTTCTTGAAGGCGGCATCGACTGCCGCCTTGTCGCCGAGGTGCCAGTCATAAACCTGATTGTCCGGCGACACGTCATGGACGGCCGGGCTGCCCTTCTTGGTCGCGGACGCGAGATCGACGACCGGCGCCAGCTTCTCGTAATCGACGTTGATCGCCTCCGCCGCATCCTTCGCTTCCGCGAGGCTCTCGGCGATCACCACCGCGACGTGGTCGCCGACATAACGCACCTTGCCCTGCGCCAGCGCCGGATGCGCGCCGGATTTCATCGGCGAACCATCCTTGGAATGGATCATCCAGCCGCAGATGAGGCCGCCGACCTTGTCCTTCTCGATGTCGTCGCCCGTCAGGATGGCGACGACGCCGGGCATCGCCGCGGCTTTCTTGGTGTCGATCTTCCTGATCTTGGCGTGCGCATGCGGCGAACGCAGGAAATAGGCGTAGGCTTGGCCGGGGCGGTTGATGTCGTCGGTGTAGTTGCCCTTGCCGGTGATGAAGCGGAAATCTTCCTTGCGCTCGACGCGGGCGCCAATTCCGGTTCCTGCCATGGTCGTGATCCTCTCTGGCGAGTTGGACGTTTCCTCGAAAACCTGCCACGCCGGGCGCTCGATGCGCTCTCTGTGCGGGGCGAGCGAAATCTCTCCCGGCGACGCGTTATTCGGCAGCGGTCTTCATGCCGCCCATCGCCGCCGCGCCGGCCTGAATGGCCTTGACGATGTTGTGGTAGCCCGTGCAGCGGCAGATGTTGCCGTCGAGGTTGTGGCGGATGGTCTCTTCCGAGAGGTCGAAGCCGAGCCGGTTCACCATGTCGATGGCTGCCATGATCATGCCCGGTGTGCAGAAACCGCACTGGAGGCCGTGATGGGTGCGGAAGGCAGCCTGCATCGGATGCAGGTCGGTCCCGTTGGCGAGCCCTTCGATGGTCGTGACATTCGCCCCCTCGCACGAGAGCGCCAGCGTCGTGCACGACTTGATCGCCTTGCCGTCGACATGAACGACACAGGCGCCGCACTGGCTCGTATCGCAGCCGACATGCGTGCCGGTCAGCCGCAATTCGTTGCGCAGGAAGTCGACCAGCAGCGTGCGGGCCTCGACATTGCCGCTCACGCGCTTGCCGTTCACGGTCATGCTCACCTTGGGCATGTTTCTCTCCTTGGGCAGAAAAAGGGCCAAAAACGCGCCCTTCGACGATGGTTTGGAAATTTCGAGGCTCGATTTCAGCCGTTTTCCCTGATTTTCAGGCAGTCTGGACCCATTCCAAAGAGACGGTCAAGGCATGAACGGGCCTGCCGCAGGCAAATTCGTTCATGCGCTGCAATATCGTTTTTCCGGTAACCGACCCGATCTCGGCCTCCGGGCCTCTTGTCAGCGGCGCGCTTTGCCGGAATGTTGTCGGCATTCTGGACAGAAGACGGGCAGGACCGATCGTGACCACGGAAATCAGTTTCATCGAAGCCGGCGGCGTTCGTTTCCGCGTGCGCAAGGACGGACCTTCCGGCGGACCGCCGCTGATGTTCTCGAACTCGCTCGGCGCGAAACTCGAGATGTGGGATGCGCAAACCGCCTATTTCTCAAGCAAATACCGCGTCATCCGCTACGATGTGCGCGGCCACGGCGAGAGCAGCTGCCCGCCGGGTCCCTATTCGATCGCGCAGCTCGCCCATGACGCCCTGCGCATTCTCGATGCCCTCCACATCCACAAGACGGACTGGGCCGGCTGCTCGATGGGCGGCATGGTTGGAATGCACCTCCTCACGCATCACCGCGAGCGGATCGGCAGGGCCGCGCTCGGCAATACCTCGGCCTACATGGGCCCGCCGCACACCGACTGGAACGCCCGCATCCGCATCGCCCACCGCGACGGCATGGACGCCATCGCCGAGGCGATGAAGCTGCGCTGGTTCACCAAACGCTTCAACGAGAGCAACCCGGCGGAAGTCGCCCGCATTACCGATCAGGTCCGCGAGGCGACCGTCACCGGCTATACCGCCTGCAGCGGCGCGATCCGCGACATGGACCAGCGCGAGGCGATCAAGTCCATCACCAACGAGGTGCTGGTGCTGATCGGCGGCGAAGACCCGGCGACCGTTCCGGCGATGGGCGAACTGATGGTCAGCAACATCCCGGGCGCAAAAAAAGCCGTGATCCCGGCCGCGCATATCTCGAACTGCGAAATCCCGGACGAATACAACCGCGCCGTCGGCGCTTTTCTCGGAATGTGACCATGCCCGACACCGGCAATCTTCTTGGCCTCGCGCTCGTCGCGTTGGGCATGGTGCTGACCCCCGGCCCGAACATGATCTATCTCGTCTCGCGCTCGATCTGCCAGGGCCCGGCGGCCGGGCTGATCTCGCTCGGCGGCGTATTCATCGGCTTCATCTTCTACATGCTGCTCGCCGCCTTCGGCATCACGGCGGTCATCATGGCGGTGCCTTTCGCCTATGACGCGCTGCGGCTCGCCGGCGCGGCCTACCTCGCTTATCTGGCCTGGCAGGCGCTCCGCCCCGGCGGCCGCTCGGCCTTTCAGGTGCGCGAACTGCCGAAGGACAGCCCGCGCAGGCTCTTCATGATGGGGCTGGTGACCAATCTCCTCAATCCGAAGGCGGCGATGATGTATCTTTCGCTGATCCCGCAGTTCATCGATGTCGAGAAGGGCAACGTCTTCTTCCAATCGATCGCGCTCGGGATGACGCAGATCACCATCTCGATGATCGTCAACGCGATGATCGCGCTCGCCGCGGGGTCGATCGCGCTGTTCCTCACCCGCCGCCCCGGCTTCGCGCTCGTCCAGCGCTGGCTGATGGGCACGGTGCTCGGCTTCCTTGCCGTGCGCATGGCGTTCGAGGCGCGGCGC
>JAVTWI010000241.1:0-43304 GCA_032229845.1 Rhabdaerophilum sp.
CCGCGCCGCCCGCCGGGCGCCGGCGCGCGCGTATACACGGCCACGACGTCGTGCCCCTGTCCGATGATCTCGGTCAGCGTAGGGACCGCGAAATCCGGCGTCCCCATGAAAACGACGCGCAGGCTCACGCCTCGTCATCCTTCATGCGCGCGAGCTTGGCGTAGCGCTTCATGACACGGTCGCGCTTCAATTTGGAGAGATAATCGATGAACAAAACGCCGTTGAGGTGATCGACCTCGTGTTGGATGCAGGTCGCCAGCACGCCATCAGCCTCGATCTCGTGCTCTTTGAAGTCGATATCGCGGTATTTGAGCCGCACCCGATCCGGCCGCTCGACGGTCTCGTAATATTCGGGAATGGAAAGGCAACCCTCTTCCATCTCCCGCTTCTCCTCCGAGCGCCAGACGATCTCTGGGTTGAGGAGCGCCATCGGCTCCTGCTTGTCGTCGCGTTTGGAGACATCCATCGTCACGACCCGCAGCGGCACGCCGACCTGGATCGCCGCGAGGCCGATGCCGGGTGCGTCGTACATCGTCTGGAACATGTCGTCGACGAGCTTGCGCACTTCCTTGTCCACGCCGGCGACGGGCTTGGAGAGGAGGCGCAATTGCGAATCGGGCAGGATGACGAGCGAGCGGATGGTCATGGAAATCTCTCTTTTTTCCCCACTTAAGGATTGACGCGCGAGCGGTCAATATGTTCATATTTTGTTCTAGAAGATTCCAGCGTGGGGAGGCGCTTGGGCCAGCATGAATCAGGCGTTCCTCACGATCGGGGATTTCGTGGTGACGGTTTCGCAGGCGCTCGCCGCAGGAGCGGCGGCGCTGTTGGTTCTGCTCGCTCTCATGGTGTTGCAGAACGCGCAGGCGGCGCGGAACCGCGCCGTCGAGGCGGCGGGGGCGGTCGAACGCCAGCGCGAACTCGACGACAAGGTCGAGGCTATGAACCGCCTTCAGGCCGAGATGACCGGGCGGATGCAGACCTTGGCGGAAGTGTTCGGCTCCCGGCAGGCCGATCTCGCGCGGCTGATGTCGGAACGGCTTGATTCCGTGCGCCACTCGATGAACACCTCGCTGACCGAAACCGCGCAGAAAAGCGCCGAGACGCTGGGACGGCTCAACGAGCGCCTCGCGGTGATCGACGCCGCGCAGGCCGATCTCAAGGGGCTGACGAGCGAGGTACTGAGTCTCAAGGATGTGCTCGCCAACAAGCAGGCGCGCGGTGCTTACGGGCAGGGGCGGATGGAGGCGATCATCCGCGATGGGCTCCCGACCTCGGCTTACGATTTCCAGAAGACGCTGCAGAACCGCACGCGGCCGGATTGCGTGATCCACCTGCCGGGGGACGACCGCCCGCTGGTGATCGATGCGAAGTTTCCGCTCGAAGGCTTCGTCGCCTGGCGCGAGGCGGGTTCGGATGAGGCCCGTGCGCTGGCGGAGAAGCGCGTGCGTGCCGACGTCTCGACCCATATCAAGGACATTGCCGAGAAATACCTTGCGACGGGCGAGACGCAGGATATCGCGCTGCTTTTCGTTCCGTCTGAGGCGGTTTACGCGGAGTTGTGCGAGAAATTCGACGATGTCGTCCAGAAGGCGCATCGTACGCGGGTGCTGATCGTCTCGCCCTCCATCCTGATGATGGCGGTGCAGGTCGCGCTCTCGATCGTCCGCGATGCGGCGGTGCGCGAGCAGGCCCGGCTGATTCAGGGCGAATTGTCGAGGATGATGGAGGACGTTCGCCGCCTGTCGGATCGGGCCGGCAAGCTCGAGCAGCATTTCCGTCAGGCGCAGGAGGATGTCGCCGGCATCGTCACCTCCGCGGACAAGGTCGCGCGGCGCGGCACGCGGATCGAGCAGCTCGAATTCGAGCCGCCCGCGAAAACAGAAACACCGGAGAGGCCGTCTGCCAGCGAGGAAGTCCCGACGCTTCCGTTCAGGCGGCAGGTTCAGTGAAAGCGGGTGATTGGACGAATCCGTCGATGATCCGGCCGTAGATGCGCGCCAGCGTGTCGATCTCGGTGATCGAGGCGCGCTCGTCGACCTTGTGCATGGTCTTGCCGACGATGCCGAATTCGATCACCGGGCAATAGGCCTGGATGAACCGCGCATCCGAGGTGCCGCCTGTCGTCGAGGCTTCGGGGGTGAGCCCGGTTTCCGCCTCGACGGCCCGGGTTACGAGGTCGACGAACGGACCGGGCTGGGTCAGAAACGCCTCGGCATTGGTGGGATGACAGACGAGTTCGAACGAACCCAGATCGTTGACGCCGGCGAGGCGCCGGCGCAATTCGGACTCCAGCGTCCTACTCGTCCAGAGATCGTTGAACCGGATATTGAATTTGGCGACAGCCTTGGCGGGAATGACGTTCCGGGCACTGTTGCCGACATCGACCGAGGTGAATTCGAGGTTGGAGGCGGGAAAGAATTCCGTTCCCCGGTCGAGCGGTTCCTTCAGCGGCGCCATCAGGCGCACAAGCCGGTCGATCGGGTTCTGCGCAAGGTGCGGATAGGCGACATGGCCCTGCACGCCCTCGACGACCAGATCGCCGGAGAGCGAACCGCGTCGACCGACCTTCATCATCTCGCCCATGCGCTGCGGGTTGGTCGGCTCGCCGAGGACGCAGGCGGCAAAGCGCTTGCCCCGCGCGGCAGCCCATTCGAGCAACTTGACCGTGCCGTTGATCGCGTCCGCTTCCTCGTCGCCAGTGATCAGGAATGCCAGGCGAAATGTCTTCGGAGCACCGTGCCGGTCGATGTGATCGAGTACCGCGGCGATGGCGGCCGCAACGCCGGACTTCATGTCGCAAGCCCCCCGGCCCCAGATCTCGCCGTTGATCACCGCGCCGGAGAAGGGCGGTTGGGTCCAGAGGGTTTCGGCGCCGGGCGGGACGACGTCGGTGTGCCCGGCGAACAGGAGGCAAGGTCCGCCCGCGCCAATCTCGGCATAGAGGTTTTCGACATCATAGGTCCCGGCCTCGCTAAAAACGGGGCGATTGATCTCGAAGCCGTAGGGTTGCAGCCAGTTCTCGATCAACGCCAGCGCGCCGGCCTCCTCGGGCGTCACGGAGGCGCAGCGTACGAGATCGCGGGTCATGCGGGCGGCACGGGAAAGATCGGTCATGGCGTCGTCCTGCATTACCACCAGCCCTCGCGTGGCCAAGCGCATTTGCCGCCTGCTCGATGCCAGCAATACGCGAAGGCCGCAAGCAGAAGCGCGCCGAGGCCAACCGGCGCGATCAGAAATCCGAAACCAAGCCCGTCATTGCCGATGAGGAATGGATTGATCCCGGCGGGCGGGTGGAAACACCGCGTGAGGTGCATGAGCACGACGGCAAGCGCCACGCCGGCCGCCGCTACGTAAGGCGAGGGACCGAACAGCAGCATGAGCGGGTAGCCTGCCAGCGCGGAAACGAGATGTCCGCCGATCAGGGCACGCGGCTGGGCGGGGTCCGCTTCCGGTGCGCCGAGCACCAGGACGATCGACGTGACGAACGGGATGAGATGGAAGGGTTTCGCATCAAGCCAGGCGCCGAGTTCCATGCCGGCGACGGCGATCCCCGCACCGAGCGCTCCCCACCATGCCGACGCGAAACGCTGTCGCGGCCCGTACCAAAGACCACGAACGCGCTGGATGACGATATCGCGACGGCGCACCGCCATCACGTCGTCTTGGCCCGGTAGGGCGGGGTCGGGATGTCGTTGTGGGCCTTGCGAAGGGCGGCCGACCACCGCTCGCGCAGATCGTGGAAATAGGGTTCGCCTGCTTCGATCCGGTGTTCGAGTTCAGAGCGCAGGGCATCGCGCCGCAGCACCAGAACGTCGATCGGCAGGCCGACGCCGAGGTTGGAGCGCATGGTCGAATCCATCGAGATCAACCCGAGCTTGAGCGCGTCGTAGAGATGGGTCTTGTCGGTGACGGCCCGGTCGAGGATCGGTTTGCCGTACTTGTGCTCGCCGATCTGGAGATAGGGCGTATCGGTCGTCGCCTCGATGAAGTTTCCGGCCTTGTAGAGCATGAAGAGGCGCAGCGAGCGTCCCTCGATCTGCCCGCCGAGCAGCATCGAGACGTCGAGCGAGGCGCCGTGCTGTTCGATGGCCGTGCCGACATCCTGATAGACGCGGCGGATAACCTCGCCGACGAACTGCGCGGCGCGGAACATCGACGTCTGGTCGAGCAGGGTCTCGAGGCTGCCGTCCGGCCGTTCCAGCCCCTCGCGCAGGACCGAGATGACCGACTGGGTGAAGCCGAGATTGCCGGCGGTCGCAATCGCGAACAGCTTCTCGCCGGGCTTCTGGAAGATATGGAGCTTGCGGAACGTCGCGATGTTGTCGAGCCCGGCATTGGTGCGGGTGTCGGCAATCATGACGAGCCCGTCGTTCGTCAGAATACCCACGCAATACGTCATCGTCGCTCCTGTGGAAAGCTGGTGCCCGGCCATAGCAAAGCGCGGCCGGGTTGCGGAAGCCTATTGTTCGATGGCCCGGCTCGCCCCGCTCAGGTGAATGAGCACCTTGAGCGCCTCGCCGGCACCGCCGATGCGCGCGCCGCGGATCGGGGCGGCCTCGAGATAGTCCCGGCCGATGGCGACGCGAACGAAGCGATGGTCGGTGCAAAGGCCGTGCGCGGGGTCGAAGCCAATCCAGCCGAGCATGGGCACGTAGGCCTCCGCCCAGGCGTGGCCGGCGCTCTGGTGGACGCTGTCGGTGCGCAGGAAATATCCGCTGACATAGCGTGCCGGGATTCGCTGCGTTCGCGCGGCCGCGACGAAGACATGCGCGAAATCCTGACACACGCCGGCGCGGGCGGCGAAAGCCTCGCCGGCGGCTGTCGCCACATGGGTCGCATCGGGATCGAAGCGGAACTGGCCGCAGATCGCGGCGTTGAGCTGATGCAGGAATGCCAGCGTATCCCCGCCCTCTCCGGCCGCCAGCGCCGCTGCGAATTCCGCAAGGCCTTCGCGGGCCTCCGTCAGCGGCGTGGGACTCATCCAGTAGGCGACCGGAAAACGCTCATAGGTGCCGCGCACCACGCCGGCGTCGTCCGAGACATCGATCTCGCCGTTGACGGTGATCGTCAGCTCGTTGATCGGGCCGTCGATCGAGAACGTGTGGGTGATGTTGCCGTAGGCGTCCTCATCGCGCTGGAGCCGGCCGTCGGCGTCGATCTCGACCCGCCAGTTGTGGACCGACTGCGTCGAGTGGTTGCGCGGCGTCAGCCGCAGGACCTGGATCGCCCCGCGCGCCGGTTGCTCATAGCGGTAATGTGTCTGGTGTCGCAGCTTCAGCCGCATCGCTTTCTCCATGCGGCCGGAACTATTGCAGGTATTGCTCGGAAATCGCGAGTCCGAGCTGGCTGTTGTCCGCAATGAATTGCGTCAGGAATTCATGCAGTCCGCTCTGGAACAGGGTGTCGCCATCGAGGTTCTGAAGCCCCGCATAGGTCTTGCGCACCAGCCGCTGGCTCGGCCCCTGCCGGCCGTATTGCTCGGACAGGAGATCGAGCACGCGGTTGAGATTTTCGTAGGCGAAGATCAGCGACCGCGGCTGCTCGGAGCGGCGGACGAGGAATTCCGCCACCAGCCAGGGACGGATGCCGCCACGATAGATGAGATGGTACGAGTTGAGCGACGAGACGGCGCGCAGCAGCGCCGACCACTGGAAATAGTCGAGCCCGCCACCGACACTCTCCGTCTGCGGCAGCACGACGTGGTATTTGACGTCAAGCAGCCGGGCGGTGTTATCAGCCCGCTCGACGAACATGCCGAGCCGCTGGAACCAGTAATGATCGGTGCGCAGCATCGTCCGGTAGGCGGCGCCGTCGAAGCGCAGCGAAACCTCTTTCACGAAGGCGAGAAAGCGCGAGAGGTCCTTGCCGGTGAAGCTCTTGAACTTCTGCCGCTGGAGTTCGCCCCAGGCATCGTTGAGGATCTCCCACATCTCGGTGGTGATCGCCGTGCGCACCGCGCGGGCGTTGTGACGGGCGATCTCGATGCAGCGCCGGATTGAAGAGGGATTGTTTGGCCCGTCGATCAGGAACTGCGTGACGCTGGCCTGGTCGGCGACCTCGTTGTTCTCGAAAAAGAGCTGGCGGCACATCGCGATGTCGATCGCGCTCTCCCATTCGTTGGAGGTGCCGGCATAGGCCGAGGGCAGGGTGGCGAGGCGCAGCGCGACGTCAAGGATGCGCGCGAGGCTTTCGGCGCGTTCGACATAGCGCGAGAGCCAGAACAGGTTGTCGGCCGTGCGGGCAAGCATGGGCGCCTCCTCAGTTCATCTGCCGCTGGGACTGTTTCTGTCCCTTCGGCGGGGAGGGCGCGTCGTCGATCACCCAGGTATCCTTGGTTCCGCCGCCCTGGCTGGAATTGACGACGAGCGACCCTTCCTTGAGCGCCACGCGCGTCAGTCCGCCCGGCACGATGCGGACCTTGTCCGATCCCGAGAGCACGAACGGGCGAAGGTCGACGTGTCGTGGCGCCAGTCCGCTTTCGACGAAGCAGGGGCTGGTCGAGAGCGCAAGCGTCGGCTGGGCGATGTAGTTGGCGGGGTTGGCCCTCACCTTGGCGGCGAAGGCCTCGCGCTGCGCCTTGGTGGCGTGCGGGCCGACCAGCATCCCGTAGCCGCCCGAGCCGTTGACCTCCTTGACGACGAGGTCCTTGATGTTGGCGAGCACGTGGCCGAGCGCATCCGGTTCGCGACAGCGCCAGGTCGGCACGTTGGCGAGTTTCGGCTCCTCGCCGGTATAGAACTTCACGATCTCCGGCATGTAGGAATAGACCGCCTTGTCGTCCGCGACGCCGGTACCGACTGCATTGGAAAGCGTCACATTGCCGGCTTTATAGGCAGACATCAGCCCGGCGACGCCCAGCGTGCTGTCCGGCCGGAATGTCAGGGGATCGAGAAACTCGTCGTCGATGCGCCGGTAGATCACATCGACGCGCTGCGGCCCCTCGGTCGTGCGCATGTAGACGACATTCGAGCGCACGAAGAGATCGCGGCCTTCGACCAGTTCCACGCCCATCCTGTCGGCGAGGAAGGTATGCTCGTAATAGGCCGAGTTGAACGGACCCGGCGTCAGGACGACGACGGTCGGCTCGCGCGAGGCCGTTGCCGGCGCTAGCGACCGCAGGGTTGTCAGCAGTTCGTCCGGGTACTGATCGACTGGCTTGATGCGCAGCCGGGCGAAAAGCTCCGGAAAAAGCCGCAGCATCGCCTCGCGGTTTTCCATCATGTAGGAAACGCCGGACGGCGTGCGGGCATTGTCCTCCAGAACGAAGAAGTCATCGGGGCCGGTCCGCACCAGGTCGATGCCGGCAATATGCGTATAGAGCCCCGCTGCGGGCTTGATCCGCGTCATTTCCGGGCGAAAGGCGGGGTTGGAGAGGATCAGGTCCTCGGGCACCACGCCGGCCTTGACGATCTCGCGCGCGCCGTAGACGTCGCCGATGAAGGCGTTGAGCGCCTTGACACGCTGCTCGAGGCCCACGGAGAGTCGCGCCCATTCGTCGCCGGAGAGAATGCGCGGGAAGATGTCGAACGGGATGATCCGCTCCGCGCCGGCTTCGTCGCCATAGACCGCGAAGGTGATGCCGATGCGCCGGAAGAAGGCCTCTGCCTCCGCCTTGCGGCTGGCGATCAGTTCGGGGCTCGCCTCGCGGAACCAGGCGACGGCTTCGCGGTAGATGGGGCGGGGCTCGGTATCGAGACCGCCGGTCTCGTCGAAAATCACGCGCTCACTCATCGTCCTCTCCCCCGATGCCGGCCGATCTTCGGGCCGGCGATGCAATCGTTGCAGCAAATGGCAGGCCAAAACCAGCCGGAAAGCGATGCGATTGCTTGCGACCATTGGAGGGGTTGATCGGCAAGGTTGCAAGGAAATTTAGCAGCGCCACCTCAGTGCTGTACGCGCGCCCGTGCGGGCGATAGGGGCTTGCCAGACCCGACGATTTGCAGCATAAGAAAACATGAAATTTAATTCCGCAAAATAGCACGAGGCTCCCCGATGTCCGCCAAGTCCAGCCGTTTCAACTGGTCCGATGCGCTGCTGCTCGACGATCAGCTGACCGACGACGAGCGCATGATCCGGGATGCCGCGCGGGCCTTCGCGCAGGGCGAACTGGCGCCGCGAATCGAGGCAGCCTACCTTGAGGAAAAGACGGACCCAGGCCTGTTCCGCCTGATGGGTGAGCAGGGCCTTCTCGGTGTCACGCTGCCGGAGAAATACGGCTGCGCCGCCGCCGGCTATGTCTCCTACGGGCTTGTCGCACGCGAGGTCGAGCGCGTGGATTCGGGCTATCGCTCGATGATGAGCGTGCAGTCCTCGCTCGTGATGTATCCGATCTACACCTACGGTTCGGAAGAGCAGCGGATGAAGTATCTGCCGAAGCTGGCTTCGGGCGAGTTCATCGGCTGCTTCGGCTTGACCGAGCCCGACGCCGGCTCCGACCCCGGCTCGATGAAGACCCGTGCCGAGAAGATCGACGGCGGCTATCGCCTGACCGGCACCAAGATGTGGATTTCCAACGCGCCGATCGCCGATGTCTTCGTTGTCTGGGCGAAGAGCGCCGCCCACGACAACGAGATCCGCGGTTTCGTGCTGGAAAAGGGCATGAAGGGGCTTTCCGCGCCGAAGATCGGCGGCAAGCTCTCCTTGCGCGCCTCGATCACCGGCGAGATCGTGATGGACGGCGTCGAGGTCGGCGAGGAGGCGCTGCTGCCGAACGTTTCGGGCCTCAAGGGGCCGTTCGGCTGCCTCAACCGCGCGCGTTACGGCATCAGCTGGGGCGTTCTCGGCGCGGCGGAGGATTGCTGGCACCGCGCACGGCAATACGGGCTTGACCGCAAGCAGTTCAACAAGCCGCTCGCCCAGACCCAGCTCTTCCAGAAGAAGCTCGCCGATATGCAGACCGAGATCACCCTCGGCCTTCAGGCGTCCTTGCGTGTCGGCCGGCTGATGGACGAGCATCGCGAGGCGCCGGAGATGATCTCCCTCGTCAAGCGCAACAACTGCGGCAAGGCGCTCGATATCGCCCGCCAGGCGCGTGACATGCACGGCGGCAACGGCATCCAGATCGAATATCACGTGATGCGCCACGCCCAGAACCTCGAAACGGTGAACACCTACGAGGGCACGCATGACGTGCATGCCCTGATCCTCGGCCGCGCGCAGACCGGGCTTCAGGCCTTCTTCTGATGATCGGCCTGCGGGCGTTCCGCTCGGGAGCCTTGCTGTTCGCCCTCGTATTCGCCGCCGGTTTCGCGCTCGGCGCCATTCGCGAAATCCTCGTCCGGCCCTATCTCGGGCCGGAGACGAGCCGTCTTCTCGAACTGCCGCTGATGATCGGGATTTCGTTCGTGGCGGCTGAGTCCGTTGTGCGCCGCACCGGTCCGGCGGACCGGCGCACATGGCTTCGCACCGGTCTCGTCGCGTTCCTGCTCTTGATCGTGGCTGAACTCGTGCTAGGCGAAATCCTGTTCCGGCGTGGCTTGATGGCCTTTCTCCGGGATGCCATGACGCTCCCCGGTGCTCTGTCGCTTCTGGCGCAGGTGCTGTTGATCGTCATGCCGCTCTGGGCCGCGCAAAGGACAGGACATATCGATGACGGAAACCGCCGCCGACCCTCGCCGTGAAAGCAGCGAACTCGTTACCCTGCGCGATTTCCTGCGCTATGCCGTGAGCGCGTTCCAGGCCGCGCAGCTTCACCACGGCCATGGCGCGACAACGGCGCTCGACGAGGCGGCTTTCCTCATTCTCGAAAGTCTCCATCTGCCGGTCGATGATTTCAACGCCTTTGCCGATGCCCGGCTGACGGCGCGCGAGAAAGCGATGCTCGGCGAGCGGCTGGCGCTGCGGATCGAGAAGCGCATCCCCGCTGCCTATCTCACCGGTCGCACCTATCTGAACGGCTTCTCGTTCCGGTCGGACCCGCGCGCCATCGTGCCGCGCTCCTACATCGCCGAGCTGCTGTTCTCGCCGCTCTTCGATGGGTCCGGCGGGCCGGAAGCGCTGGTGAAGAACCCCGACGCGGTGCCTCGTGTGCTCAATCTCTGCACCGGCGGCGGAAGCCTCGCGATCCTCGCCGCGCATGCCTTTCCGAACGCCACGATCGATGCGGTGGAGCTTTCGCCCGAGGCGGCCGCGCTCGCGCGCGAGAACATCGCCGATTACGGGCTGGAGGAGCGTGTCCACCTGCTCGAAGGTGACCTTTTCGCGCCGTGCGGGAAGACGGCCTATGATCTGATCATCTCGAACCCGCCCTACGTCGATCGCGAGACGATGGACATGCTTCCGCAGGAATTCCGTTGCGAGCCGGCGATGGCGCTGGGGAGCGGCGAGGATGGGCTCGACGTCACCCGCCGGATTCTGGCTGAAGGTGCCGCGCATCTCCTGCCCGGCGCCGGGCTCCTCTGCGAAGTGGGTCTCGGCAGGGCAGCGCTCGAAGCCGCCTTCCCGGATACCCCCTTCCTCTGGCTCGATACGGCGGACAGCGAGGCCGAAGTCTTCTGGCTTGCGCGCGCGGACTTCCCGCAGCGCGGCGTCTAGAGCGTTTTCCGATCTGACTGGGTTAGATCGGTCGCTCTATCTCATTGTTTTACCGCATCATCTTTTCCATCAACCGGTGCCTACTTGATGGGATGATGCGCTAGGCGACCTCGCTCTCGGCGGCAGGCTCGGCGTCGAAACCTTCCTCGTCCATCAATTGCCGGATGCGGCGATAGGCAAGGTCAAGCTCTTTCTCGATGTTGGCCCGCAAGCCCTCGTAGATCTTGCCCACTTCGCCGCGCGCCGCTTTTTCAAGCTCGCTCGCCATGGCGGCGACGCGCTGCGCGCCGAGCGACAGGCTCATCGATTTCAGCGCATGGGCTGCCTTGCCGAGACGGGTTGAATCGGCGGCTGCCAAAGCGGCGTCGATCTCCGCGAGCGCCGGCGGTCCGTTCTCGAGATAGAGCCGGTAGATGCGGGCAACGGCGCCGCCGCCGCCCATCCGCGCCATGTCGAGCAATTGCCGGGTGATCGCCGGTTCGAGGATCGGATCGCCCTCCTCCGCCTCCTCCGCCTTGGGAGACGGCGCGGGCCTTGCGGCCGGTTCCGGGGGAAGGACCGGGGCGGGGAAGGCCGGCTCCGGTGCCGGATCGACGGCGGGCGGTTCGACCGTGACGATCGGCTCTTCCCGTTTCGCGACCGCCGGCGGTGGCGGGGCTGCCGGCATCCGGCCACGCGGTGCCGGCTCCGATGCCATGTGGTTCGCGAGGGTATCCGCCATGGCCTGAAGCGTGAACGGCTTGTGCAGAACGGCATTCATGCCGGCCTTCTTCCAGGCGTCGGCATGGGCGCCGACGACATGGGCCGTGAGCGCGATGATCGGCAACGTCGCCCGGCCTGTTTCCTGCTCCCAGCGGCGGATCGCCGCCGTCGCCTCGAAACCGTCGATATCGGGCATCGAGCCATCCATGAAGACGAGATCGTAAACCTTGGACTTGACCGCCTCGATCGCCGCGCGCCCGTCGACCACCGTGTCGCAGGGAAGATCGAAGCGGCGCAGCGTCTCGATGATGACCTCGCGGTTGACCGGATTGTCGTCGGCGACGAGCACGAGATGGCCGGGGAATTTCGGCATGTTGCCGGTCGCCGCGCTCGTCGCCTGCCGCCGTGCGGTGTTGCCGGAGAGCACGTCCTCGATCACCTGGATGAGTTCCCGCCGCGCGACCGGCTTGATGATCTGGCCCTGCGCGAGCCCCTGATCGATGAGCCGGTCCGTCTCCGCATCGCCGAAGGCGCCGACGGCAATGGTCGGTGCGCGCTTGAGAAGGGGGCGGATGCCGGGGTCGCTCAGCAGTCCCGCTTCCGCGATCACGAGCCGGATTTCGCCATGGCCCGGCGAGAGCGTATCCGCGACAGGGTCGGCGATATCGAAACCGAGTTCCTTGAGATAGGCCGAGAGGTTCGCGGTCGTGGCCGGGCCCGATACGGCGAGCAGCACACGGCCCGGCCCCATTGTCTTGCCGAGCGGCGCGGTATCCATGCGGTCGGCATGGACGATGGGCACGGAGACGAAGAAGGTCGTGCCGACGCCGAGTTCCGATCGGATGAAGATCTCGCCGTCCATCGCATCGACGAGGCGCTTGCAGATGGCGAGGCCGAGGCCGGTGCCGCCAAATTTGCGCGTCGTCGTCTGGTCTGCCTGGCTGAAGGCCTCGAACACCTTGTCGACCTTGTCCGCTGCGATGCCGATGCCGGTATCCTGAACCGCGAACAGCATGTTGCCGGCCCGGTCCGGATCGCGCGAGACCTTGAGGTTGACGCCGCCGGTCTCGGTGAACTTGAGCGCGTTGTTGACGAGGTTCGACAGGATCTGGTTGAGGCGCACCGGATCGGTCGCGAACCGGTTCGGGATGCCGGGCGCGATATGGGTCGCGAGGTCGAGCCCCTTCGAGCGCGCTTTTTCTTCGAAGAGCTGCGCGACGGTCTCCATCACATCGTCGATGACGACGGGGATCGATTCGAGCTCGATCTTGCCGGCCTCGATCTTCGAAAAATCCAGGATGTCGTTGATGATCGCCAGCAGGCTGCCGCCGGACCGCGCGATGACGTCGGCGAAGCGCTTCTGCTTGGGCTGGAGCTCGGAGGCGGCCAGCAGTTCCGCCATCACGAGGATGCCGTTCATCGGCGTGCGGATCTCGTGGCTCATGGTGGCCAGAAAGTCGGACTTCGCGGCATTGGCCGCGTCGGCGTTTTCCTTCGCCCGCCGGTAGTCGCGCGTGCGCGCTTCGACCTCGCGTTCGAGGTTGGTCCTGTGTTCCGCGAGCCGGGTGTCGCGGTACTGGACCTCGTCCAGCATGGCGTTGAAGCTGTTGCCGATGACATCGAGTTCGTCGTGCGAGCCGGTGTCGATGCGTTTGCTGAAGTCATGGCGCAGGCGGACGTGCTCCATCGTTTCCGTCATCCGTCCGATGCGCCGGCTGATCGAATGCTGGATGCGGAACGCGATCAGGAAGCCGACCAGCATCGCAATCAGGCCGGCTGTCAGGGCCGTCTGCAGGCTCTCGACCGCGTTCGCCCAGACCTTCGACGTATCTGCGACGAGATTGAGCTTGCCGACCTCCTCGCCGCCGGAAATCACCGGCACCTGTTCCTCGAGGCTCTTTTGGCGCAGGACGCTGAGGACGCCCGAGAAGAAGCCGGCATCGGTATTGGTGGTGACAAGCCGGACGCTGTCTCCCATCGAGGCGAACACCGTGCCGTCGGGGAGGGTGATGCTCGCCGTCGTCACGCCGGGAATCCGGGCAATCGCCCGGAGAACCCGCAGGGCGTCGCCGCTCGAGCGGGCCTCGACCGCCTCGGCGGTCATCGACGAGAAAATCTGGGCGGTCGCGCGGATTTCGGCGCGCTTGCCTTCGGTGAACCGCGCGGCCTCGCGCCAGACCGAGACGCCGGTGGCGATCAGGGTTGTCGCCAGCGTCGAAACGAAGATGAGCGCGAGTAGTTTGGCCCTGATCGTCAAGGCAGGCTCCCGGATAAGAAAATTTGAGGGGATTATCGTGAAAAGGCATCATTTTAGGGTTAACGAAGTAACCGCCGTTTAAGTCTTGTCGCCTAGCGTTGCGACACGAGGTTTCCATGTCCTTGGCCGCACTTCAGCAAGCACCGCAAAACGCGAATACGACGCAACCGATGCGGGTTCTGATCGTCGATGACGATCCGATCCATCGGGAGACCTCGCGCATGTTCCTGACCATGTACGGCCGCAAGGTCACATTGGCGGAAAATGGCCGGGCAGGGCTGGCGGCGGCGGAAAACAGCGAGTTCGACGTGATGATCGTCGATCTCGAGATGCCGGACATGACCGGCCTCGAGGTGATCGCCGCCATCCGCAAGATGCCCCGCCACCGCGACCTGCCGATCATCATGGTAACGAGCCGCGACGACGCCATGGCGATCGACCGGGCCTACGAACTCGGCGCGTCCTCTTTCGTTGTCAAGCCGGTCAACTGGACGTTGCTCGATCATTATCTGCGTTTCGTGCTGCGCGCCTCCAAGAACGAGATCGCCGCGCGCGAAGCGTTCCGCAACGCCGAGAACGTCTCGCGCGCCAAGGACAACCTGCTCGCCGTCATCCGCCACGAGATGAAGACGCCGCTCAACGCGATCATCGGCTTCACCAAGCTCGCCGTCGAGGCACAGCGGAACGGCGACGTTTCCGCGCTGAGCGAAAGGCTCGATTTCGTTCGCCAGTCAGGCGAACGGTTGCTGGCGAGCTTTGCCGACATGTCGACCTATTCGGATATGCTTTCGCAGAATCTCAAGCTCTCGCGCGAGCGCGTCGCCGCGAGCTGGATCGTCGGCGATGTCATGGACCTCTGCGCGCGCAGGGCGGCCGACAAGGGCATCGAACTGGTTTTCCGGGATCCCGAGACGAAGGTCGCCGTTCTGGCCGATCAGGCGATGCTTTCGTCGGCCCTGACGCGCCTCGTCGACAACGCGATCCGGCACGCCAAGGATGCAACCCGGATCGAGATCGCGATCGAGGAACGGGAGGATGCGGTCGTTCTATCGGTCCGCGATGATGGCGAGGGCATGCCGCCGGACGCGGTCAAGCAGTGTCTGGCGCCGTTTTCGCAGGCGGACATGTCACGTTCGCGCACCTCGGAAGGGCTTGGCCTCGGTCTTCCGATCGCCAGCGAGATCGTTCGGCTGCATCAGGGAAAACTGACGATGCAGTCGGAGCCGGGGCGTGGCACGGTTGTCGAGATCAGCCTGCCCCTGGCATAAAAAAGGGCGCGGAACGGCCCGCGCCCTTTCCGAATTGCGCTTGAACCCGGCTGCTCAGGTGAACATGTCGGCCGTGATGCCGGCATACCAGCCGATGTTCTCCGTCTGCACCTGCTTGCGGTGCTCGGGGGTTTCGTCCAGCTTCGACAGGAAGGTCTCGGCCGCCGTGATCTTGTCCGGCTTCGGCTCGTAGCGACCGCCGACCTTCACGGTGTCGTCCGGTGCGACGAGGCTCCAGCAGGTATTGGCATAGCGTGCCGGGAAGGTGCGGGACTTCGTGAGTTCACCGCGGATCATCAGCGCCGCCACCTTGGCCTGGCTGTTGGCGGCGAAGCCCGATTTCGGCATGTCGCCGGCGATCGAGGCGTCTCCGAGGATGAAGATGTTCGGGTCCGTCTGCGAGGCCATGTTCTCCGGGTTGATCGGGCAGAAGCCGGTCTGGTTGGCAAGGCCGGCATCGATCACGATCTTGCCGGCGCGCTGGGCCGGAATGACATTGACGAGCGCGCAGTTCTTGTAGGTCTCGAACCCGGTCGTCACCGTCATCGTCTTGGGATCGACCGACTTGATGCCGTCATGCACCTTGGGGCCGAGCCATTCGACGAGGCCCGGATAGTATTTTTCCCAGGCCTGCTGGAAGAGCCCCTGCTTCGAGAAGCTCTCCTTCGGATCGAGAATGATGATGCGGGCCTTGCCGCGGCCGGAGGACTTGAGCGCGTGCGCCATCATCGAGACACGCTCGTAGGGGCCCGGCGGGCAGCGATAGGGGTTCGGCGGGGCGATCATGACGATCGTCTGGCCGTCCTTCACCGCATCGAGCTGCTTCTTGAGGATCTGGGTCTGCGGTCCCGCCTGCCAGGCATGCGGCATGACTTCCTCATGCTCCTTGCCCCAGCCGGCGACCGAATCGTATTTCAGGTCGATACCCGGCGAGACGACCAGCCGGTCGTAGGGCACCCGGCTGCCATCGGCGAGGACGACCTGCTTCTTGTCGCGATCGATCGCGTTGGCCCACTGCCGGACATGCTTGATGCCGTAGGTCGAGACGAGTTTGTCGTACTTGTGGGTGATCTCGTCAAAGGTCTTGAAGCCGCCGAGATAGAGGTTGGAATGGAAGCAGGTCGTATAGGCTTCCTTCGGCTCGATCAGCGTGACCTCGATCTCGCCCTTCGAATCCTTGGCGATATATTTCGCAGCCGTCGCGCCGCCGGCACCGCCGCCGATGACGACGACCTTGGGCTTGCCTTGCGCCAGCACCGAGGGTGCGGAGAGAACCGAGCCTGCGGTCAGCGCGCCGCCGATCAGGACATGTCTGCGATTGATCATGATAGTTCCTCCTTGGCTGTTGTTGGACGCTGCACGCGCCTTGCTTGCTATTTCGCGGCTTCTTATTTCGCGACATCGGGCTGGTTGGGGAGCCCTCCGAAATAGGCGGCCAGCGCCGCGATTTCCTCATCGGTCAATTGCGCCGTGACGGTCTGCATCACTTCGTTGTCGCGCTCTTTCCAGCGATAGGAGTTCACGACGGCGACGAACTGGTCCTCGGGCCAGGCGACGATCGGCGGAATGCCGCCGACCGCCTTGCCCGTGGGCTGGTGACAGGTGACGCAGAGCGAGGAGAGATATTCGCCGAAAGCCGCGTCGCCCTTGGGTTTGGGCTTGTCCTGGGCGAGGGCGCTGACGGCAAACGTCACCATGGCTGACAGCAACGCCGCTGCCGCGATCACTTTCGGAAGGAAGCGCGGTCCTCGCCCGGTCATTCGACCTTCACACCTTTCCCGTCTTCCGGCGTCACGTCGATGATCCGGGCGCGACCCGTCACCTTCGCTTCCGTCTTGCAATCCTTCATGCAAGGGTTCTTGTTCCAGAACGCTTTCTCGGTCGTTTCGCGATCGTCATCGTAGAAGCCGCCGACATTCGGCATCTTAACCGAGCCGAACGTCTCCTTCGAGAGCACGAAATCGTCTTTCACGATGCCGTTCATCTGCATGAGGAAGGCGGTGATCGCATAGACCTCGTCGTCGGTCAGCGATCGGGCGTTGCCGTAGGGCATGGCGCGGCGGATGTAATCGAAGGTCGTCGAGGCGAAAGGCCAGTAGGACCCCGGGGTCTTCTCCGGCGCATCGGCCTTGAGCGAACCCTGACCGCCGACGAGAACCGGCCAGCGGCCGACGGCCTCGCCGAATTCGCCGTGGCAGGAGGCGCACTTCTCCAGGAACAGCGCCTCACCCTCCTTCACCGAGCCCTTGCCCGGCGGCAGGCCGAGACCGTCGGGGCGGACATCGATATCCCAGGCCGCGACTTCCTCGGGAAGCGCCTCGCGGCCAAGGCCCACCTTCTTCGCCAGCACCGGCGAGGCGGCAAGGCCAGCGAGCAAGGCCAGCGCGATAACCTTACGAAATCTCGACATTTTCAGTCTCCCCGCCGGTGCGAAATCAAGCGAAGTGGGCACCGGTTCGCGGGAAGATTTCGCGACCCCGGCAAGGAATCGAACGGGCGCATCACGAAATCTCGACATTTTCAGTCTCCCCGTTCGCCCGCACGAGCCAGGTCTGGATACCGTTGTTGTGGTAGATGGAGTTGACGCCGCGCACCTTGCGCAGGTCGTCTTTCGTCGGCTGGACATAGCCGGTGTCATCCATCGCGCGCGACTGGATCAGCATCTCGCGGCCGTCCCAGTCGATATCGGCATAGAAGCGCGTCAACGAGAGCGGCAGCACCGGGCCGTCGAGCCGCGCGGTCACCCAGTTCTTGCCGCCGTCGATGGTGACATCGACGCGACTGATCGTGCCACGGCCCGACCAGGCCAGACCCGAGAGCACATTCGGCCCCTTGACCTTGAGCGGCGCCTGCGGAGACGGGTTGGTGACGATGGATTTGGCGTCCATGATCCAGGTGAAGCGCCTGGCCCGGCCGTCCGCCAGAAGGTCGGTATATTTCGAGGTCTCTTCGCGCTGGTGCCAGGGCTGGTCCCCTACCTCGATGCGGCGGAGCCACTTGACCCACATATTGCCTTCCCAGCCCGGCACGACGATGCGCAACGGGTAGCCCTGCTCCTGCCGCAGCGCCTCGCCGTTCATCGCCCAGACGACCATGCAGTCCTTCATCGCCTTCTCGATCGGGATCGAGCGCGTCATGGCGGCACTGTCGGCACCTTCCGGCATCACCCACTTGCCGTTGGTCTTCACGCCGGCCTCGTCGAGCAGCACCTTGAGCGGAATGCCGGTGTACATGACGTTATGGATCATGCCGTGAGTGAACTGGCAGCCGTTGAGCTGTGCGCCCTTCCACTCCATGCCGCCGTTGGCCGCGCATTCGAGGAAGTAGATCTTGTTGGTGCGGCCCGGGAAGCGCTTGAGGTCTTCCATCGTGAAGACGAGCGGCTTGTCGACGAGACCGTTGATCATCAGCCGGTGCTTGGAGGGGTCGATCTCCGGCGCGCCGCCGTGATGGCGTTCAAAGCAGATGCCGTTCGGCGTGATGATGCCGTCGAGCGCATGGATTGGCGTGAAGTTGATCGAGCTTTCGCGGCTCGCCGTCAGCCATTCGACATCGCGACGCACGACATGCTTCTCGAATTTGGAGGGCATGCCGTAGGGGTGGGCCGCCACGCTGTCGCCGAGATAGCGGTTCCAGTCCTGAATCTCGGTGATCAGCGGGTCCGGCTTACCTTGCGCGAAAGCCGCGCCCCCGCCGGCCGCCATTGCGGCGCCGGCGCCGGCCGCGCCGAGGAAACGGCGGCGGCTCAGATCCGGCTGCGGGGCTTGCTGCGGATTCTGCCCGCCTTTCTTCTCATGATTGCTCAGGTTTTTTCCCTGATCCATGGCACCATGCTCCCTCTTCATTCGCTTGCGGCGGGGTGGGCTCAGGCGCCCAGCACCTTCACCGCGTCATTCGGTTCCAGCTTCACGGTCTTGACGCCGGCGACGTATTTTTCGACCACATCCCAGATCGGCGGGCCCTGGACGTTCTCGCCAACGCTCGCCCAGCCGGCGACGACGTATTTTTTGTCGGCGTCGAGCGGCGCCTTGCGCTTGAGATCGGTCAGACCGGAAATGCGGCTGCCGATGTCCTTGGAAACGTCGATCGTGTAGCCGACGCCGCCGACGCGGACCATGTCGCCGCCGCCCTGGAAATAGGGGTCCGGGTGGAAGATGTTGTCGGCGACGTCTTCGAGCATGTCCTTGATCTGCTTGCCGGTCATCTCGGTGCGGTAGCAGTTCGGGTAGGTCATGGCGGTCGCGTTCGCGAGCGCGTCGAAGGTGATCTTGTCGCCCGGCAGCAGCGAAGCGCCCCAGCGGAAGCCCGGCGAGAGCGCGATTTCGGCATCGCGCTCCTTGAGCATCGCCTGGCAGATCAGGTCGTCGAAGGTGCCGTTGAAATTGCCGCGACGATAGAGGAACGAATCCGTCTCGCCGATGACGCGATCGAGATCCTTGGCAAAGGGCGCGCGGATCTTCTCGACCATCGCCTTCATCGCCGGGTCGGGCGTGATGGCGTCGGAGAAGATCGGGATCAGCTTGTAGCGGAAGCCGGCGAGCTTCTTGTCCTTCACGTCGAGATCGAGGCGCGAGACGAACTTGCCGTGGCTGCCGGAGGCGACGATGATCGTCTCGCCGACCTTCATGACGCCCGGCATCGCATCATGCGTATGCGCGGTCAACGCGATGTCGATACCCTTGACGCGGCTGACGAGCTTGCGGTCGACGTCATAGCCGTTGTGCGAGAGCAGCACGACGATATCCGCCCCCTCGGCGCGGGCTTCTTCAACCTGCTTCTGGATATCTTCCTCGCGCAGGCCGAATTCCCATTTCGGCACCATCCAGCGCGGGTTAGAGATCGGCTGGCGGGGGAAGGCCTGCCCGATGACGGCGATTTTCGCGCCGCCGCGCTCGAACACCTTGCGGCCCTCGAACACGGGTTCCTGCCATTCGTTGTCGCGGACATTTTGGCCGAGGAAGGCGATCGGCATCGCCTTGACGGCCTCCTGCACGCGCTCGGCGCCATAGGTGAATTCCCAATGGCCGACCATGGCATCGACCTTGAGTGTGCTCATGACGTCGATCATGTCCTGGCCCTTGGTCTGGAGCGAGGTCCAGGAACCCTGCCAGGTATCGCCGCCGTCGAGCAACAGCACCTTGTCCGCGCCGCGCTCGGCCCGGACGGCGTTGATGACGCGGGCGATGCGGTCCATGCCGCCCATGCGGCCGTAATTCTTGGCGAGCGAGACGAAATCCTCGCTCGTCAGTGCATGCGCCTCGGCGGTGCCGGCGGCGATCGTGAAGTAGGTGCGGAACTCGGCATCCGTCAGGTGCGGGGGCAGGCCCTTGACCTCGCCGACGCCGAGATTGATCGACGGTTCGCGGAAATAGAGCGGAACGAGCTGGGCGTGGATATCCGTGACATGGAGCAGCGTCACGGTACCGAGTGGATCGAACTTCAAAAGCTCCGCCTCGCTCAGCTTCTGCTGCGCGGCGAGCCGACCGAGCGAACCCAGTCCGGAGGCGGTGACGATGGCGGAGGCGGCGGCGCTCGCCTGAAGAAATTCGCGGCGTGAGATCATGGATTCCCGTTCGCGCAGGGCCTCGGCCTCGCGCGCCAACAATGACGTTTGAGAAAAGAAAGCCGGCCCTCTCCGAGACCGGCTCGGATCGTCAGGCGACCGTCAGCTTGGCCTTGTGCTCGTAGGTCGAGCCGTCATCGTCCTTCCAGGAGAAGGTGAACTCGCCCGATTGCGAGGCCTTGTAGAAGAACGACTGGTAGGGGTTGGCCGAGATGGCTGGCTGCCACTTGGCTTCAAAGAACATCTTGCCGTTGAAGGCCGCCGTGAAGGTGTTGATGATCTTGCGGGGGATCACCTTGCCGTCCGAGCCCTTGCGCTGGCCCGATTCCATCTCGTGGCTGATCAGCGTCTTGATCTCGATGATCTCGTCCTTCTTGGCGTTGGCCGGAACGCGGACGCGCGGGGTGGGTTTCGTGCTCATCGGAATTTCCTCACCTGAATTTGTTGTGCCGTTACCGGGTTCTCAGCCGCCGCAGCCGCCGATGGTGACCTTCACCTGCGTCTTGGCGGTGAAGAGCTTGCCGTCGGACATCTCGGCGATGCAGAGGATGTTCTGCGTGGTGGCGAGGCGCATGCGGGCCGACGCCGATGCCTTGCCCGCCTCCGGCGTGAACGTGTAGCTGAGCACGCCCGGCGAGGGATTGCCATCCGCCCAGACATGGACCGACTTCACGAAGTCCTTGTCCGTCATCGGGCTTTCGACCTCGATGTTGATCGGCACGACGAGACCGTTTTCGGCGATCTGCGGCACATCGAGCTTGACCTTGCCTTCCGCGCCCTTCTTGTCGCCGTAGAGTTTCTTGATCTCGGCTTCGACCGCGGCGGCGTCGGCGTGGGCAAGACGCGGCGCGAGCGCCAGTGCGACGGCGCCCACGGCGCCGGCCTTCAAAGTGTCGCGACGCGACGCGATCATGGGAAGAGCCATCTCTTCCTCCTTGGCTTTGTTTCTTTTTGCGAGAGCATCTTGACGGCGCCCGCTTTCCTCCCGCAAGGTGAACATATCCATATATTGTTTTTTGTGAATGTAAAGTCTATCAGTCATTCGTTGCAGGAGATGGCAAGCCTAACAGGCGTTATCGATCCGGTTCAAGCTTAGAGACAAGGCGGAAGGGCGGTTTGCGCCTCCCGAAACCGCAGCGACGGAGGAAATGGAATGAAAAGGAAAATCGCGGTTCTCGCGACACTGGCCATGTGCGCGATCGGGTGGGGCGGAGCGGCCCTGGCCCAGCAGGCGGTCGATACCGAAAAGGAACTCGAGAAATACCGCCAGATGATGAGCGACCCGATGTCCAATCCGGGTTTCCTCGCGGTTGATCGTGGCGAGCAGCTCTGGTCGCTTAAGCGCGGAACCAAGAACGCGAGCCTTGAAACCTGCGACCTCGGCATCGGACCCGGCAAGCTCGAGGGCGCCTTCGCCAAGCTGCCGCGCTATTTCGCCGATACCGACAAGGTGATGGACCTCGAGCAGCGTCTCGCCTTCTGTATGGACAAGATTCAGGGCCTCGATCTCGCGGACATCAAGAAGCGCCGCTTCGGCAAGCCCGGCCAGACCTCGGACATGGAGGACCTCGTGGCCTTCATCGCCAACAAGTCGAGCGGTTTCAAGATCGAGCCGCAGCTCTCGCACCCGAAGGAGAAGGAAGCCGCCGCCGTCGGCGAGGCGCTGTTCTATCGGCGCGGCGACATCCTCGATTTCTCCTGTTCCACCTGCCACGGCGATGAAGGCAAGCGCATCCGGCTTCAGGGCCTGCCGGACCTCTCCAAGCCGGGCAAGGACGCGCAGGCGACGATGGGGTCGTGGCCGACCTACCGTGTCTCGCAGGGGCAGCTCCGCACCTTCCAGCACCGCCTGTGGGATTGTTATCGCCAGCAGCGCGCGCCGGAGCCGGGCTACCTCTCGGATGGCCTGACCGCGATCACCGTGTACCTGATGAAGCAGGCCGCTGGCGGCGAGCTTCAGGTTCCGTCGATCAAGCGCTGAGGGGAGGGATGACCATGAAGAAGATCGCTTTCGCATTCGGCATCGCCCTGATCGCCGCTTCGCCTGCCTTCGCGCAGGACAAGGGCGTCGACGCCGCGACGCTCGAGAAATACACCAAGGCCATGTGGCCCAAGACCCCCGAGGGCTGGGAAAGCCGCATCGCTTACGACGAGACGATGAAAATCTGCTCCGAGACGCGCAACCAGCCTTCGGATGCCGATTTCGCCAAGATCAAGGCCCGCGAGGCGGCGACCGTGAAGTTCCCGGCCGACGGCAACGTCATGGGTGATTACAAGTCCGGTCTCAAGATCGCGAACAACGGTCGCGGCGGTACCTTCACCGACAAGCCGATGACCAACGGCGCGAACTGCTATGCCTGCCACCAGCTCGACCTTCAGGAGGTCAGCTACGGCACGCTCGGCCCCTCGCTCCATCTCTACGGCAAGAATCGCGGCTTCAAGCCCGAGGAGGCCAAGGCGGCTTACGCCAAGATCTATAACTCGATGGGCACGGCACCCTGCACCAACATGCCGCGCTTCGGCTATCACCACTTCCTGACCGAACAGCAGATGAAGGATCTGACGGCGATGCTGTTCGATCCTGCCTCTCCGGTGAACAAGTAAGCGGTAGCCTTTCTTACCGGCGCTATGCAACAAAAGGGGCGGAGAGGCCAGTTCTCCGCCCCTTTTTTCAGGTCTTCCGCCGTGCTTACCATCGCTTCGACACCGCCGTTCTCGCCGTATCCCGCGCGCCACGCCATTCTCTCGGAGGCGCATGCCCGGCCGTTCTTCCGGCTGGAGGCGCCGTCGCGGGTGCTGGCGCTGGCCTTCCTGCGCGGCGAACTTGCCGGGGAAAAGCTGCGCGAACGCCTCGATGCCTTCGCGCGGGCGCATGGTGCGGCGCCGGCGCCGGCCGGGGCGCGTCATCACCGGATGATTCTCAAGGACGGGTTGTTCCGCTGGGAAGAGCATACTGAATTCACGACCTATGTCTTCATGCTCAAGGGCGAGGCGGCGCGGTTCGATCTGAGCGCTGGCGAGTTGCTGACCTCGCTTTCGCTGCCCGAACAGCCGGGGCCGCATCTCGTTTCGGCGGACATCTCGATCCTTCCGCCCGAGCAGGCGGAGGCTGCGCTGAGCCATGTGCGTTCCGGCGTCATTTCCGTTTCCGATCTCGAAGGCGGGCGGGCGCAGGTCGCTTCGGATTTCGTGCCGGATGAGTCCGGCTTCGTGCGCTTCGTGCTCATCAACCGCGATCTGCCGGACCGCCGGCTTGGGTCCATAGGCCGCGACATCATGGAGATCGAGGTCTACCGCAACCTCGCGCTGCTCGGCCTGCCGGAAGCGCAGCGGATCGGCCCGGTGATCCGCGAGATCGAGGTCGGGCTGGCTGGCCTGATGGGCGATCTTGTGCATCAGCAAAGTCTGCCGGAAGGCGATGCGCTGCTCGCGCGCCTGACCAACATGACGGCGCGCGTCGAATCGGAAATCGCCCGCACCAAGTTCCGCTTCGGCGCGACGCGGGCCTACGGCGCGATCCTGAACGACCGGCTCTCGGGCTTTGGCGGGGTGGCGACGCCGGATGCGCCGACCATCCAGGCCTTTCTCGCACGCCGCAACGCGCCGGCACTGCGGACCTGCGAGACGATGGAAGCGAACCTCCTCGATCTCGCCGCGCGTCTCACGCGCGCCTCGGGACTGCTGCGCACGCGGATCGACGTCGAGCTCGCCAAGCAGAACAACGCGCTGCTCTCGACGATGAGCGAGCGCACGCATCTCCAGCTTCGCCTCCAGCAGACCGTCGAGGGGCTCTCGATCGCGGCGATCAGCTATTACGTCGTTGGCCTTGTCGGCTACCTTCTCAAGGCGGCGAAGGAAGCCCATTGGCTGCCACTGCCGATCGACCTCGCCATCGGAATTTCCGTGCCGCTTGTCGTACTGGCGATGGCCTATGTCGTGCACCGCATCCGGCTGGCGCACGGCGGCCGGGGCTGAATTCAGGCGCCGTCCTTTTTCAGCCATTCGGTGAACGGCATCGTCGCATAGCCCTCCTCGGCCACGAACCGGAACATGGCGAGAAACGGCTTCGGATCAAGAAGGCCGGGCATCCGCGCGACCTCGCGCTTGAGCGGGTCGAGCGCCGCGAGGCCCTCGGCCGATTTCGGGAAGAACTGCAGGCTCGGCGTCGTCCGGATACCGTAATGCTGGCCGAAGGCCTTCTCTCCGAGCTTCTTGCCGTCGAAATCCGTGACTTCCTTCGCTCCGATGATGTTGAGGTGGACGATATCGAAGCGCGCCTTGATGTAATCGACGATCTCGGTGTTCTGGAAATGGATCTCGTGCATCTTCTTGCAGGCCGGGCAGCCCTTGAGCCCCCACAGCACGGCGAAGCGCTTGCCCTTGGCGCTGGCTGTCGTGAGGTCCTCGGCAAGGTCGAGGAAGCTGTCGATGAACCAGTCCTGATGGTAGAGCCCGTCCTCGCCAAGGGTGCCGGTGGCGCGGGCAAGGGTGGGAGCGACCGTCAGCGCGAGGCCGCCGGCAAGGATGGATCTGCGATCGGGAAGGCGCGACATGAGAACCTCCGCTTGCGGTCAGCCGATCTGACCGAGAATTGGGAATGTTGAGAGCAGCCAGTTGGCGATCTGCGGCATGGAGCCGGTGAGAAACAGGATGCCCGTTCCCACCAGCAACGCGCCCATCAGCTTTTCGACGAGATCGAGGTGCCGCTTCATCCGTGCCATCAGCCCGAGGAACGGGCCGGCAAGCGCCGCTGCGGCCAGAAAGGGAATGCCGATTCCGGCGGAATAGACTGCCAGCAGCGTGGCGCCGCGCATCGCGGTTTCGCCCGTCCCCGCCACCATCAGGATCGCGGCGAGCACGGGGCCGACGCAAGGCGTCCAGCCGAAGGCGAAGGCCAGCCCCATGAGGTAGGCCCCGAACGGCCCCGCCGGTTTGCGCTCGACCGAAACCCGCGCTTCTCGGTAGAGCAGCGCGATGCGGAACACGCCGAGAAAGTGCAGGCCCATGCCGATGATCATGACGCCAGCGAGGATCGAGAGCCAGTCGAGGTAGCGTGTCAGCGCCTGCCCGATCAGCGTCGCCGTCGCGCCGAGCAGAACGAAGACGGTGGAAAAGCCGAGAACGAAGGCCAGCGCCTGCCGGATGATCCGCCCGCGCGCGCCCCGGTCGAGGCCGGAGGCGTCGGACCCGGCATGCTCGCCCGCGAGTTCCTGCATGCCGACGCCGGCGAGGTAGCACAGGTAGGGCGGTACCAGCGGCAGGACACACGGCGAGGCGAACGAGAGAAGCCCGGCAAGAAAGGCACCGAGATAGCCGATGTCGAAGGACATGCACCGCGCCTTGGGACGAGAAGAGACTGGTCAACATATTCACATACATCTATATTAGGTGAACCGAAAGGCCGAAAAATGTCCCGGCCCTGCAACAAGGCACCTGACGTGCGCAGTTTCTTCGCCCGCCCGCTTCCGGTCATCGTGTTGGCCGCCGCTCTGCTGGGCGGCACGGCGGCGTGCGCGGCCGAACTGGTGATGTTCGACCGGGCCGGTTGCGCCTGGTGCCTGCGCTGGGAAAAGGAAATCGGGCCGATCTACCCGAAGACGGATGAGGGGCGCCTGCTGCCGCTGCGGCGGATCAGCCTCGACCGGCCGTTGCCGGAGGGGCTGAACCTGACCGCGCCGGTGCGCTACACGCCGACCTTCGTCATCCTCGACAAAGGGCAGGAAATCGGACGGATTACGGGCTATATTGGCGAATACGCCTTTTGGGGGCTACTCTCGGACATGATAGCGAAACTCCCTGAGCGGCTGCGCGATCCTGCGGCCGATCGGGCGGGGCCTCAGAAGGCCTCACAGGAAAAGTGAACACGATCGATGGCATTGCTGCGCGCTGAACTCGAAGACGAATTGCGGGATGGGGCCGAGTTCTCCCCTGAACTGGACCAGCTCATGCGCAAGGCGCGCAAGGCGAGCGACTTTCTCAAGGCGTTGAGCCACGAGAACCGCTTGCTGCTGCTCTGCCTGCTGGCGGAAAAGGAGCGCTCGGTGAGTGAACTGGAGAACATCCTCTCGCTCCGTCAGCCGACCGTCTCCCAGCAACTGGCGCGCCTCAGGCTCGATGGCCTCGTCGACACCCGCCGCGACGGCAAGACAATTTACTACAGCCTCGCCAATCCGGACGTTCGTCAGGTCATCTCGATCATCTACGGGATTTTCTGCGAACCGCCCGCCGGCAAGAATTGAGGCCTCATGCCGGCCTTCACGACCGGTCTTTTCGGCTTGCTGGGCGGTATGCTGATCGGGGCGCTGGTCCAGCGCTCGCGGCTGTGCACCTTCGGCGCGATCGAGGATGCGCTGGCCGGTCATGACTGGCGCCGCATGAAGGTCTTCGGCCTCGCGCTTGGCCTCGCGCTGCTGGTTACGCAGGCGCTCATCCTCGGCGGCGCGCTGGATCCCGACCGGATTTCCTATCTGCCCGAAAGGTTGCCCATCGTCGGGCTCGTCGTCGGCGGTCTGATGTTCGGTGTCGGCATGGCGCTGGTCGGCACTTGCGGGTTCGGTTCGCTCATCCGGCTCGGCACCGGCGATCTGCGCTCGCTCGTCGTCATTCTGATTTTTGGTGTCGCGGCCTACGCCTCGCTGCGCGGCGTGCTCTCCGGTTTCCGGATCGGGGTGATCGAGCAATGGTCGATCATGATGCCGGGGCCTTCCCGGTCGGATATTCCAACCCAGATGGAGCGCGTGATCGGCATCGACGCGCGTGCGCTGCTCACCGGGCTGGTTGCGGCCTTTCTCGTCACCATCGCCATCCGCGACGCGCGGCTGAAGCGCTCGCCACGGCTGCTGGCCGCCGCGGTCGCGCTCGGGCTCGTCACCGGGTTTGCCTGGGCGGTGACCGGCTGGTTCAGCGATCCGTTCGATCTCCATGCCCGGCCGCAGAGCCTGACGTTTGTCGCGCCGATTGCGCGGGCGCTGTTCGGCGTGCTGGCGGGGCAGGATTCGATTTATGACTTCGGAGTCGCAAGCGTCATCGGCGTGATTGCAGGGTCCTTTCTCGCGAGCTTCCGCGCGCGAGAATGCCGATGGGAGGCCTTCGACGATCAGCGCGAGATGCGCCGCCACATTACGGGAGGCGCTTTGATGGGGGTCGGCGGCGTGCTCGCCGGCGGCTGCACCATCGGGCAGGGGCTCGCCGCCGGCTCGGCCTTCGCGCTCTCGATGCCGATCGCGCTTGTGGCGATGATGGCCGGCGCGCGTCTCGGTATCGCGATCCTGGTGGGCGAGATGCACGATATCCTCGCGCGGTTCCGGCGCTGATCGCCCGGCCTTGCTTCCGCCCCAAGTTCTGCACAGACGCGAAGCATGTTGACCTCTCGGAAGCATTGACGGATACCGATCCGGGTCCGCTCCGGAGCTTGAATGAACGACAGTCTCAGCACAGGCACGCCGCCGACCGCGCTCGACACACAGACGCGCCTGCGCCGGGCCCGCATTTTCAAAATCGGCGGCACAATCGCCAGTCTCGCGCTTTTCGCCGTCTCGCTCGTCGTGCTCTATTACGTGATGGGCCGGCTCGACGCCAACGAGGTCAAGGGCGCCTTTTCCCGCGCGAGCTGGCAGCAGATCGGCCTGGCTCTGTTTTTCACGGCGCTCTCCTACACGATGCTGACCGGCTATGACTGGGTGGCGCTGCCGGGCGTGACGGCGCAGAAAGTCCGGTATCGGGTCGCGGCGCTGGCGTCCTTCACGAGCTATGCCGTCAGTTTCACGCTCGGGTTCCCGCTGCTGACGGCGGCGACGGTGCGCTACTGGATCTATTCTAGCGTCGGGCTCGGCGCGCGCGCCATCGCCAGCCTCACGCTGATCGCCGGCATCACTTTCTGGCTGGGCATGGGGGTTGTGCTCGGTGCGGTGATGATCGCGGCGCCCGGCGCCGCGGCGACCTTCACCCGCCTGCCGGTGGCGATGAATGTGCTGATCGGCATCGCCGTCTGCGCCGCGGTGGGGTTCTACCTGCTGATGGTGAAGCGCGGCAATCGCCGGCTTGCCATTCAGGGCTGGCAGCTGCGGCTGCCGAGCATCCGCGTGACCGTGCGGCAGATGGCGCTCGGCGCGGCCGACGTCTGCGCCGGCGCGGCGGTGCTGTTCGTGCTGCTGCCGCCCGATGCGCAGGTGCCATTCGCGACGATGCTCGCGGCCTATGTCTTCGCCTGCCTTCTGGGCATCGCCAGTCATGCGCCCGGCGGGATCGGCGTGTTCGAGGCCACGATGCTGTTGGCGCTGCCGGGTGTGCCGACCGAGGCGCTGCTCGGCGCGCTGCTGGTTTATCGGCTCTGCTATTATCTCGTGCCCTTCGTCATCGCGCTCGTCCTGCTCGGCACGCGCGAGATCCTGATCCGGGCCGGCATGCTGCGGCGCCAGCTCGCCGATGGCGCCGAAGGGCCGCAGAATGGCTGAGATGCCGCCAGAACCGCACGCGTTCGGGGCGGGTCAGGAAGCAGGCCAGGAAGCAGGCCAGGAGGCGGAACGGGAAGCCCGCGAGCAGGCGCGGCGTTCGGACATCATGCGCAAGCTCGCGCTTGTCGCGGCGGCGGGGCTGGTCGTGCTCGGGTTCAGATCGGGTCTGCCCTGGCTGGCGACGCTGGTGGCCGTGCTGTTGTTCGGCCTCGTCTATTTCGGCTGGGCGTCGCCGGAGGGCCGGGCGGCGGGGCGCAATCCGGGCCACCGACCCGGGGGGCTGGTCGAGAGCCGGCTCAGCGCCCTGCTCGATGCCATTGCGTCGCCCGCTGTCCTGATCGACCATCGCGGCACCATCCTGCGGGCGAATATCGCGGCACAGGAGGATTTCTCCGGCTTGCGCAACGGGCATCCGTTCTCCTTCGCGATCCGGACGCCGGCGGTGGGAGACGCCTTGTCGGCGCTGCTCGAGTCCGCCCGCGAAACCCAGGCCGAGTTCGTGGAGCGCGTGCCGGTCGAGCGCTCTTTCTCGGTGCTCATGCGTCGCCTCGAGGGGGCAAAGCCGGTCGGCGGCCTGCCATTTGCGCTGATTCTTTTCACGGAGACGACGGCGGCGCGCCGCATCGAGACCATGCGCGGCGATTTCGTCGCCAATGCCAGCCACGAGCTGCGCACGCCGCTCGCCTCGATTCTCGGCTTCATCGATACCTTGCAGGGCCCCGCGCGCAACGACGAGGCGGCGCGGCGCAACTTTCTCCTGATCATGGAGCGGCAGGCCCGGCGGATGTCCCGCCTCATCGACGACCTGCTCTCGCTCTCTCGCATCGAGATGAAGGCGCATATCCCGCCCTCGGACCGGATCGATCTCGCCAATGTCCTGCGCTCGGTCTGCGATGCGATGGCGGGGCTGGCGCGCGAGCGCAACGTGACGATCGGCATGGCGCTGCCTGAAGGGCAGACCTTCACCACTATCGGCGACCGCGACGAACTGGTGCGCGTGTTCGAGAACCTTATCGAGAACGCGACCAAGTATGGCCAGAGCGGCGGCAAGGTCGATCTTTCACTCGCGCGGCTTGTCGACGGTGCGATTGGTCCCGCGATCGCCGTTTCGATCCGCGATTACGGGCCGGGCGTCGCCGAGGAGCATCTACCACGCCTCACCGAGCGCTTTTACCGCGTCGATGCGGGCGAAAGCCGGATGCAGGGGGGCACCGGGCTGGGTCTGGCGCTGGTCAAGCACATCGTCTCGCGGCACCGTGGTCGCCTCGTCCTGCGGAGCAAGCCGGGAGAGGGGATGGAGGCTGTCATTATTCTGCCGGCAGTTCATGAAAAGTCAGAATAAAAACAAATGGATGGACTGTCATCAATCTGTGATTTTGGCACTCTAGAAACCGCTCAGCCGCGGAATTGACGGGCTCCGCATCCGGTGTGAGCGACCGTGGCTGCCAACAGGAGGCATCCTCTCATGGGTTCCAAGATCATGGGTTCCAAGATTCTTTCGGTTTCGGTTCTGGCGCTTGGTCTCGCGTCGGGGCTCGGGGCTGCTGAAGCCCGCGACCAGATTCGCATCGTCGGCTCCTCGACGGTTTATCCCTTCACCACCGCCGTTGCCGAAGTGTTCGGCAAAGCCGGCCTCGGCAAGACGCCGGTGGTCGAATCGACCGGCACCGGCGGCGGCATGAAGCTGTTCTGCGCCGGCGTCGGCGAAGCCCATCCGGACATCACCAACGCCTCGCGCGCGATGAAGAAGGGTGAGTTCGACGAGTGTCAGAAGAACGGCGTCAAGGATATCGTCGAGGTCAAGGTCGGCATCGACGGCCTGACGATCGCCCAGTCGAAGGCGGGCGCGCCGGTGAAGATCACGATGGCGCAGGTGTTCCTCGCGCTGGCCGAGCAGGTTCCTGGCGCCGATGGCAAGCTGGTGCCGAACCCCTACAAGAAGTGGTCCGAGATCGACAAGTCGCTCCCCGACGTGAAGATCGAGGTGCTCGGTCCGCCGCCGACCTCCGGCACGCGCGACTCGTTCCATGAGCTGTTCATGGAAGCTGGCGCCAAGAAAATCCCGGCCGTGGCCGCGCTCGAAAAGACCGACAAGAAGGCCTTCGAGAAGGCCTGGAAGTCGCTCCGCAAGGATGGCGCCTACGTCGAGGCGGGCGAGAACGACAACGTGATCGTTCAGAAGCTCGAAGCCAACAAGGATACGTTCGGCATCTTCGGCTACTCGTTCCTCGAGGAGAATACCGCCAAGCTGCGCGGCGTGACCGTTGACGGCATGGCGCCGACCTATGAGAACATCGCCGAAGGCAAGTACAAGGGGGCCCGCCCGCTCTTCATCTACGTGAAGAAGCAGCATGTCGGCGTGGTTCCGGGCATCGACAAGTTCGTGGCGGAATATGTTTCCTCCAAGGCGATGTCGGAAGACGGCTATCTCGCCCGCAAGGGTCTCGTGACCCTGCCGAAGGCCGAGGCGGCCAAGATCGCCGCCAACGCCAAGGCGATGCTGACGCTGACCGGCGCCGAACTGCACTGATGTTTTCAGTGGAAAAGGGAATGCGGCGTGCAACCAGCGCCGCATTCATTCTGTAAGAACCGCCAGGTTTGGCGGGCCGGGATCGGCGGGAGAGCCGTTTCTGTTCCGGCATGGCGCAGAGCCGCGGAGCGTTCCCATGACGGGCTTCTATTTCCTGGCAGTCGCCCTCGTTGCCCTGGGGGGATTCTGGCTCTCGCGGAGCCGGGCCGCGCATCTCGCGGCCCAGCCCGGTATGTCGCTCCATTCGCTGCCGATCTATCACGGTCTCCTTACCGCGAGCGCAGTCCTGATCGGCATGATCGCCCTGTTCGCAGTCGGCAAGCCGCTCGTCACGACGCTCGCCGTTGAGCAGGCCCTCGCCTTCCTCCCCGCCGCGGAGACCGCCGATGCCCTGCATCGCGGCAAGGCGTTGCGGGAGATCGGGAATGTCCTCTCCGGCCAGTTCTCGGGTGAGGTGTCTCAGCCGCTCCGGCTGGCGGCAGACAGAATGGGAGCGATCCTGTCGTGGGGCAATGGGCTGATCCTCGTGCTCGGCGTGTTTCTCGGCCTTGCTGCCGTGCTTTATTTCTATCGCCGGGTCGGGTCCGAATTCCGGGCGCGCAACCGGTTCGAGCGCGTCGTGCGCGTGGTGCTGATCGCCTGCGCTTCGGTTGCGGTGCTCACGACGATCGGCATCGTCCTGTCGGTGATGTTCGAGACCTACCGCTTCTTCTTCGATCCCGCGCTGAAGGGCCGGCCGACGGTCACCGAGTTCCTGTTCGGCACCGAGTGGAACCCGCAATCGGCCCTTCGCGCCGATCAGGGTGAAATCCGCACGGCCTTCGGCTTCGTGCCGCTGCTGACGGGCACGCTGCTCATCACCGCGATTGCGATTGCGGTTGCCGGGCCGCTTGGCCTGTTCTCGGCGATCTACCTTTCCGAATACGCCGGCCCGAAGGTGCGCGCCGTTGCCAAGCCGCTGCTCGAACTGCTGGCCGGCATTCCCACGGTCGTGCTGGGCTTTTTCGCCGCATTGACGGTCGCGCCGCTCGTGCGCGGCTTCGGCGGGCGCCTCGGGCTCGATGTCGCCTCGGAATCCGCGCTCGCGGCCGGGCTGGTGATGGGCATGATGATCATCCCGTTCATTTCCTCGCTTTCGGACGATGTGATGAACGCGGTGCCGCAATCCCTGCGCGATGCTGCTCTGGGGCTCGGCAGCACGCGGGCGGAGACGATCCGCCTCGTGGTGCTGCCGGCGGCGCTGCCGGGTATCGTTTCGGCTTTCATGCTGGCGATCTCGCGCGCGATCGGCGAGACGATGATCGTGGTGATGGCGGCCGGTCTCGCCGCCAACCTCACGGCCAATCCGTTCGACGCGGTGACGACGATCACCGTCCAGATCAAGACCATTCTCGTCGGCGATCAGGAGTTCGACAGCGCCAAGACGCTGGCCGCCTTCGCGCTCGGGTTCGTCCTGTTCTTCATCACGCTGATGCTCAACTTCATCGCCCTTCGGGTCGTGCAGAAATACCGGGAGCAATATGACTGACGCTGCCCTGTCCGCTTCCACGAGCCCGCGCCGCCCGGTTTCGGCGGCAGTGCAGGCGCGCCTCAAGGCCCGTTACCGTGCCGAGCGGCGCTTCCGCGCCTATGGCCTGTTCGCGCTGCTTCTGACGAGCGCCTTCGTCGTTGCGTTGCTCGGCGACATCCTCGTTCGGGGCCTGCCTTCGTTCTGGCAGTACCATGTAACCCTCGATGTCGATTACAAGGCGGACGTGATCGATCCCGCCGGCAAGCGCGAGGCGGATGCGCTGCGCAGCGCCGATTACAGCCAGCTCGCGCAGCAGGCGCTTCAGGAAGCGGTGCCGGGGATTACGGGCAGGCAGGCCCGGCGGGCGCTGTCACGCCTCTTGTCGACTGGCTCGGGTGATACGCTCCGCGCCGCCGTTCTGGCCGATCCGGCGCTGATCGGCACCCGGCAGAAGATACAACTGCCGATTTCCGCGGATTCCGATCTCTATCTCAAAGCTAATGGCGGCGCGCCATCGGCCACGCCGGGCAAGGGAGCCCTGACCGCGACGGTCGACGGCAACGATGTCGCGCTGACGGCGAACGGTCCGGAATTCGGCGCGGCCCTCGCCGCCGTGAAAGACATTCTCGCCGCGCGTGCCCGTGCTCTTCGCACGGAGATGACGCGCATCGGCACCGGCGGCTCCGATGCGAGCAAGGCGCGCCTCGCCGAACTTCAGGCCGAGGCCGAGAAACTCGAGGCGCGCGCAACCGCCAAGGATCAGCCGGAAGAAGTCGACGGCAACATGCCGAGCCTGCTGGTCGGCTGGGGCGAGGGGCTGGTGAAGATCGCGCGGCTGGGGCCGGACAAGGCCGAGGGCACGGCGCTGCTGCCGGTCGGCGACGGCGGGGAAATCAAGGCGGGCGCGTGGTCGCTCCGTCGCTACGCCGTGCCGGAGAACGCGCGCAAGACGACCGATCAGGAGATCGCGTTTCTTGATCGGCTCGCTGGCGCTGGCCGGATCGAAAATCGCTTCAACACGCTGTTCTTCAAGGCTGGCGACAGCCGCGAACCGGAACTCGCCGGCATTCGCGGTGCGCTGGTCGGCTCGTTCCTGACGCTGCTGGTCACGCTGGCACTGTGCCTGCCGATCGGCGTGATGGCGGCGGTCTATCTCGAGGAATTCGCGCCGAAGAACCGGCTGACCGAGATCATCGAGGTCAATATCAATAACCTCGCGGCAGTGCCCTCGATCGTGTTCGGCCTGCTCGGCCTCGCGGTGTTTCTGAACTTCTTCAACCTGCCGCGCTCGGCGCCGCTGGTCGGCGGGCTGGTGCTGGCGCTGCTGGTGCTGCCGACGATCATCATTGCCGCCCGCGCGGCGATCAAGGCGGTGCCGCCGTCGATCAAGGAGGCGGCACTCGGCCTTGGCGCCTCGCATCAGCAGGCGGTGTTCCATCATGTGCTGCCGCTGGCGATGCCCGGCATCATGACCGGCACGATCATCGGCATGGCGCATGCCCTTGGCGAGACCGCGCCGCTGCTGATGATCGGCATGGTCGCCTTCATCGTCGACATCCCGGGCGGCATCACCGATGCCGCGACCGTGATGCCGGTGCAGATTTATCTCTGGTCGGATCTTCCCGAGCAGGCTTTCAAGGCAAAGACGGCCGGCGCCATCGTGGTGCTGCTGGCCTTCCTTTTTGCGATGAACGGCGCGGCGATCTGGCTGCGCAAGCGTTTCGAGCGACGGTGGTGACATGAACGATGTTGAGACGATGACGACAGCCGGGTCGGTGGAC
This sequence comes from Rhabdaerophilum sp., assembly GCA_032229845.1. Classification (GTDB taxonomy): domain Bacteria; phylum Pseudomonadota; class Alphaproteobacteria; order Rhizobiales; family Beijerinckiaceae; genus Rhabdaerophilum. The sequence continues at coordinate 34,601 of JAVTWI010000241.1, forward strand.
GCGCAGCCGCGCGTCAAGGTCATCGCGCGGGGGGTCGATGTGTTCTATGGCGAGAAGCACGCCATCAAGAACCTGACGGTCGATATTCCGGACCGCGCGGTGACGGCGTTCATCGGCCCGTCCGGTTGCGGCAAATCGACCTTCCTGCGCTGCATCAACCGCATGAACGACACCATTGCGAACTGCCGCGTGACGGGACGCATCGAGATCGACGGCGAGGACGTCTACGATCCCGCGCTCGATGTCGTTCAGCTGCGCGCCCGCGTCGGCATGGTGTTCCAGAAGCCGAACCCCTTCCCCAAATCGGTTTTCGAGAATGTCGCCTACGGCCCGAAGCTGCACGGCCTCGCGCGTGACCGCACCGAGCTTGAGGAGATCGTCGTGCGCTCCCTGAAGCGCGCCAGCCTTTTCGAAGAGGTGAAGGATCGCCTCAACGATCCCGGCACCGGCCTCTCCGGCGGCCAGCAGCAGCGCCTGTGCATCGCCCGCGCCATCGCGGTCAGCCCCGAAGTCATCCTGATGGACGAGCCGTGTTCCGCGCTCGACCCGATCGCCACCGCGAAGATCGAGGAACTGATCGACGAGTTGCGTTCGAACTTCACCATCGTCATCGTGACGCATTCGATGCAGCAGGCGGCCCGCGTCTCCCAGCGGACGGCGTTTTTCCATCTCGGCACGCTGGTCGAGGAAGGCGCAACGGAGCAGATCTTCACCGCGCCGCAGGATCGCCGGACGCAGGATTACATCACCGGCCGCTTCGGCTGAGCCGGCAGGAGGAACGCATGACCCAGCATATTGTCCGTGCCTTCGACGAGGAACTCGGCGCCCTTTCCGCCAAGATCATCCAGATGGGCGGCATCGCCGAGGCGATGCTGATCGACGCGGTGGATGCGCTCGCCAAGCACGATGTTGCCAAGGCCCGAACGGTCGTCGAGCGCGATGTCCAGCTTGACGAACTCCAGCATGCCATCGAGGAGCGGGCGGTGCTGGTCATCGCCAAGCGCCAGCCGATGGCGAACGATCTCCGCCATATCATGGGCACGATCCGCATCGCCGGCGACCTTGAGCGGATCGGCGATCTCGTGAAGAACATCGGCAAGCGCGTGACGGTGATGGAAGATCTCTTCCTCTCGTTCCGCTCGATGTCCGGCATCCAGCACATGGCGCATCTCGTGCTCCAGCAGGTCAAGGCCGTGCTCGACAGCTTCTCGCAGAACAGCGCCGAACTTGCCCGCCACGTCTGGCTGCACGACGGCGAGGTCGATACGCTCCACAACGCGCTTTTCCGCGAACTCCTCACCTACATGATGGAGGATCCGCGCTCGATCACCTTCGCGACGCACATGCTCTTCATCGCCAAGAACATCGAGCGCGCCGGCGATCACGCCACCAACATCGCCGAGACCGTCTATTTCATCGAGACCGGGCAGCAGCTGAGCGGCCCGCGCCCGAAGGGAGAATCCTCGGCCGTGGCCTTCGACAGCCAGGACGACTGATATGTCCGGTGCGCCGCGGATCCTCGTCGTGGAAGACGAGGAGGCTCTCGCCATTCTCCTGCGCTACAACCTTGAGGCGGAAGGCTATCAGGTCGATCATGTCGCGCGCGGCGACGAGGCGGACCTGCGCCTGCGTGAGCAGATTCCGGACCTTCTGGTGCTCGACTGGATGCTGCCGGCGCTTTCGGGCATCGAGATCTGCCGGCGGGTGCGCTCGCGCCCCGAGACGGCGCGTCTGCCGATCATCATGCTGACGGCGCGCGGTGAGGAATCCGAACGCATTCGCGGGCTTTCGGTTGGTGCCGACGATTATGTCGTCAAGCCGTTCTCGGTGCCGGAGCTGGTGGCCCGGGTGCACGCGCTCCTGCGCCGTGCGAAGCCCGAACATGTCGCCCATCAGCTGGCGATCGGCGATATCGCGCTCGACCGGATGACGAAACGCGTGCGACGCGGCGAGCGCGAGCTGCACCTCGGGCCGACCGAGTTCCGCCTGCTTGAATTCCTGATGAAGAGCCCCGGCCGGGTGTTCACACGCGAACACCTGCTCGACAATGTCTGGGGGCAGGATGTCTATGTCGACGAGCGCACCGTCGATGTCCACGTCGGGCGCCTGCGCAAGGTGCTCAACCGCCGTGGCCAGCAGGATCCGATCCGGACGGTGCGCGGCGCCGGCTATTCCTTCGACGAGACGTTTGGCCGCTGACGGCGAACCTGCGGCCGCTGACAAAAAACCCGCCTTCCGGCGGGTTTTGGCATTCTGGTGGGGAAAACCGGTCAGCTCGCGCGCCGGCGGTCGTTCTGCGGCTGGAAGGCGACGCGCGCATGCGCCTCGCAATAGGTCTTGCCGGCTCCGCAATCCGCGCCGCAATAGGCGAAATCGGCCTGGAGCGGATCGCCGAGCGGCCAACGGCACACGCCCTCGCGCAGTTCCATGATCGAGACGCGGCGCGACATCGGGATCACCACGCTCTCCCGCACCGGCTCGGCAATCGCGATCGCATCGGTGACCTCGACGACCGCGAGGTTGCCGCGGAACGAAACCGTCGTCGAGCGGACCGGTGCCTTGACGGCCTTGCGCGGCCGGGCTGCGGCGGCCGGCTTGGCCTTGGTGCGGCCGGAAAGGCCGAGGCGGTGAACCTTGCCGATGACCGCGTTGCGGGTGACGCCGCCGAGTTCGGCAGCGATCTGGCTGGCGCTCAGGCCTTCGCCCCAGAGCTTTTTCAGCTGCTCGATGCGATTGTCGTCCCAGGACATGCCCACCTCCTCAAAGTTTCTTTGCGCGCTCCAGCGCGGAATCCCTCTCCTCGCCCGCGAAAAACGCCGCGAACTCGACCGGTTGAACCGGGTGGGGAAACTGTCGACCGGAGCCAGCGCCCTCATGCCGTCCGCCACCGGGGCGACTGCGCTTGACCTGAAAACGACCCTAGCCGATCCCGCCGCCGAGGTTGAGAGTCGCAAAAGCAACAGTTCCTGTTTTCAACAGCGTTTGTTGCCGGAGCGCCTGTTTTCCCGCTTTCGGACCGGAGTTGCGACGGTGCCGCGGAACATTGACTTTTTTTGGAAAATCGGAAAGAAAAACGCATCCGCCGCCCTTGTTGGGCGGCCTTCTTTTTTGGTCCGGAGGATGCCATGAGCACGATGCAGAAAAGCGACGCCGCTTCTTTCGCCGTGGCCGCCACCCGATCCACGCCGTCGCACATGATGGGGACCTATGCGCGCGCCGATCTCGTTTTCGAGCGAGGAGAAGGCGCTTGGCTTTACACGACCGACGGCCGGAAATTTCTCGATTTCGGTTCCGGCATCGCCGTGAACTCGCTCGGCCACGCCAACCCCAGGCTGGTCGAGGCGCTGCACGCCCAGGCGCAGAAGCTCTGGCATGTCTCGAATGTCTATCGCATCGGCGAGGGCGAGACGTTGGCGGACAAGCTTTGCGCGCTGACCTTCGCCGACCGGGTGTTCTTCACCAATTCCGGTGCCGAGGCGCTCGAATGCGCGATCAAGACCGCGCGCCGCTATCATCACGTGAACGGCCACCCCGAGCGCTACCGGCTGATCACTTTCGAGGGCGCGTTCCATGGCCGCACACTGGCGACGATCGCCGCCGGCGGCAACGCGAAATATCTTGAAGGCTTCGGCCCGGCGATGCCCGGTTTCGATCAGGTCCCGGTCGGGGATCGCAAAGCGCTCGAAGCGGCGATCGGGCCGGAGACCGCCGGCATTCTCGTCGAGCCGATTCAGGGCGAGGGCGGTGTCCGCTCGATCTCGAACGAGGATCTGCGCTATTTCCGCGAACTGTGCGACAAGCACGGGCTTCTGCTGGTGCTCGACGAGGTGCAGACCGGTGTTGGCCGCACCGGCAAGCTGTTCGCGCATGAATGGGCCGGCATCACGCCGGATATCATGGCAATCGCGAAGGGCATCGGCGGCGGCTTCCCGGTTGGCGCCTGCCTCGCAACGGAAGAAGCCGCGAAAGGCATGGTGCCCGGCACGCATGGCTCGACCTACGGCGGCAATCCGCTTGCCACCGCCGTCGCGACGGCGGTGCTCGACGAGGTGGCGAAGCCGGAATTCCTTGCCCGCGTCCGTGAAACGGCGCGCGATCTCAACCAGCGTCTCGCCGAATTGAAGGCGAGCCATCCTGATGTCATCGAGGATGTGCGCGGCGCCGGCCTGCTGATCGGCATCAAGTGCAAGGTGCCGAACACCGAACTGGTGGCGGCCGGGCGCGAGGCCGGTATCCTCACGGTCGGCGCGGGCGACAATGTCGTCCGGCTGCTGCCGCCGCTCAATTGCGGCGAGACCGAAATCCGCGAAGCCTACGAGCGGCTCGACAAGGCCTGCTCTGCGCTTTCGAAGAAGCACGGCGCCGCCTGACGGCGCCGGCTTTCATCCTGAACGGGTTTTGCACCCAGAACCGGAATTGAACGACGAGGCACATGCAAATGGCCAGGACGAATGGAACCCTTCCCGGCAACCGGCGGCATTTTCTCGATCTCGGTGTGTTGAGCGCCAACGAGATCCGCGGCATTCTTGACGGCGCCCGCCGCATCAAGGCGCGCCGCAAGGCGCCGCTCGCCACCGACAAGGTTCTCGCCGGCAAATCGATCGCGATGATCTTCGAGCAGCCCTCGATGCGCACGCGCATGTCGTTCGACATCGGCATCCGCGAACTCGGCGGCGAGAGCGTGATGGTGACGGGCAAGGAAATCGAGCTCGGCGAGCGCGAGAGCATCGCCGATACGGCGCGCGTTCTCTCGCGCTATGTTGACGGCATCATGATCCGCATCCTCAATCATGCCCAGCTTCTCGAACTCGCCGAGAACGCGACCGTTCCCGTTCTCAACGGGCTTACCAAGACCTCGCATCCCTGCCAGGTCGTGGCGGATGTCCTCACCTTCGAGGAGCACAAGGGCGAGATTGCCGGCAGGACGGTTTCCTGGGTCGGCGACAGCAACAACGTGCTGCGCTCCTGGGTCGAGGCCGCGGCCAAGCTCGATTTCACCATCAAGGTCGCGACGCCGGAAGAACTGGCGCCGCCGCAGGACCTCGTGGATTGGGCCAAGGCCAACAAGGCCGATCTGCGCCTGATGCGCGAGCCCGAAGCAGCGGTCGAGGGTGCGGACTGCGTGCTCGCCGACGCCTGGGTCTCAATGGGCGACAAGGACGGCAAGCGCCGGCACAACCTGCTCAAGCCCTATCAGGTCAACGAGCGGCTGATGAAGGCTGCCGGCTCGCAGGCGATTTTCATGCATTGCCTGCCGGCCAAGCGCGGCGAGGAAGTCACGGACGCGGTGCTCGACGGCCCGCAATCGGTGGTGTTCGACGAGGCCGAGAACCGCCTCCACGCGCAGAAGAGCATTCTCGCCTGGGCCTATGGCGAAAGCTTCGCCTGATGGCGGAGGCGATGGTCGGCACCGTGCCCGCCTTCGGGGCGGATGACATCGTCCTGCCGTTCCGCGTCGAGCCGCTCGACACGCGCGGCCGCGCGATCCGGCTGGGGCCGGTGGTCGATTCCATCCTCGCCCGCCACGCCTATCCGCCGGCGGTGGAGCGGCTTCTTGCCGAGGCGATCACGCTCACGGCGTTGATGGGCTCCTCGCTGAAGTTCGAGGGCCGGTTCCAGTTGCAGGCGCGGACGGACGGCGCGGTCAGCCTGCTTGTGGTCGACCTCGCGACGCCCGACGGATTGCGCGCCTATGCGCGGTTCGATGCCGCCGCCATCGAGGCCGCCGGGGGCGATGTCAGCCCGGCCGATCTTCTCGGCGTCGGCCAGCTCGGCTTCACGGTGGAGCAGGGCGCCTATCGCCAGCGCTATCAGGGCATCGTCGCGCTCGACGGGCATGGCCTCCCGGAAGCCGCGATGCAGTATTTCCGGCAATCCGAGCAGATCCCCACCGCGCTGCGGATCGCGGTCGCGGAGCATCATGTCGCGGGCGGTGTCCGGCAATGGCGCGCGGGCGGCATCCTCGCCCAGTTCCTGCCGACCTCGCCGGAGCGGATGCGGCAGGCCGACCTTCATCCCGGCGATGCGCCGGAAGGCACCGTGATCCATACCCTGCCGGAGGACGAGGCCTGGGTCGAGGCGCGCGCCCTCGTCGACTCCACCGAGGATATCGAACTGGTCGATCCCGCCCTGGGGCTCGACCGGCTGCTCTACCGCCTTTTCAACGAGCGTGGCGTGATCGTGTCGGACCCGCTGGGGATGCGGGACGAGTGCCGCTGTTCGGAAGAGCGCATCCGCGAGACCCTGGCTCAGTTTCCGGCCGAGGAGATCGCCTCCATGCGCGAAGCCGACGGACAGATCGCGGTCACCTGCGAATTCTGTTCGCGCAAGTACCGGCTCTCGCTCTAACCAAGCATCGGCTCTCGCTCTCGCTCTAGCGCAGCGCGGCCTGCACCTTCGGCAGCAGCCATTCCGCGAATGCGCGATGGCCAGCGGCGTTGAAGTGCATGCCGTCCGGGTCGCGGTTCTCGCGGCCGCCGATCCGCCCCAGCGCTTCCAGCAGGATGACCGAAACGCCGCGTGCCTCGAGCCGACGCTGGATCTCCGCGACATTGGCTGCGGCGGCTCCTTCGTCGACGCCGCGCCGCGCGTCGTTGCCGCCGGGCTGGAGGATCACCACCTTCGTCCCTTTGGGAACGGCGCGGTCCAGCCTTGCCAGCATGCCGCCGGTGGTGTCGCCCGCGATCCCGGCATTGCGGACGCTGGCGCGGATCCCGGAGGCGCGCAGCATGGCCTCGAGCTGGGCCGGATAGGCCTGCGGGCGATCGACGCCGCCGTTGAAACGTCCTCGCCCGCGCCCCGCGGTGTTCGAGGCGCCGAGCGCCACGACGAGATTGCCGCCCTGTTGGGCTTGGGCGGAAGCCGGGGCCAGCATCGCAAGCAGCCCCGAAGCCATCATCTGCCGCCTATCGAATGTCACCGGCATGTCGCCTGTTCCTTCAGTTGAAGACCCGCGCGCGCGAGGGCATGTCGAGCGAAAAGGCAGGGATTTGCACATCGAACCGCCGCCCGTCCGCCGCGACCATCTCGTATTGCCCCGCCATCATGCCGTGCTCGGCATCGAGCGGGCAACCGGACGAATAGCGGTAGACCTCGCCGGGGCGCAGGATCGGCTGCTCGCCGACCACTCCGAGCCCGCTGACATGCTGGATCCTGCCGTTGCCGTCCGCGATCTGCCAGCGGCGCGAGCGCAGTTGAACCGTGTCCCGCGAGAGGTTGCGAATCTCGACGGAATAGACCCAGAAATGCTGGCTGTCAGCCGGCGAGGAGCGCTCGGCAGCATAGGCTGGCTCGACGGTTACCTCGATCCCCTCGGTCACGGCCCGGTACATGGAAGGTTTCCACCCGTTCTTTCTTGTTTTTCCTACGATGCCGCCCTATCCGGCGCGCGTCAATCGCCCCGATGCTGCAAAAAACCGGGGGCAATCGGTCCGGGGACCGGGGCAAGTGTTGCCCTTGTTTTGCCCCTCCTGTAGCGATCGGGAGGGGCTGAGAGGATTGGCTTGTGAGTTCTGTTTCCGCGGACGGTATTTTTTCCGACACGATGATCGAGGACCTCGTGCAAACGGGTTCCATCGTTGTGCCGCAGCCGCTCGCGAAGGGACAGATCCAGCCGGCAAGCCTCGACCTGCGCCTCGGCAAGCGCTGCTGGCGCATGCGCGCAAGCTTCCTGCCGGGTCGGGACGGCGCGGTGCGGGATCGGATCGAGGCCTATTCGCTCCACGAAATCGACATCGAGAAAGGCGCCGTCCTTGAAACCGGCTGCGTTTATCTCGCCGAGGTTCAGGAAGGCCTGGCCCTGCCGGCGGATGTCGCGGCCTCCGCCAATCCGAAAAGCTCTACCGGCCGGCTCGATGTGTTTACCCGCGTCATCGTCGATGGTGCGACCGCGTTCGATACGGTGCCGGCTGGCTATCGCGGACCGGTTTTTGCCGAGATTTCTCCACGCACCTTCCCGTTGCTGGTGCGGACGGGGAGCCGCCTGTCGCAGATCCGGTTCCGGCGCGGCCAGCCTCGCATCGACGATGCCGCCCTGCGCGCACTCCACACCCGCGCCCGGCTCGTTGATCGTGAGGAAGCGCTGATTCAGGACGGCGTGACCTTTTCGGTCGATCTCTCGGGGTTCGACGACAAGGGCCTCGTCGGCTACCGCGGCAAGCGGCATACCGGCGTCGTCGATGTCGACCGTGTCGCCGGCTATCCGATGGCGGAATTCTGGGAACCGATACACCTCACCGGCCGCCGCGAGATGGTGCTGGATCCCAACGAGTTCTACATCCTCGCCTCCAAGGAAGCCGTGCACGTGCCGCCCGATCATGCGGCGGAAATGGTGCCGTTCGACCCGATGATGGGCGAGTTCCGTGTCCACTACGCCGGGTTTTTTGATCCCGGTTTCGGCCATGCCGCCGCCGGCGGCGCGGGCGCGCGCGGCGTGCTGGAGGTGCGCTCGCGCGATGTGCCGTTCATCATCGAGGATGGGCAGGTCGTCGGCCGGCTGATCTATGAGCGGATGGCGCAAATGCCCCGGAGCCTCTATGGCGCGGGCCTTGCCTCCAACTATCAAGCGCAGGGGCTGAAGCTCTCCAAGCATTTCCGGCCCTGAAGCGGATCGCGCTTGCATCGGCGCGAAAAATTGGGCTTAAGTCGGCGCGCGCGGGTATGATGTAATGGTAGCCTGTCAGCTTCCCAAGCTGAACGCGCGGGT
>JAVTWI010000242.1:0-6780 GCA_032229845.1 Rhabdaerophilum sp.
ACGGAGTAAAAGCCATGAAAAATCAAAGTCAAAATGAGCGGGTGGTGATCCCGACAGGATTCGAACCTGTGACCTACAGTTTAGGAAACTGCCGCTCTATCCTGCTGAGCTACGGGACCCTATGCTCCCGATAACAGAATTCGCCGCGGGATTGCACCCTCTTGATGTGGCAGCGCGCTTTTTTTGTCACCCTCCTGGCTCTGGCGCCGCTGCCCGCGCCGGCAGCACCCTGCGATGCGACCGGCGCCCTGAAGACGAGCCTCGCCGCCGTTACCGCGGACGGTGTGATGACGCTGTCCGAAGGCTTTCGGGTGCGCCTCGCCGGCATCGTCTGGCCGGATCACCTCGAACCGCACCAGCGCACGGCGCTTGCCGCCATTCTCGAACGGGCCGTACTGGGTCAGGCTCTGACGTGGAAACCCGCAGCGAGGCCCGATCGCTGGGGCGTGACCCCGGTCGATTTGTTCCTGCAGGAGCCGGACGGCACGCGTGCGCCATTCTGGCTTCAAGCGGGCCTTGTCGAGAACGGGCTGGTCCCGGCCTGGCCAGAGGGGTTGGCGAAAGACTGTCTCGATCGCCTGACCGCTCACGAGGCCCTCGCCATCCGGGCCCGGCGCGGCATCTGGGCGCCGCGTGCGCAGGCCGCCCGCCATCGCACCATCGAGGCCGCGCGCGAGGCCCACGCCGGCCGCAGGATGGTCGTGCTCTGGCGCGTGCGCAGTGTCAAGCCATGGCGTTCAATGCATTTCGTCAACATCGTGCCATCTTTTCGTGGTGGCCCTTCCATCGGGTTGACGCGGAAGCAGGTCACGGCCCTGGTTGACAGCGGCAGAAATCCGGCAGAATGGCGCGGGCGATGGATCGTGGCCCGTTTCGTGCTTGGTCCGGCTGGCCTGTCGCGCATCCGGGTCGAGAGTATCAGCCCGGTCGATGCCGCGCCGCGACGGCAATGACAACGGGGTTTCAGGCGGCAGCGGATGGCGCGTGAGAGTGAGTAAGGATCGTCGTCGGGAAGTTGGGGTGAACCATGCCAGGGGATACCTGGCCATGCCTCCGCGCCGCTTGTGCGGCGGGGGATACGGGCGGTTGCGCCTGTTGCTGACCGCTGCCGCGATGGCTCCGCTGCTCGGCGGCTGCTTCACCGACCCGATCACCGTTCCGCCCGTCGAACCCCGCAAGGTCGAACTGCCGGGCACTGGTCCCAATCTTCCCCCCGGCTCCGCGCTCGAACGCGAGCACAAGCGGCTGATCGCCAGTTTCGGCGGCGAATACCGCAACGCGAAGGTGCAATCGCAGCTCAACGCGATCGCGGACCGCCTGCGCCTCGTCTCCGACCGGCCGAACGAGCATTTCAAGGTCATCGTCCTGAACTCGGCGACCGTGAACGCCTTCGCGTTGCCGAACGGCTATGTCTATCTGACGCGCGGCCTGCTCGCCCTCGCCAACGATACCGCCGAGATCGCCTCGGTGATCGCGCACGAGATCGCCCATGTCACGAACCGGCACGCCCTCGCCCGCGCGGAACTCGAAAGCCGTTCGATCCTCGTCAGCCGCGTGATGTCCGAAGTGCTGGAGAACCCCGGCGCCAGCCAGTTCATGCGCGACGAATCGCGCGTGGCGCTTGCGAGCTTCTCGCGCCAGCAGGAGGTCGATGCCGACGAGGTCGGCGTCCGGGCCATCGCCAAGGCCGGGTTCGAGGCGCACGGCGCGACGCGCTTCCTTGTCGCGCTCGACCGGTCGAGCCGCCTGCGCACGCAGATGGATGGCAGGGACGGCGCGGACAAGACCGATATTCTCGCGACCCACCCCTCGACGCCCGAACGCATCCAGCGCGCGATCGCGGTCGCCCGCCAATACGGTGCGCCCGGCGTCGGCGAGGCCGATCGCGGCAAATGGCTCGGCGCGCTCGACGGCATGGTCTACGGCGACGATCCCGCGCAGGGCCTCGTGCGCGGCCGCTCCTTCGTGCATCCGCGGCTGAAATTCGCGCTGGAAGCGCCCGAAGGCTTCACGCTCGAAAACACCCCGCAGGCGATCCTCGGCGTCACACCCGGCGCCAAGGAAGCGATGCGGCTCGATTCGAGCAAGGCGCCGCAGGGCAAGGCGCTGCGCGCGCTCCTGAGCGACAGCCCGATCGAGGGACAGAAGATCGGCGAGATCGAGACCTTGACGATCAACGGTTTCCAGGTCGAGACCGGCATCGCCCGCGGTCCGGACTGGACGTTCCGCATCTACCTGTTCCAGTCCGGCGATTACATCTACCGCCTCATCATGGCCGCCCAGAACTTCACGCCGGCGCACGACGCCCGGTTCCGGCAGGCCGCGCTGACCTTCCGCAAGCTGACGGACGAAGAGGCCAAGGCCATCCAGCCGCACCGCATTCGCCTCGTCACGGCCGGCGCCACCGAGCGGCCCGAAGAGATCGTCGCTGCGCACATGCGCGACGAGCCGCAGGCGCTCGAACGCTTCTACCTGATCAACGGTCTCGGCCCTGAGGACAAGATCGTACCGGGCGCGACCTACAAGGTGATCGGCAACTAGGTCTCAGCCGAACGACGAGGCGAAACGCGGGTTGCGTTCGAGCAGGGCCTTGCGCAGCTTTTCGAGCGCGCGGTTCTCGATCTGCCGGACGCGCTCCTTGGAAATCCCGAGCTTTTCGCCCAGCGCCTCCAGCGTCTCGCCCTCCTCGGCGAGACGACGCTCCCGGAGGATGCGCAACTCCCGCTCGGAGAGCACTGTCAACGCGCTCTGCAGCCATTCGTGGCGACGCTCGCCGTCGATCTGCTCGCCGACGATCTCATCGGGCAGGGGCGAGGAATCGGCGAAGAAATCGCCGCGATCGGCGCTCCCCGAATCGTCATCCGACACCGGCGCACTCAGCGACATGTCCGGCCCCGAAAGGCGGGCTTCCATCGCCGCGACATCGCTCCGGCGCACACCGACGGCCGCCGCGATCTCGCCCTGGATATCGAGGTCGGGCTCTTTCTCGGCCCGCCGCGAGATGCGCATGCGAAGCCGGCGCAGGTTGAAGAACAGCGCCTTCTGCGCCGAACTGGTGCCGCCACGCACGATCGACCAGTTCCGCAGCACGAAATCCTGGATCGATGCGCGGATCCACCAGGTGGCATAGGTCGAAAACCGCACATCGCGATCCGGTTCGAACCGCGCGGCGGCTTCCAGCAGACCGACATGGCCTTCCTGGACGAGATCCTGCGGCGAGAGCCCGTAGTTGCGGAACCGGCCGGCGATGGAAATCACCAGACGCATGTGGGCCGTGGTCAGGCGGGCCAGCGCCGCCTCATCCCCCGCATCGCGCCAGGCGAGCGCCAGTCCGTGCTCTTCCTCGCGGGTGAGGTAGGGCGCGTTCATCGCCGTGCGAACGAAAGACCGGCTAATTCCCGTGATCTGGGCCATGCTCTGCTCCCTGTGCGACTTTTGGCTAGTTTACGCAGGCAATGTGGCAACGGTTCACCCGCGCCGCTGACATTTTCGTGAACAACAAAAAACCCGCGGCCGAAGCCGCGGGTTGATCATTCTGCGCCGGAGGCCGTAAGGCGATCAGGCGGCTTCCTCGCTCGCATCGTCGTTGTCGGCCTCGGCAGCGCTGTCAGCCGCACGGACACGGCGCGGGCCCTTGGAAAGGCTGGTCTCGATGCGCTTCATCGCTTCCGTCTCGGTCGAGCCGTCCACGGCCGCCACCTCGTCGACGAGACGGGCGAGCGCCGTCTCGAACAGCTGGCGTTCCGAATAGGACTGCTCCGGCTGGGCTTCCGAGCGATAAAGGTCGCGCACGACCTCGGCCACGGCGATGATGTCGCCGGAATTGATCTTGGCTTCGTATTCCTGGGCGCGACGGCTCCACATCGTGCGCTTGACGCGCGCGCGACCGGTCAGGATTTCGAGCGCCTTGGTGATGCCGGCGGTATCGGAGAGCTTGCGCATTCCCACGCTCGCCACTTTCGCGACCGGCACGCGCAGCGTCATCTTCTCCTTGGCGAAGCTGACCACGAACAGCTCGAGCTTGAAGCCCGCGATTTCCTGCTCCTCGATCGCCGTCACCTGTCCGACGCCATGGGCCGGATAGACGACATGCTCGCCCGGCTTGAACCCATCGCGCTGCGCCGTTTTCTTTGTGCTCATCTTGTCCCTCATTGTCGCCCGCCGGAAGGCGAACAAACATGCGCCCGCCGGGAGGCGGACAACCATGGCGGCGGAAGACCGCCATTTCACGAGGCCGGGCCCTTCAGGAAAGGCATCGACCGGATTTCAGCAGGAAAGGAATCGTTAACCCGCGCCCGGAGGCCAAAAAACCGCCTTCAGCCCGCGCGCGGCTCGCGTGCAGGCTGGAACAAGGTCAGTTCAATGGAAAGCAAGGCGCAAGGAAGCGGCTACCTGTCTCGACTGTTGGGAGACCTATAACACGATTCCGGCGCAAAATCAAAAACCCGGCGCGCCGCTTCCCGCTTCGCGCAAGAAAGGGTTAACGCTGAGCAAGCAGGGTCAGTCGCCTTGTCCGGGCTTGTCGGAGAAATACTGCTCGAACTTGTTCGGCTTGCCGTCGAATTCCTTGGCCTCGGGCAGCGGATCGCGCTTGATCGTCACGTTCGGCCAGGCCTTGGCGTATTCGGCATTGACCTTCAGCCACTTCTCGAGACCCGGTTCGGTATCCGGCTTGATCGCCTCCGCGGGGCATTCCGGCTCGCACACACCGCAATCGATGCACTCGTCGGGGTGGATCACGAGGAAATTCTCGCCCTCGTAGAAGCAATCGACCGGGCAAACCTCGACGCAATCCATATATTTGCACTTGATGCAATTATCGGTGACCACATAGGTCATCGGCTTCTCCTGCCATTCATCCACGCGATCAAGGACGCGCGATCAAACCTTCGGGCACGCGAGCACCCAGCTTGGCCTCTCGCTAATGCGGTTTTTCCGGGCTGGCAAGGGAATGGATCAATCGTTTTTCGACGAATTTCCGTGATCGGCTTCCATCATCCCGTAGAGCAGGGCGGCATCGTCCGCCCCGCCACGCCGCTCCGCGAGATCCAGAACCCGGACGACGACGGTCTTTCCCGGCAGCGCGAGCGTCAGCACGTCGCCGACGCGGACGGCGGCGCCGGGCTGGTTCACCTTGCGGCCGTTGACGCGCACATGCCCCTTGCGGATCAGGTCGGCGCAGTTCTCCCGCGCCCGCTGGAACCGCGCGAACCAGATCCACTTGTCGAGACGGCAGGTGGCGGCGGCTTCGGGTCCGTCATCGCGAGATGAACCGCGCCGCGCCATGCCCCCTCATGCCGCCCTTGTCAGGATTTGCCTTCGAGCTGGGCCTTGAGCGCAGCCAGCTTGGCGAAGGGCGAATCCGGGTCCGCCACCTTCTCCGGCTTGCGCTCGGGCTGGGGCCGGTTCCCGGCGAATTTGCCGCCCCCGAATTTACCGCCTTGATTATTGCCGCCCGAAAAATGGCCACCCTTGCCGGGCCTGTGATCGCCGCTGGGGCGGCCACCGCGATTCTCCATCGCCTGCCCGAATTTCTCGAACTTCCTGCCGCGATTGTCGCCGTCGCGCCGGAACTCGCGCTTCGGCGCTTCACCGCCTTCCGAAGCCGGCCCACTCTCGGACGTCCGCGCCGGCCCACGATCCTGCCGGCCGTGATCTTGCCGACCATGATCTTGCCGACCATGCCGCGGGCGACCCTGCTCGTGGCGCGGCCGTTCATATCGCGGACGCTCATGGCGAGCGAGACGCCAGATCTCGCTCTCGACCGGTCCGGTTGTCTCAGCGGCGATCGCAGCTTCGATTTCCGGTACGGCCTCGGCCGGAACCTGTTCGGCAGCTTCGCCAGCCGGTGCTTCAGCGGGGCTTTCAGCGACCGCAACGTCCACAGCCATTGCTTCGACGGCGGGCGGCTCTACGACGAGCGCCTCGGAACTGGCCGGCACCTGTTCCTCCGCCTGCGGCTCGGGCTCGCCTTCCGACGCAGCATCGGCCTCCACGGCCGCGACCAGCCCATCTTCCACCGGTTGAGGCGCAGGCGGTGCCGCGCGCTTGATCTCCGCCGTGATCGCCGGACCGGGCCGTGTCTCGCTGCGATAGCCGAGCGACTTCAGGATTTCGCCGAATTCCGGCCCTGCGCAGCCGACGAGCGAGGTCATCGCCCCAGTGACGATGAACCCGTCACCATCCGCCGCGCCGACCGGCGGTTCGCCCTCCGTCACGCCGGGCCGATAAGCGATCGCCGGGCGGATCAGGTCAGCGAGCCGTTCGAGGATATCGACGCGGATCGCGCGCGAGCCGGCGGCACGGAACCCGGCGATGCGGTAGAGTTCCTTGTCGATCGTCGCATCGAGCGGGATCGAGGTGCGACCCGAAAACGCAAGATGCGAAACGTCCCTGAGCGCTGCCGGATCATCGCCGTGCTGGAGCGCGTAGAGCTGCGCCGCAAGGCTTCGCGGACCGGGCTTCATCAGCCCCGGCAGGAACAGGTGATAGGCGCCGAAGCGGATGCCGAGCCTGCGCAGTTCCGCGCGGGCATTCTGGTCGAGCCCGCGCACATCGGCAGCGACGAGCTGGCGGTCGAGCACACCGAAATGCTCGTAGAGCCGGAAGGCGATGCCGCGCGCCGCGCCGGTGAGGCTCTCGGGATTTTCGAGACCGGCGAGCGGGCCGAGCAGCTTGGCGACATGCGCCTTGACCCAGGCATTGAGGCGCGTCTCGGCCATCTCGCGATGCAGCCCCGCAAGCGAATCGTCCGCGAGCAGCAGCACGCGCGGCTCAAGC
>JAVTWI010000243.1:0-6774 GCA_032229845.1 Rhabdaerophilum sp.
GGTGTGGCCCGGCGTATGGCCGGCGGCCTCGACGGCGGTGATGCCGGTGACGACCTCGTCACCCCATTTGAAGCGCTTCACATCGGCGGCATTGGGCTTGAGCACGCGGTGCACGCCGGCAAAGGCGCCCTTCATCCCATCCGGCGCGGCGGCCATCTTGGCCTCGTCCATCCAGAAATCCCATTCCGGGGCGGGAACCATGATTTCGGCATTCGGATACACGAGCTGGCCGGCCTTCGAGCGCGCGCCCTGCAGATGATCGCCATGGAAATGGCTGAACAGGACGACATCCACCATCGACGGATCGACCCCCGCCGCCTTCATCCCGGCGACGACGCGGCCGTTCGTCGGGCCGCCGTTGTCGTTGAAGCCGGTATCGATCAGCACCAGCTTCGAGCCGGTGTTCACCAGAAGGGCGGTGAAGGTAAGCATCAGCTTGTCGGTGGGGAGGAAGTTGTCGGCGAGCGTCTTCTGCACGTCTGCCAGGGGCGCATTGCGGACGAAGCCCGCATCGAGCGGGCGGGCGAATTCGCCGTCGTGGAGGGCGGTGACCTCGAACTCGCCGACTTTGAAGCGGTAGAACGACGGCGCGGCCTTGCCGACGATCGGCGCCTTGGCCTCGGCCGGGCTGGAAAGACCCCGGATCAGGGCCGGTGCGGCGACGAGGGTCGACCCGGTCGTGAGCGTGGTAGAGAAAAAGCGGCGGCGGGTCATGATCATAGTTTCCTCCTAAATGGACAAGGCCGGAACTTCGGGGCTCGCCGGCGGGAATGCCTCCCTGCGGCGGTGCCGTTTGCATGCCACCTTAAACATCGGGCATTCGTTTCACCTGACCAGTTGCATCCACGCAAGAATCGCCGGCGAATATGCAAATATTTTGCCGACCCCCGCCGGTAACTTCAAATGCGACGGTCCCGGGCAAGAAACCATTTACCTCTTTTTCAGCATTCGATGGGAGCATTCCGCCGGGAAAATGCTGGGCCCGACGCAAATGCGCGCCGGCAAATGGAGGACCTGATGCTTCGAGCATTGAACAGGCGGATCTTCGGACGATTTGCGGAATCCGTCACCTGGAAGATCGCACTGATCGCATTGGGACCGATTCTCGGCCTGGGCCTCACACTCATGCTCAACCGCTATTCGGACAGCATCCGCAGCGAGAGCGAGGAAATCTACCGAACTGCCCAGAACGAACTGTCGCAGGTCGATATGGTGACGTCGAGCCTCGCGCTGGTGAACAGCCAGGTGGCCGGTTACCTCGAAAGCCGTTCCGATATTGCCGAACGGGAGATCCTGATCGGGATCGCCGACGCCCAGAAGGCGCTCGACAGCCTCAAGGCGTCGTCTGACCAGGCGATGCGCGACAGCGTTGCGGCCGCCGAAACCCGGCTGGTCAAGACCAAGGAATCCTTCAATAAACTCAAGGAGAAGGTCGAGCAGGTCGGCCGGTCGAGCAACGAAGGCCTGACGGACGACCTCGACAAGCTGACGGAGGTCCTCTCCGCCCTGTTCGACGGCGCGGTCTCCACGCATGAGGGGTTCCGCCCCTTTGCCGCAGCCTATTCCGATCTTCGCGGCGTCGAGCTCCGCTATCGCTGGAAACGCGACAACAAGCTGGAGACGCGCATCGAATTCATGCGCTCCGGCCTTCTCGAGCGGTTGAAGAACGCCGATTTCGACAAGCCGCAGGCGGATATGCTGTTCGAATCCCTGAACAAGCAGAAGACCGCCTTCGATGCTTGGCGCAACGGTGTCGCGGGCGAGCGTGAGCAGCGCGACGAAACCGTCGGCCACTCGAAGCGCGCGATTGCCGCCGCTGCCGCCCTGCGCGACCGGGCGTCGGAACGTCAGACGGACGCGCGCCGGGCGCTGGCGGAAGCGAACGACCGTTCGGACAAGTTCGGCCTGCTTGCTGCCGCGCTGGCGGCCTTCGTTTCCATCGCGATGATCTTCGTTGTCGGCCGCAGCCTCGGCAAGGCCCTGACCCGCCTCGCTGCCAGCATGCGCTCGGTCGCGGAAGGCGAAGCGGATATCGTCATCCCGTTCCGCGAACGCCGCGACGAGATTGGCGCGATGAGCCGGGCGCTCGAAGTGTTCCAGGCCTCGATCGAGGAGCGGGCTCGGCTCGCCAAGGCGGCCGAGGAGGAGGCCGGCGAGCGTCTCGAAAGGGCGCGCCGGATCGAAGGCTCCATCACCAACTTCGGCTCGTCCGTGGAAGCGGCGCTCAACCAGCTCAAGGCCAGCGCGACGATCATGCAGCAGGCTTCCGAGACACTCGACGCCGATTCGCGTGCGCTGACCGAGCAGGCCGGCGTTGCCGGCAACGCGACCGCGATCGCCTCGCGCGAGGTTTCGTCGGTAGCCGTTGCCGCCGAGCAGCTCTCGAAGTCGGTCGACGAGGTTTCCCGTCAGGCCGTCCGCTCGACGGAGGTCGCGGATCGCGCGGTCCAGCAGTCGCACCGCGCGACATCGATGATGTCGGAACTCGCTGCCGAGGCCGACAAGATCGGCGATGTCGTCGAACTGATCCGCTCGATCGCCGGGCAGACCAACCTGCTCGCGCTCAACGCGACCATCGAGGCCGCGCGTGCGGGTGAGGCCGGCAAGGGCTTCGCCGTCGTCGCCTCCGAGGTGAAGGCGCTGGCGAACCAGACCGCGCAGGCGACCGAGGATATCGTCCAGCGGATCACCTCGATCCAGGGCGCCTCCGGCGACGTCAGCGAGGCGATCGGCCAGATCGGCGGCATCCTGTCGGAAATGAGCACGATCGCGACCTCGGTGGCCTCGGCGGTCGAGGAGCAGTCGAGCGCGATCTCGACGATCAGCGACAACGTCAACGAGGCGGCCCGCTCGTCGGCGGAAGGCGCCAGCGCGATCAAGGACGCCGAGACCCGCGCCACTTCGAGCCGCGATACCTCGAGCGCGGTCGCCAATGCGGCCCAGTCGGTCGGTGGCGAGGCGGTCACGCTCGAGAACGTCGTGTCGTCGTTCCTGCGCGACGTGCGCGCCGCCTGACGACGTCACCATCGTTATCAACTTGAAAGGCCGCCGTTTCCGGCGGCCTTTTGTTTTTCCGGGGGCTTGTCAGCCCGGTCGCGCGTTGCGCTTCCGATATTCCGCGACCGGCAGGCCGCCCACGCCCCAATCCTCCAGAGCTACCTCGTCGATGACGACGAAGGTCGTTGCCGGGTTCTTGTCGAGAACGCGCACCAGCAGATCCGTCACTCCGGCGATCAGTTCGGCTTTCTGCGCCGGCGTTGCGCCCTCGCGTGTGATCTTGATGTTCACATAAGGCACGATCGTCTCCCTCAGGATGTTGCGAGGTCGTAGTGGAAGACCTTCGAGATAATCCGCCACCGGCCATCCAGCTTCACGAAGCTCAGGAGGTCGGTGAAACGTTTCGGCCCGATGGAACAGCTCGCCGTGACGAGTGCCGTCACCGGACCGGCGAACGCGATGGAGATGATCCGGTCGGTTCGCCGCTCGTTGCGCGCTGCCGGTGCCTCGCGGGCGGCGACCAGCGCGAAATAGTCGGGCATGACGAGGCGGGTCAGGCTCCCGGCTGTCGCGCAGGCGTAGACGGCATCGGGATGGAATACGGAGCGCAGGCGCTCCGTATCCGAATGGTAGAGACCGTCGAAATAAACCTCCATCGCCGCGGCCAGATCGGCGTAGGCCGCCTTGGCCTCGGAAGGGGTCGTCATGCCGCCTTCAGGCCTTCCGCGACCAGCGCCTTTTCGACCGACGGACGCGCGCTGACGCGCTTCTGGAAGGCGAGGAGGCGGGGGAAGGCCTCGAGCGAAAGCCCGGTGAAGTTCGCCCAGTTGGTCACGGTGAAGAGATAGGCATCCGCGACCGTGAAATCCGGCCCGGTGAGATAGTCGCGGCCGTCGGACAAGGCCTTCTCGATGAGGGCGAACCGCTTCGTGAGCTGCGCGGAGGCCGCTTCCTTGGCCTCGGTGGGCGCATCCGGCCGGAAGAGCGGGCTGAACGCCTTGTGGATTTCCGAATTGATGAAGGTCAGCCACTCGTTGAGCCGGGCCCGCGCCAGCGTGCCGGCAGCCGGCGCGAGACGGCCGGCCTGATCGGCCAGATGCTGGAGGATCGCCGGCCCTTCGGTCAGCACCTCGCCGGGCGCGAGTTCGATGGTCGGAACATAACCCTTGGGGTTCACGGCCGAGAAATCCGCGCCGGTGGCGGTCTTTTTCGTGGCTAGATCGACCCGTTCGATCGAGAACGGCTTGCCGATTTCCTGAAGGACGATATGCGAGGCCAGCGAGCAGGCACCGGGGGAATAGTAGAGTTTCATGAGGTTTTCCTCTTGAGTTGTCGGTTCTTGGGTTATTGCTTCTCGGGTCACCGAATGGCGGGACCTTAGGTTTTGTGATAACAGTTGTATATGTGGTTTCATTTCGTTACTCGAAGAATCCGGTAACCGCGCGGTTACCTGCTAACGCGTCGAGGCCCTCTCATGGCTCTGAAAGTCCGGAAAAACCGCTCGCCGGCGCCGCCTCCGAAATGCGTGGTGGCGGAGTGCATGAATCTGATCGGCGGTGCCTGGACGCCAAACATCATCTGGTATCTGCACGGCGGGCCGCGGCGCTTCGGCGAGTTGCGGGTCGATATCCCGGCCGTCTCCGCCAAGATGCTGAGCGCGCGCCTGAAAGACATGGAAAAGAACGGCGTCGTGCTGCGGCGTGTGATGCCGACGTCGCCGCCTTCGACCGAATATGAGCTTACCGATCTCGGGCGCGAGCTGCTTCCGGCCATTGTCGCGATTGCGGAGGTGGGCTTCAAACTGAAGCGGCGCGCGGAAAGCGGAAACGATGCGGAGCCGCCGGCATCCTGCTTCGGGGCGACGCCGGGGGCGGAAATTCAGATTTAGCTGCCTTTGCGGGCGGATCCAGGCGAATGGTGCCGGAAGAGGGGATCGAACCCCCGACCTTCGGTTTACAAAACCGCTGCACTACCGCTGTGCTATTCCGGCGCTGACCCGATATCTCCGATTTTTACGGCTCCCGCAACCGTCCTGCGGGACTTTGTGCGACGCGCCTAATACTAAAGTATTTCATCCCAAAATCCCGGTTCTCAAAATACCCAATTCTCGTAAAGGTTAGAAATCGGCGGACTAATGCTCCGTTGGTTTTCAATAATATTTGGCTTGAAGTCGATTCCTGAAGTCAAAAATGCTCGTTTCCGACTTGTCGGAGCGGCGTGTTTTGCCGGGTGGTCTCCTTCACGAGCCAAAACACAGAAAAAGTGGAGAGTGGAAATGGCCATGCAGGGAACGATGGCGTCGGATGCGCCCGACCGCCCGATGACTCCCGAGGAAAAGCGAGTCATTCTCGCTTCCTCGCTCGGTACCGTTTTCGAATGGTACGATTTTTATCTCGCGGGTTCGCTTGCGGCGAACATCAGCGCGAACTTCTTCTCGGGCGTGAACCCGACCGCCGGCTTCATCTTCGTGCTGCTCGGCTTCGCGGCGGGCTTCGCCGTCCGTCCGTTCGGCGCGCTGGTGTTCGGCCGCCTCGGCGACCTCATCGGCCGCAAGTACACCTTCCTCGTCACGATGACCCTCATGGGCATCGCGACCTTCGTGATCGGCATCATGCCGGGCTACGCCTCCATCGGCATTCTCGCGCCGATCGGCTTCATTCTCTGCCGCCTCGTCCAGGGTCTCGCGCTCGGTGGTGAATACGGCGGTGCCGCGACCTACGTCGCCGAGCACTCCCCGCATGGCCGCCGCGGTCTCTACACCTCGTGGATCCAGACCACCGCGACCGTCGGTCTCTTCGCCTCGCTCATCGTCATCCTGACGCTGCGCCTGTCGATGACGCCGGAGGCCTTCGCCTCCTGGGGCTGGCGCATTCCGTTCATCGTCTCGGTTTTCCTGCTGATCGTTTCGATCTGGATCCGTCTCCAGCTCAACGAATCGCCGGCCTTCCAGAAGATGAAGTCGGAAGGCACGCTCTCGAAGGCGCCGCTCAGCGAAGCCTTCGGCCAGTGGAAGAACGCCAAGGTCGCGCTCATCGCGCTGCTCGGCGGCACCGCCGGCCAGGCCGTGGTGTGGTACACGGGCCAGTTCTACGCCCTGTTCTTCCTCACCCAGACCATGAAGGTCGACGGCACGACCGCGAACCTCCTGATCGCGTTCTCGCTGCTCATCGGCACGCCGTTCTTCATCTTCTTCGGCTGGCTCTCGGACAAGATCGGCCGCAAGCCGATCCTGATGGCGGGCTGCCTGATCGCGGCCGCGACCTATTTCCCGATCTTCGGTTCGATCGCCAACATCGCCAACCCGAAGCTGATGGAAGCGCATGAGAAGGTGAAGGTGGTCGTGACCGCCGATCCGGCGACCTGCGGCAACGTGTTCGATCCGGTGAACGTGCGGACCTTCACCGCAGCATGCGACATCGCCCGCCGTGGCCTCGCCGCTTCGGCCATCGCCTACAAGCTCGAGAACGGCGCTGCCGGTTCGGGCACGACGGTGGCGGTCAACGGTAAGGCCGTGACGGTGGACAAGGACTTCGCCAAGAACGTTGCCGCGGCTGCCGTCGAGGCCGGTTATCCGAAGGCGGGCGACCCGACCATCCTCAAGGCTCCGTCGATCGGCGGCGTGCTCACCGATGGCCGTGCGCTCAAGATCATCGGCCTGCTCTTCATCCTCGTCCTCTACGTGACGATGGTGTACGGCCCGATCGCCGCGATGCTGGTCGAACTGTTCCCGACCCGCATCCGCTACACCGGCATGTCGCTGCCCTATCACATCGGCAA
>JAVTWI010000244.1:0-6738 GCA_032229845.1 Rhabdaerophilum sp.
TAGCTCAACCGTTTCGCAAGGCGCTCGATCATCGCGTCCTGCGCTTCCGTCGGCCCGCCGTGCAGGGCGGCGATCTCGTCCATCATCGCGAAGAGGTCGTCGCGCTCCTCCCGGCTGAGACGGACGTGGAACAGCGGCGAGAGATCGGCGACGACCGCCTCGCCGTCCGGCACTGCCTTGGCTGCGAAAGCCGCCAGCGCGGTATGATGTTCGGGCTTGCCGCCGAGGCCGAGGCGATCCGTCGCGATCTTCGAGAGCGCGAGGTTCTGCTCGGCCGTGATCTCGCCGCGCAGCATCGCGAGCTTGGTCAGCAGCACCAGCGCGGCCTCGCGTGCGTCCTCGATCGAACGTAGCGGCGCACGCCGGGCGCGCTCGCGGGCCTCGGCGATCGCCTTGGCGTCCTTCTGCGATTTTGCCTTGTCGGCGCGCTGGTCGAGCCAGTGGTTGATGACCGTGATGCCATTGCCCCAGACCACCCACATGAAGAGGCCGGACATCAGCGCACCGAGGATAGCGATCAGCACCGGCATCGTCTCAAGCCCCCTTGGTGATGGCGTCGTAGGCCTTGAGGCGTTCGAGCAGGCCTTCCATCTGGTGAAGGGGAATCATGTTGGGCCCGTCGCAAGGGGCGTCGTCCGGGTCCTGATGCGTCTCGATGAAGAGGCCCGCGACGCCGACCGCCACCGCAGCCCGCGCAAGAACCGGCACGAATTCGCGCTGGCCGCCGGAAGAGCCGCCCTGCCCGCCCGGCTGCTGCACCGAGTGCGTCGCATCGAAGATCACCGGGCAGCGGCATTGCTCGGCCATCACCGGGAGGCCGCGGAAATCGCTGACGAGCGTGTTGTAGCCAAACGAGGTGCCGCGATCACAGGCCATCGCCCGGTCGTTGCCGGCATCGCGCACCTTCTGGATGACATTCTGCATGTCCCAAGGGGCGAGGAACTGGCCCTTCTTGATGTTGATCGCGAGACCGGTGCGGGCGGCGGCGACCAACAGGTCGGTCTGCCGGCACAGGAAGGCCGGGATCTGGAGCATGTCGACCGCCTTCGCGGCCTCGGCGCATTGCCAGCTCTCGTGCACATCGGTGATGACCGGAATGCCGAACGCGGCGCGCAGGTCGGCGAAGACTTCCAGCCCCTTCTCCAGCCCGATACCGCGTGCGGCGCTCATCGAGGTGCGGTTCGCCTTGTCGAAAGAGGACTTGTAGACAAGGCCGATGCCGAGCCGATCGCAGATTTCCTTCAGCCGTCCCGCCATGTCGAAGGCATGGATGCGGCTTTCCATCTGGCACGGGCCGGCGATCAGCGCGAAAGGAAGCGCATTGCCGAAAACGACGTTTCCGACCCGAACTGTAGCGTTACCCGGCATGGTCCAGAAGTTCTCCGCCCTGAAAGAGGGCGGTATACAACTTTAGTGGCCGCCTGCAATATTCGATCCGATCTGGCCGTAAAGTGGCTCGCCCGGCTTGCCGGCGACGATGCACACCTTCTCGATCTTCGGCAGGAAGCCGCCGGCGGCCGGTTCGCAATGCGGATAGCGAAGCTGGCACTGCTCGAGCGACTCCAGCGACTTCATTGCTTTGGCCTTTTCCGCCGCGGTGCTGAAACCGCCCGCGCAGATTTCCGCCGAAAGGCCGCTTGCCTGACAGGTTGCAGCCGTCTCGAACGCCTTGCCGCCGGGGCAGTCGTCCTTGTTGGCGAGCTTGTAGCCGAGGAAGGCGGCGGCAATCACCACGATGGCCAGAATGATCTTCTTCATGTCGCTCTCCCGGAGGGGTTTGCCGCTTGCGCGCGCCGAATGACGCACGTTCTTTCCCCGCCTCCGGCGCGAAAACAATTCTGCGAAGGTCTATTTCCGGCGAAAGTCTAAGGACGCGCTTCAGCGCTTTTCGACCGATTGCCCGATCTTCTCGAAGACGGGCTCGCCCTTCTTGCCATGGACGACACAAGTGCCGCGCGGCACCGG
Source organism: Rhabdaerophilum sp. (assembly GCA_032229845.1). Classification (GTDB taxonomy): domain Bacteria; phylum Pseudomonadota; class Alphaproteobacteria; order Rhizobiales; family Beijerinckiaceae; genus Rhabdaerophilum. The sequence goes on from JAVTWI010000244.1 coordinate 1,966, forward strand.
CACATAGCCGCTGACGACGACACGATGCGGCTCGCAGCGCGGGAAATGGCGCAGGCAGGCATCCTGCGTCGAAAACGGCGAGGAATCCTCGAACGCACGCCGCCGCGCATCGATGAAGGACTGGCGGCAGAACAACGCGTCGAACCCCGCGGTCGCTCGGCATTCTGCCTCCGTGGCGAACACCTGCCCGCCCGGGCATTCGCCGCGGAGGAAGAGGAACGTCATCACTGCGGCGATGGCGAGCAGGAGGCCGAAGATGACCGCGCGCATGGTTCAGCCCTCGATCACGCGGAAAACGGTGCTCATCGCGGCATCCGGCGCCATCGAGAATCCGCCGTTATGCGCCTTGAGGCCATCGCAGCCGGGAAAGGCGGAAAGCCGCGGAACGACGATCTCGACCCCTCCGAAGATGGGCGTCTCCGCCGCAGGCGCCTCGAAGCCGTAGCGGAACGCGAAACCCGTGCGGCTGACGATCTCGATCGTCGCACGGCCGGCTTCGATCTCGATGCCGAACGAGGTCGCGCGCATCTCGCGATTGCCGATGAAGGCGCCGAGGAAGATGTGGTGGTCGGAGGGGTTTTCCGCGACCAGCGTGACGCGGGCGATGCCCTTGGCGCCGTTCGGATGGGTCTGCGCCGCCTTCGACCAGAAATTCTGCGGAAAATGCTGCTGGCAGGTGAAAAATGCGGCTTCCGGCAACGCGGGATCGGCGGCGAAAGCGAGGCTGAACGCGACTTCGGTCTCGCTGCCGTCCGGCCGCTGCCCCTTGCGGGAAAAGTCGAACGGCTCGAAATCGCCGATCCCATCCTTGCGGAAGCCCGCCGCGTCGGCGCGCGCATTCGTCCCTTTCAGCACCAGCATCGAGAGGCCGGGGCGTCGCGCCAGCGCGTCGCGCACGAAAGCGCCGAACGAGAACCGCCGCGGGCCATGCTCCGGGATTTTTTCCGGCTCGCCGACCGTGATCAGTTCGAGGAAGGTTTCGTCCGCGAACTGGACGATGCGATTATGCGTTCCCCATGGATGCCGGTTCACGTTCCCGACCTGAAAGCCCAGCGTCTCGAAGCGCGTGCCGGCCCCTGCAAGGTCCGGCACGCCGATGACGAGGTGATCGAGGGGGCGGGCCATCACGGTTTCTCCGGCACGAAAAAGGTTCGCGCCGGTCTAGCATCCGTTCCCGTAGAGGTCACGCCCTTACGGTTCGATGAAGTGCGGGATGAAGCGTGCGAGGTTACCGGTGACGGGCGACCTGTCCTCGCGCACCAGCATTCCAGCCGGCTCGCTCGCGACCATCCACGAACCGATCACGACATGCCCCTTGCCGAAATCCGGGATGCGGATTTTCTGCTGGCGAACGAAGCCTTCCTCGCCATAGGGGCCCTCGGTGTCGCCCATCGCCCGCCCGCGCTCGAAAAGGCGGATGTTCGAGCCTTCGCGCGAAAACAGCGGCTTTTCGACGAAGGAATGGCCGAGGTCCGTCGCGGTCTCGTCCGGGAAATAGGCCGGCACGAGGTTCGGGTGGTTCGGCGCCATCTTCCACAGGTAGGGCAACAGGCCCTTGTTGGAGAGCACCGCCTTCCAGATCGGCTCGATGAACTGGGTGCCGCAGCCGGGGATGGCCTTGCCGAATTCCTCGCGCATCATCCATTCCCACGGATAGAGCTTGAAGAGAACCTCGATCGGCTTCTCGTCGAGATCGACGAATTTCCCCGCCGAGGTGAGGCCGATGTCGTCCACGAACAGGAATTTCGTCTTCATGCCCGCCTGCTGGGCGAGTTCCTCCAGATAGGCGACGGTGCCGCGATCCTCCTCGCTGTCCTGCACGCAGGTGAGATAGAGGAAATACGGCTTGCCGTCGCGCAGGGAATGGAAGGCTGCGGTCAGCTTGTCGTGCAGCGAGTTGAACTGGTCCGCGCCGCGCGGCAACTGGCCGTTGGCGGTGAGTTCCTCCAGCCAGAGCCACTGGAACACCCCGGTTTCGAGCAGGCCTGTCGGCGTATCGGCGTTGTATTCGAGCAGCTTCGCCGGTCCCTGCCCGTCATAAGCGAAATCGAAGCGGCCGTAGAGGTTGCGGTCGCCGCGCTGCCAGCTTTCCCAGATCTCGGGCCAGAAGGCTTTCGGAATCGCGAGCCGGGCCAGGATTTCCTCGTCACGGCAGGCCTTGCCGACGAATTCGAGCGCCATTTCCTCGATCTCGGCGGAAGGTGCCTCGATATCCTCCTCGATCTCGCGGAGCGTGAAGGCGAAAGCGCCGCTCTCGTCCCAATAGGGCGTTCCTTCCGCGCTATGGAAGGTGAAACCGACCTGCTCGGCCTTCTCGCGCCAGTCCGGGCGCTCCTGAACGTCGATCCTGCGCATGTCACGAACTCGATGAGCGGGAGATGGAGTGCGAGGTCGAGCCGAAGCCGCCGCGCGAGGTGGTGGTGGCGCTGCGGCTGATCGACGACACCGAACGCGTCGGCGCCGCGCCGAGGCTGGTGCGGGCGGCCGGTGCGGCCGCGGCCGCGCTCGGAACCTTCGTGGGCGAGTTGGCCGGCTTCGAGGTATCGCGGCTCACCGTATGACCGCTCGATGTCGAATAGGAGCGCCAGCCCGACGAGGAATTGGAACTGCTGCTGGCCTGCCGCGGCATCAGGCAGCCGGGCTGCTGGACGGGCGTGACGCCCGGCGGACAGGGCACCGCCCCGGCCTGGCGAGCCGGCAGCAGCGCCTGCGGCGTGCGGTTGTTCGAGAGGTAGTTCGCGACCATGAACCCGACCATGGCCGGGATGAAGACGCTGGCGCCGTTGAAGCTGCTGGATCGGCACTGGCCCGCGCCGTACTGCCCCTCGCATTCGTTCTGGCTGGAGAATTTCGGCGCCGTCTTCTCGTAATTGGCCTGCGCGACCTTGAAATCAGCCTCGCACTTGATCTGCTCGGGCGACTTCTCGTTGACAAGCTGGCCGTTGACGATCTTCGGCGTCATGAATCCGCGGTTGGCGGCAAGGCACTCGTCGAGACTGGCGTAGATCTTGGCGTCGGCGCCGGTTTCTTCCGGCCCGGCGACGCGTTCGTTCGAGCCAGAGCCGAGCCAGGCGCCTGCGAGGATGATGCCGGTCGCGCCGAGCGCGATCTTGTGCGAGCGTTTCATACCGGTTTTCGGGGGTTGTTCGCCCGTTTCGCCGAATCCGGCGCGGGTGATGGTGGGTTTCCGATTTTTCGAAGGGGGGCTTGCCGGTTTCTTGGTCGGATTTTTGGCCATGTCTCACCTCGCGGGTTCGGGGCGCTCCTTGTCGCAGGGGGATCGGAGGATGCCGGCGGCATCAAAGGCTCATCGCCGCCGCGTTCAGCATCCCGCTCGCGATCGAGATCGCGGCAAGCAGGGTGCCGGCGGCGGCGGTGTTGGTCTTGATCTTGTCGCCGAGGTCCGGGACCACCAGCCGCACGAGGCCATAGGCGATCAACTGGACGATGAAGGCCGCGAGGCTCCAGACCAGCATGTCGGGGATCGAGGTTGCCTGGGCGGTCGCCTTCGAGAGCGGGATGGCGAAGCCGATGGCCGTGCCGGAAACCGCAACCGCCGCCGTGAAGTTGCCCTCGCGGATCAACGCGAATTCGTCATGCGGGGTGATCCGCGTGTAGACGAACAGGAACAGCGCGATCAGCGCCGATCCCACGACCATGTAGAGCAGAAAGTTCGGCAGGCCGAGAAACGAGGACAAGAGCTGCGATCCTGCTTCCATCATGGGAAAACCTCCTGTTGGCTATCCGAAGGATGCAACAGGAGTTCGATGATGAAAAGCGGAATGGCACGTTTGGGCTGTGCGTTCCCGCACAGATCCTTCTGCTCAACCCCTGGCCGATCACACCAGCCGGCTCTGCTCCACGGCTGCCTCGATGAAGCTTGCGAACAGCGGATGCGGCTCGAAGGGGCGCGATTTCAGTTCCGGGTGATACTGCACGCCGACGAACCACGGGTGATCCGGGTATTCGATCGTTTCCGGCAGCAGGCCGTCCGGCGAGACGCCGGAAAACAGCAGGCCCGTCTTCTCCAGCCGCTCGCGATAGGCCATGTTGACCTCGTAGCGGTGGCGGTGGCGCTCGTGGATCGTCGTGCCGCCGTAGATGCCGCAGATACGCGAATTGGCGACGAGCTTCGATTCGTAGGCGCCGAGCCGCATCGTTCCGCCGAGATCGCCGCCCTGCTGGCGGATTTCGAGCTGACCCTTGTTCATCCACTCGGTCATCATGCCGACGACCGGTTCCTTCGTCTCGCCGAACTCAGTCGAGGATGCACCCTCGATGCCGGCGAGATTGCGGGCGGCTTCGAGGCAGGCCATCTGCATCCCGAAGCAGATGCCGAAATACGGCACCTTGCGTTCCCGCGCGAACCGCGCCGCCTGGATCTTGCCTTCGGCGCCGCGATAGCCGAAACCGCCCGGCACGAGAATGCCGTGGACATGTTCGAGATAGGCGGAAGCGTCCTCGCGCTCGAAGATTTCCGAATCGATCCAGTCGAGGTTGACCTTGACGCGGTTGGCGATGCCGCCGTGCACCAGCGCCTCGATCAGCGACTTATAGGCATCCTTGAGGCCGGTATATTTGCCGACGATGGCGATCGTCACCTCGCCTTCCGGGTTCCTGAGCGTGTCGACGATGTGGTGCCAGCGCGACAGGTCCGGCGTGCCGGGTTCGTCGAGCCCGAAGATGCGCAGCACCTCCCGGTCCAGCCCCTCGGCGTGATAGGCGAGCGGCACGGCGTAGATCTGATCGACGTCGCGCGCCTCGATCACCGCG
>JAVTWI010000245.1:0-6712 GCA_032229845.1 Rhabdaerophilum sp.
AGGAACAGCGAGCCGATCGAGACATTCGCCATCAGGCCGTAGATGACGAAGGGCAGCGAGGGTGGGATGATCGGCCCCAGCGTGGCCGAAGCGGCCGTGACGCCCACCGCCACCTCGGTCGGGTAGCCGTGATCCTGCATCGCCTTGATCTCGATGGTGCCGATGCCAGCCGCATCGGCAATCGCCGTGCCGGACATGCCCGAGAAGATCACCGAGCCGATGATGTTGACCTGCGCGAGCCCGCCGCGCATCCAGCCGACGAGATCGACCGCGAACTTGTAGATGCGTCCGGTCACGCCGGCGATGTTCATCAGGTTGCCGGCGAGAATGAAGAACGGCACCGCCAGCAGCGGGAAGCTCTCGACGCCGGCGATCATGCGCTGCGCGACGATCACGTCCGGCGCACCGCCGTGGATGGCGAGATAGGCGAGCGAAGCTGACGCCATCGAGACTGCGACCGGCACGCCAAGGATCATGAGGACAAGGAAAACCCCGATCAGGACCAGCATCGTCTCAGCCCTCCTTCATGGCTTCGTTCGAGCCATCGAAGGCACCGGGCCGTTCGAGCACGGAATAGCCGCGCCGGATATTCTGCCAGGCGACGACCGCCGAGCGGATCGCCATCAGCACGAAGGCCACGAAGACGATGAGAAAGACCGGGCGCTTGGGAAACTGGATGGTGGTCATCATCTCGTCGGAGATGATGTCGGCGTATTTCCACACCAACCAGGCAAGATAGGAAAAAACGCCGATGCGAACCGCGTCGACGAAGGTCGCGGCCCCGCGCCCGAACGCGGGCGACAGATAGCGGTAGAGAAAATCCACCTGAATGTGCCGGGACAGGCGCACGCACATCGCCGCGCCGAGAAACACCACCGCGATAAGGCAGTAGATCGCGATCTCCTCGGTCCAGGCGAGGCTGTTGTTGAGGACGTAGCGGGTGAAGAACTGGAGAAAGACGCAAAGACACATCAGCCAGAAGATAACGAGCGTCACCCAGTCTTCGAAGCCGTGTCCGGAAAGATCGACCGGCGCTGCTTCCTCGTCGAAGGTGCGGGCGATCTCGTCGGATGAGATAGGAGTATGAATCTCGGAAGTCTGCGCTTGGGTCACGGCATCCGCCACTGATAATTCCGCCTGGTCGGCGTCGATTGCATCGGAAAAAGAAGAAAACGGCGCGCCCCGGGGAGAAACGGAGCGCGCCCTTCGCGAGATGCGAAGACGATTACTTCACGGCCTGGATCTTTTCCCAATCCGCCTTGCGATAACCGAAGCTCTCGAACGAAACGTTCTTGATCACGTTGTCGAGGAAGTCCTTGCGGTCGACATCGATGACCTGAAGGCCCTTGTCCTTGAAGAACTGGACCAGCTCCGCCTCGCGCTTCTTGATCATGTCGCCGGCGCGCTTGGCCGCCTCCTGGCTCACCTCGGTCCAGATCTTCTTGTCCTCGTCGGAGAACTTGGCCCAGGTGCCCTTGGCGACGATCGTGTTCAGGTGATCGACGATATGGCCGGTGAGCACGATCGCCTTCTGCACTTCGAAGAACTTCTTCGCCTCGATCGTGGTGAGCGGGTTCTCCTGCGCCTCGACCGTGCCGTTCTGCAGCGCGAGATAGACTTCGGCAAAAGCGATCGGCGTGGTGTTGGCGCCGCAGGCGCGCGGCGTCGCGAGATAGGCCGGCACGTCCGGCACGCGGATCTTGAGCCCCTTCATCTCGGCGCAGGACTTGAACGGCCGGTTGGTCGAGGTGTGGCGCACGCCGTAATAGGTGACGGCAGTGATCTTGTGCCCGGTCTTGTCTTCGTAGCCCTTGGTGAGTTCCTTGAAGATGTCGCTCTTGGTGTAGGCGAGCAGATGATCCGCATCCCGGAACGTGAAGGGATAGTAGGTGACGCCGAGCGGGGCATAGGTGCGCGCGGCGAAGCTCGAACCGGACATGATGATATCGACCGTTCCGAGGCTCAGTCCCTGGTTGATATCCGTCTCCTTGCCGAGCTGCGACGCCGGAAACACGTCGATCTGGTATTTGTTGTTGGTGCGCTTGGCGAACTCCTGCGCCGCCCATACCGCCTGGGTGTGGAACGGCTCCGATGTCTCGTAGACATGGGCATACTTGAGCTTGGTCTGCGCCTGGGCCTGACCGGCCAGCATCGCGAGACCGATTCCCGCGAACATCACGGTCTTTGTAACGAGTTTCATGATAATCCTCCTTCTCGTTCCTCTTGTGCGCCGGTTCGGGCCTTCAGCTCCGTCCGGCGGCCTTTCTTGGTTGACCTTCCGCCCGTTCGTCGGTCTCGCTTTCCGCTTCGCCGAAGCTGCGCGAATACCGTTCCTGGGAAGCCGTGAGATGCCGGCGCAGCGCCTCGCGCGCCCCGGCTGAATCGTGTGCGGCGAGCGCATCGCGGATCGCCCGGTGTTCGGCGATCGTCTGCTGCCAGCTCGCTTCCGTCTCGAAATGCTCCGCAAGGCGCAGATAATACGGGCTCATCCGCCGGTGGAACAGATCGCTGACGAGGCCGGTGATCACGCTGTTGCCGAGGATAGCCGCCACGCCGACGTGGAAGGCGCGGTCGAAACGGATGATCGCGCCGAGATCATCGGTGTTGCGGGCCATCGCCTCAATCGCCTCGTCGAGCACTGCGAGATGGTCGGCCTCGGTGATCGGCGCCGCCGCCTCCATCACCGCGCCCTCGATGAAGACGCGCGCGCGCAGCAGTTCGAACGGCCCGTCGTGTTCGCCGCGCGTGTCCTTGCCGGCTGCGGCCGCCGGTTCGGCAACATAGATGCCGGAGCCGACGCGAATGCGCACCAGCCCCTCGACCTCAAGCGCGATCAGCGCTTCACGAATCGTCGGCCGCGAGACGTTGAGCCGCTCGGCAAGGTCGCGCTCTGTCGGAAGGCGCGTACCGGCCGGGAATCCCTCCACCTCGACATAGCCGCGGATCTGGTCCGCCACCTGTCGGTAGAGCCTGCGCGGTTCGATCGCTTCCAGAACCAAGAGTGCCTCCGGCAACACGGAAATTGGTCAGACCAATATACCGATACTTTGCAGCTTTGGGCTTGCTGTCAACCCGTTTACTACCATACAAGCTCATACGAGTGCGTTGGCTCGCACCACATGCCCGCCCCCGGACGACGGAGTTTCCGATGCGCCTTTCGCGTCAACAGCTTGGCCTCCTCCCACCATCCGTCGGCCGCCCGGCCTACGATCTGGCGGCGGCGGGGATCGGCATCGTCCATCTCGGCATCGGTGCCTTTCATCGCGCGCATCAGGCCGTGATGATCGAGGACTGCCTCGCCCGCGGCGAAGCCGGATGGGCCATTGCCGGCGCCAGCCTGCGTTCGCCCGACACCCGCGACGCACTGGAGCCACAGGATAATCTCTACACACTCTCGGTCCGCAGCGCCGTCGGCGAAACCCTGCGGGTGATCGGCGCGGTGCGCGAGAGCCATGTCGCACGGGAGAATCCGGCCGCCCTCCTCGCGCGTATGGCCGCGCCCGCCACGAAAATCGTCTCGCTGACAGTGACGGAAAAGGGCTACTGCCACGATCCGGCAACCGGCCAGCTCAACGAGGAACACCCCGATATCCTCCACGATCTCGCCAACCCGGAAGCGCCGCGCTCCGCGATCGGCTATCTCGCCCGCGCGCTTCGCTTGCGCCGGGAGGCCGGCCTGCCACCCTTCACAGTGCTGTGCTGCGACAACCTGCCCGCCAACGGCCGCACCGTGAAGCGCGTGATCGACCGCTTCGCCACCCTTCTCGACCGGGATTTCGGCCAATGGGTCGCCGGCGAGGTCGCCTGCCCGTCGAGCATGGTCGATCGTATCGTCCCGGCGACGACCGACGAGGACCGCGCCCGTATCGCCCCGCTGCTGGGGTTGGAGGATCGCTGGCCGGTGGTGACGGAACCCTTCATCCAGTGGGTGATCGAGGATGATTTCCCGCAAGGCCGCCCCGATCTCGCGGCCTCCGGCGCGGAAATGGCGACCGACGTCACACCGTTCGAGCACATGAAGCTGCGCCTACTCAACGGCTCGCATTCCACCATCGCCTATCTCGGCTATCTCGCCGGCTACGAAACCGTTTCCGATACAGTCGCCGATCCGGATTTCGCGCGCCTCGTCCGTGCGATGATGGACGAGGAAATCACGCCGACGCTTCACATGCCGCCCGGCACGAACCTCACCGGCTACAAGGACGCGCTGATGGCGCGCTTTGCCAATCCCGCGCTCCGCCACCGCACCTGGCAGATCGCGATGGATGGCTCGCAGAAACTGCCACAACGCCTGCTTGGCACCATCCGCGACCGCCTCGCGAAGGGCGCGCCGATCGGAAGGCTCGCGCTCGGAGTCGCCGGCTGGATGCGCTACGTGTCGGGAACAGACGAGAAGGGCGGCGCCATCGACGTACGCGATCCGATGGCGGCCCGGCTGGCTGGCATCGCCGCTGAGGCTGGGCCGATCGCGGCGCGGCTCGGCCCCGCGCTGCTGGGAATCGGCGAGATTTTCGGCGCCGATCTGCCGGCCGACCCGCGCTTCACGGCGCCCGTGCTGGCCTCGCTCGAAAGCCTGTTCGCGAACGGCGCCCGCAAGGCCGTCGCGTCACTCGGCCGCTAGAGCATCATCCCATCAAGCGGGTACCGGTTGATGGATAAGATGATGCGATGGAACAAGGGATTAGAGCGGCCGATCTGAGCAAATCAGATCGAACTCCGCTCTAAATCATCCAGCAGCGCAAAAACCCGGACGGTTTCCGCCTTGCCCTTGACCTGAACCGCGCCGATTTCCTTCAGCGCGAAGCGGCCGGCCAACGCCTCGGCGGTCGCCTCGCCGATCAGGATCGGCTCGCCGTATTGCGCCGTGAGCCCTTCGAGCCGCGAGGCGAGGTTCACCGCATCGCCGAGCGCGGAATAGTCGAAGCGGAAATCCGAGCCCATGTTGCCGACCACGCAACGCCCTGTGTTGATGCCGATACCGATGTCGAGCGACGCCGGTGCGGGCACCCCCTGCTCTTCCGCCTCACGCTGCCGCGCCGCGTTCAGATCCCTGAGGCGTCGCCGCATCGCCAGCGCCGCCCGCGCCGCGTGGGCGGCGTGGTCGGGCACATCGAGCGGCGCGTTCCAGAATGCCATCACCGCATCGCCCATGTATTTGTCGATGGTGCCGCCTTCCTGCGTGATCGCGTCCGAGAGCGGGGTCAGCAGCCGGTTCATCAGCGCGGTGAGCGCCTGCGGATCGCCCTTCATGCTCTCCGCCACCGGCGTGAAATCACGCATATCGGAAAACAGCATCGTGAGATCGCGCGTCTCGCCGCCGAGCCGCAGCAGCGAGGGGTGATCGGCGAGCTTCTCGACCAGCGCCGGGGCGAGATAGTGCTGGAATGCCGCGCGGATCTCATGCCGTTGACGCTCCTCCCGCCAGTAATTGAGGAAAGCCAGCGTCAGGAAGACGCTGAAGCCGGCGAGCAGCGGATAGACCGTGTCGATCAGCAGGCGATAGCGGGCGAACAGCATCCACCCCGCCTGCCAGGTGGCGACCGCCATCAGGATGCCAAGCGCCAGCACCGGCAGGGTGCCGAGCCGCGGCACCAGAAGGATCATCAGCAGCCCGAGCGCCAGCCCGGCAAGAACCTCGATCCCGAGCGCCAGATGCGGTCTTGTCAGTTGCCGGTCGGCGAGGATCGTCTCCAGCAATTGCGCATGGACCTCGACCCCGGGCGTCGCGGCATTGACCGGGGTGGCGCGGATATCCTGCAGGCCGATCGCGGAGGAGCCGACAAGCACCAGCTTGTCCTTCAGGGCCCCTTCCGCGAGCCGCCCTTCGAGAAGATCGACTGCCGAAACGTAATTCCGGGCGATGTCCGTCCGGTAATAGACCCAGAAGCGGCCGTCGCGCTCGGTCGGGATCATCGTTCCGCCGACGATAACACCCATCACGCCGGCGGAATCGCGCTTGATCGCGAGCGCGTCACCGCCCGTCGCAACCCGCAGCAGCTCGATCGCCAGCGCCGGCACCACCTTGCCCTCGACGTGGAAGGCGAGCGGCACCCGGCGGATCAGCCCGTCCGGTTCGGAGAGGATCGAGAACATGCCGGCGCCGGCCGCAGCCCCCTCCAGCACCGGAAGGTTGCGTAGCATACCGGGATAGGCCGGCAGTAGGCCCGTCGAATCGCCGCCGATCATCGCCAGCGGCAGATGGGGATCATCACCCTTGGCCGGATTGGCCTGCGGCAGCCCGGACCGCCCGAGAACGACGCGATGGCGCGCGATCGCCGCCGCAAAGAGCGCATCGGTATCCTTTTCGCCCTTCAATCCTCGTCGCATCTCCGGCGTCAGCCCGGCGAGCGTGTCCGCGAGACGCGGCGGCGAGAGGCGGTCGGGTTCCGGGAACACGATATCGAAGCCGACGGCGGCCGCGCCTGCCGCGCCGGTCCGCTCGACCAGATCGGCCAGCACCGCGCGCGACCACGGCCATTGCCCGATCCGTGCGATGGAATTCTCGTCGACATCGACGACAACCACCGGCGATTGCCCTGCCTCGCGCGGCTTGGCCGTGACATAATGGTCGAACAGCCAGAGGCGAAATCGTTCGAGCGGCGCCGGATCGGAATACTTGATGAGGGTCAGCGCCAGCAGCACGACGAGGCCGACAAGGCGCGGCAGGCCGAGACGCCTGATGCCCTGATGCCAGATACCCTGCCGATCCGCT
>JAVTWI010000246.1:0-6644 GCA_032229845.1 Rhabdaerophilum sp.
GCCGCGAGCTTCTTGAACTCGGCGGAACCGGAAAGCTCGTTGAACACGGCCTCCTGCTTCTTGCAGACCGGGCACCACTCCGCGTGAACATGGACGAGAACCGGCTTCGGGCCTTTCAGCGCGGCGTCGAAAGCGGCCTTGGTGTAGGGGGTAAAGCCGCTCGCGAGCGAGAACGCCGGCACCGAGAGGCCCGCGAAGGCCGCGACCGTCGCGGCACCGAGCATCGCGCGTCGGGAAAGGTTGAAACGGATCATCATCGAAAAGCTCCCTGTATTGGGTTCGGGTGGGCAAGCCGATGGCCCGCCCGTCGCCCCAAGCCTTCTGACGATAGGGGTTCACTGTCACTTCACGAGCGTGAAAGGCGCGATCACAATTCCGTGGGTCCGCCGGCGTGCTATGGTCGCGGCGGCGGCCGTGTGAAAAGCCTTTGTGCAGCCTTGTTTCGGTGCTAACCGGAACGACAAGAATCCGCTCTTCCGGCCGGGAACCCGGCCAATCTGGAATGTTCTGCCTCATGAATCGATCGCTGCGCGCCCTGAAGTCGTTGGCCCTGGCCGGCCTGCTTTTTGCCGGATCGGGCGCTGTCGCGCCGGGGGCGCCACGCGAGGTGCGCAATCTTGAGGGGCTGGGGGCCTCCGGCATGTTCCTCGCGGGCATCTTCGCCAATGCCCAGCGCGACACCGGGGCGGCGGCGGAATATTTCCGCGAGGCGCTGAAGGCGGACCCGCACAATCCAGGCCTTCTCGATCAGGCATTTCTCTCCGAACTCGTCGACGGCAACCTCGACGAGGCCTTCCGGCTGGCGGAGCGTTCGATCCAGCGCGACAAGAGCAACGCGCTTGCCCATGTCGCGCTCGGCGTGCGCGCGCTGCGGGCGAAGAATTACGAGCGGGCGCGGCGGAGTTTCGACCGCGCCGGCGGCAAGGTCCGCAATGCCGACCTGACAATCGGCATGCTGCGGGGGTGGGCGATTGTCGGCGCCGGTGACATCGGTGGCGCCCTCAAGGCCGCGGATTCCTTCACCGACAAGGAATTGGTCGGCTATCGCGACTTCATCAGCGGGTTGATGGCGGATGTCGGCAAGCGGCCGACCGAGGCCGAGGCTCGCCTCGCCAAGGCCCATACCGCCGAGCCCGGCGTGCTGCGGGTCGCGGATGCTTATGCCCGCGTTCTCTCGCGCCGGAAGAAATTCGACGAGGCGCTGAAAGTCGCGCGCGGCTGGCGCGAGCGCAACCCGTCGCAGCCCTTCCTCGTTCCGGATATCGCGGCCTACGAGAAGGGGCAGCCGCTGCCGCCGCTGGTCGATACGGTTGCGGAAGGCGCCGCCGAGGTCTTCTACAGCCTCGGTGCCATGGGGTCCGCCGCACGCGATCCGATGACGGCGGTGATTTATCTCCAGCTCGCGCATTATCTCGCCCCTGCGGACGCGCTGATCGGCATGACGCTGGCGGAATATTTCGACCAGCTCGGCCAGCACCAGCGCGCCAGCCAGCTCTACGAGGCCGTGCCGCCGGAATCGGTGCTTTCGCATCGCGCCGCGATCGGGCATGCGGTGGCGCTGGAGCGTCTCGGCAAGACCGACGAGGCCATTTCCGTCCTGCGCTCGCTTTTGACTCGCGAGCCGGGCGATCTCGAAGCCTCCGACACGCTCGGCTCGATCCTGCGCACAAAGAAGCGCTGGGCTGAATCCGCCGAGGCCTACGACGCCGGCATCAAGGCCGTGGGGGTCTTCCAGGCGCGGCACTGGTCGCTGTTCTACGGGCGGGCGATTGCTTACGAGCGTTCCAAGCAGTGGGACAAGGCCGAGCCGGACTTCCTCGCCGCGCTCGATCTCTTGCCGCCAAAGCCGCGCAATGCCCGCGATGGCACGGAACGGGCGCAGGTTCTCAACTATCTCGCCTATTCCTGGGCCGACATGCACAAGAACGTCGACAAGGCGTTCGAGATGTTGCGCGAGGCGGTCGCGCTCTCGCCGGGTGACGGGGCGATCGTCGATTCGCTCGGCTGGGCCTATTACCGCCTCGGCCGCTACGACGAGGCCGTGAAGGAACTCGAGCGTGCGGTCCTGCTCAAATCGGGCGACCCGACGATCAACGACCACCTCGGCGACGCCTACTGGAAGGTCGGGCGCAAGCGCGAGGCCTATTTCAAATGGTCGCAGACGCTGGAGCTGAACCCCGAGCCGGATGATGAAAAGAGGGTCCGCCAGAAGCTCGAATCCGGTCTCGATGAAGGCCCGGCCGCCAATGCGGGGGCACCCAAGCCGAATGGCGGATAAGCCGCCGCCGGCCGCGCTGGCGCCGGCGAAGATCAACCTTTTCCTCCATGTCATCGGCCGCCGCCGCGATGGCTATCATGTGCTCGAAAGCCTCGTCGGCTTCGCCGATTGCGGTGATGATCTGGCCTTCGAGCCTGGCCGGCCGTTATCGCTGATTGTCGACGGCCCGTTCGCGGGCGCCCTTGCGCAAGAGGATGACAATCTCGTGCTGCGTGCCGCCCGCGCTTTCGCGGACGCGTTTCCGGAGGCCCGTTCCGGCCAGTTCCGCTTGACGAAGAACCTGCCCGTTGCCTCGGGGATCGGCGGCGGATCGAGCGATGCCGCCACCGCCCTGCGGCTCCTTGCGCAGGCCAATGCCGTGCCGCTCGGCGGCCCTGACCTCAAGCGTCTGACGCGCGGGCTGGGCGCGGACGTGCCGGTCTGCCTCGATCCGCATCCGCGCCTGATGCGCGGCATCGGCCATGATCTTGGCCCCAAACTCGATTTCGCCCGTGTCCCCGCGCTGCTGGTCAATCCGATGGTCGCCGTCGAGACCCGGGCGGTCTTCGTCAAACTCGGTCTCGAACCGGGCGATCGCTTCGAATATGCCGGGCCGGTGGGCAAGGCTTCTGCCGATCCGCTGGAAACGCTGGCGGCGACCACCCGCAACGATCTCGAGGAGGCCGCGATCCGGCTCGCGCCGGTCATCGCGGCGGTGCTCGATGATCTGCGGGCGCTCCCTGGCTGCCGTATCGCCCGGATGTCCGGCTCCGGGGCGACCTGCTTCGCGCTTTTCGCAACAGCCGACGAAGCGAAATCCGCCCGCGAAGGGATCGAGGCTTCCGCGCGCGGCTGGTGGGTCCGGGACTGCGCGATTTCCGTGGCAATCTAGGAGGCAAGGCCGGAGGATATGACCATGATGATCGGAACCGGCTACGTCAGGACCATGGCTCGCTACAATCGCTGGCAGAACCAGTCGCTCTACGGCGCGGCCGACGGCCTTTCCCCCGAAGCCCGCCGGGCGGATCGCGGGGCGTTCTTCAAGTCGATCGAGGGCACGCTGAACCACCTGTTCTGGGGCGATTCAATGTGGATGCACCGCTTCGCCGGCACGCCCGCGCCGCAGGGCGGCATCAGAACCTCGCCGGAGGTCTTCGCCGATTGGCTCGCGCTCAAGCCCGCCCGCGAGGCGCTCGATGCCCGCATCGTCGAATGGGCCGACGACATGCCGGACGATTGGCTGGAAGGTGATCTCACCTGGTTTTCCGGTGCGGTCGGCAAGGAATTGTCGCGCCCGCGCGCCCTGCTCGTCACTCATTTCTTCAACCACCAGACCCATCATCGCGGGCAGGTTCATGCCATGCTGACGGCGGCGGGCGCAAAGCCGGACGATACCGATCTGATGATCATGCCGGGGGTATGAAAGGAGAATCGGGCTCCCATTCTTGGCGCTGCCGAGGCTAGCCCCGAACGGGCCGCCGAGCAGGGGGCAGCCCCGTCGCGAGGGAGATATGGCCCCGGCGAAGCTTCGGGGCTACAAATTCAATATGCCCGGCTGATACAGAAATCGACGACCTCGTCGAGCGCGTCGCGCATCTCGGAGGCCGGGAAGAGCGCGAGCGCGTCCTTCGCCATCGCGCCGTAGTGCCGGGCACGCTCGACCGTATCCTCGATGGCATGGTGCTTCTTGAGTAGTTCGATCGCGCGTTCGAGCTGCGCATCGTCGCTCTCGCCCTGCTCGATCGCACCGCGCCAGAAGGCGCGTTCAGTGTCGGTGCCGCGCCGGTAGGCGAGAACCAGCGGCAGCGTGATCTTGCCTTCGCGGAAGTCGTCGCCAACGTTCTTGCCGAGCTTGGACGAGGTGCCGCCGTAATCGAGCGCATCGTCGATAAGCTGGAAGGCGATGCCGAGATTGAGCCCGTAGGAGCGGCAGGCCTTCTGCCGCGCCTCGTCCGAGCCTGCGAGGATCGGCCCGACCTCCGCCGCGGCAGCGAACAGCGCGGCGGTCTTGGCGCGGATCACCGCGAGATACTCGTCCTCGGTCGTCGAGGTGTTCTTGGCGGCGGCGAGCTGCATGACCTCGCCTTCCGCGATCACGGCGGCGGCGGTCGAGAGCACATCGAGGCTCTGAAGCGAACCGACCTCGACCATCATCTTGAACGCCTGCCCGAGCAGGAAATCGCCAACGAGCACGCTCGCCTCGTTGCCCCACACCTTGCGGGCCGAGGGCTTGCCGCGCCGCATGTCGCTCTCGTCGACGACATCGTCGTGCAAGAGCGTCGCCGTGTGCATGAATTCGACCGAGGCCGCGAGCTTCACATGGCCATGGCCGGCGTAATCGCACATCCTGGCGGCAGCGAGCGTGAGCATCGGCCGCAGGCGCTTGCCGCCGGAGGAAATCAGATGCTGCGCGACTTCCGGGATCATCGTGACCTCGGAGCCGGTGCGGGAGAGGATCGTCTCGTTAACGCGGGTCATGTCCTCGCGGAGCAGGGCGACGAGGCGGTCGATGTTGTCCCCGCCCGACTTCTCACCAAAGGAAACCACCACACCCACGAACGAACGCTCCCGAACCCCAAGGCTTGAATCGCAAGATCTGCCAATAACGAACCAGCCGACAAGACGCGCCCGTCTGGCGCGGCATCCAGTTGTCGGATAACGCTTGCACCTTCAAGCCCGGAATTGCAACGTTTCCGGATCAATCGCGAACGGATGCCATGCAGGAACGCCTCCAGACGCCGCTTTCGCCGGTGACGGAAGACCGGCTTTTCGGGGCGAGCCTACGCCTGCTCCAGCCTGCCAGCGGGCATCGCGCGGGGACCGACGCCGTTCTTCTGGCGGCCTCGACCCTTGCCGGGGCACACCGGATCGCCGATCTCGGCGCGGCAAGCGGCGTTGTCGGCCTGCGCGCGGCGCAGATCAATCCTGAAGCTTCCGTCACGCTCGTGGAGCGCGATCCGGCGCTGGTCGATCTCGCGCGGCGGAACGTTGCCCTCAACGCGCTTGAAGATCGGGTCGCGGTGCTGGAGGCGGATGTGCTGTCGCTCTCGCGCAGGCCGGGCATGCGGGAAGTGTTCGATCTGGTGCTGACCAACCCGCCGTTTCTGGAGGCGGGTTCGGTACGGGTTTCCCCGAAGGCAAACCGCGCCGTTGCTCATGTGATGGCGGAACCGCTCGATGACTGGGTCCGCAACGCCGTGGCGGTTCTTGCGCCGAAGGGCCATTTGATCATGATCCACCGCGCCGACGCGCTTGATGCCGCGGTCGCGGCCTTTTCAAAGCGCCTCGGGGCCATGCAGGTGCGCTTCGTCCATCCGCGCGATACGGCCTCGGCGACGCGCCTCCTGATATCAGGTCGCAAGGGATCGCGCGCGCCGCTTGCGGTCCTGCCTCCGCTCGTCCTGCACGGCGAGGACGGGGAGTTCCTCCCCGACGCGGCTTCGCTTCATGCTGGCAAAGTGCGGCTGTAACGAAAACGGGCGGGAAAATCCCGCCCGTATGCCTTGCTGATGGGTGTAGGCCTTACCGGCAGACGCGCACCCAGCGGCGGACGTAGCCATACGGCGTCCAGATGAGACGCGGACGCGTCCAGCAGCGGCGATAGACCGGATAGGGCCGGTAGATCCGGGCCGGGCGGTAGTAGGGGCGGCGATAGACGCGCACCGGCCGATAGACGCGGCGGCGATAGCGCACCGTCTCGGTGGCGCGCGAAGCCTCTTCGACGCCGGTGATCGAACCGGCGGGAATGCCGGCCGCCTTGGCGGGCGCGAGGCCGACCACGCCGACGAAGGCTGCGAACAGCGCTGCCATCACGATCTGCGAAAATCTTGTCATGGGAAGTCTCCTCTTTGGTCGCCCACCCCTCACCATAATGCGCGAAGATGAATGTCGGCGAAACGCGATGGATCAAAATCCCGGCGTGCCGGCGCTGACAAGGAAAACGGCTCCGCTTGCGATGCGGAGCCGTTCTGCCTGGCGGGAAGGCGGATGGGAGGGGTCAGTAGACCCACACGACCCGCGCCGGCCCGACATACTTGCATTCGCCGAGGCCGGTCATGCCCGCGGACTGGCCGCACGGATTGGTGCGGAACCGCGGGAAGATCGCTGGGCGGCCGCGGCGGTTGGGAACGTTCGCGATGTTGACGGCCGCCATCACGTTGCCCGCTTCGCCGCCACCGGCGCCGCCGGCTCCGCCGCCACCGTTGCCGCGGGCGAGGGCCGGAGCGGAAAGGCTGGCGATGGCCATCATGCCGCCGACGGTGCCGGCGGAAAGCGCGAAGGCGAGCGCGATGTGCGAGAAGCGCTTGTTGCGGGTCTTGAGGTTGGTCTGGTTCTTGGTGTTGGTCATGATCGTATCTCCTTCAGGGGTTCAAGGGTCGGGGTGCCC
>JAVTWI010000247.1:0-6637 GCA_032229845.1 Rhabdaerophilum sp.
GCGGAACAGCGCCTCCTCGAGCAGCATCTCGCTCGTATCCAGCGCGCCGTGCTGTTGATCGACGACGACGAGATCCGCAGACCGGGCCACGCGCGCGGCGCGCGAGCCAAGCTCGGCAAAGACACCGACCACCACTTGCACGTCGGCCTCGACGCCGGCCGCCTTGGCCTCCGCCTCGGTCGTTTCCGCAAGGCTCGCACCCTGCTTCTGGGCCTGCTCGTTGACCTCGGCGGCGATGGAATTGGCCATGCCGGACCACAGCGGCGTATAGGGCGCGACGAACGTCTGCACGGCGATCAGCACGGAAAGGCGGACCTCATAGCGCGCGGCGAGCGCGATGCTCTGCCGGATCGCTGCCATCGGCGTGTCGTCCGAGACGCGGACAAGGCAACCGATATCGACGAAGGGATTCTGGCGATGCATGCTGGTTCTCCTGTTCACTTGAGGACAGCGTCCTTCATATTGTGAAATCAGGGCATGAGGCAGATCAATCCCGTCGATGCGCCTTGCTTGGCGCCTTGCTCGCGCTAACGCGACAGCTTTCGCGGAAAGGCCGGCGCGCCACCGGCGGATTTCTGCGTCGCGATCGCGAAACGCAGGCTGTCCGCGATCCGCTCGGCACGATCGACAAAAAGCGCGGCCGCCGCCGGCGGACAAACCGCTTCAGCAACCGACTGGAACAGATTCAGCCAGCGGACAAAATGCGCATCTTCCAGCGCGAGCGGCAGATGCGCCGGAACCGGCCGGCCCTTGTAGGCTCCTGTTACCAGCAGCACCGAGGACCAGAAATCCACCATCGTCTCGAGATGCACGGGCCAGCGGGCCTCGGCGATGCGCGCGTCGAAAATCGGCCCGAGAACCGCATCCTTGCGGATCTCGCCGTAAAAGCCGTGAACCACCCGCGCGATCATCTCACGGTCGATGCCGGCGAGATGGCCCGGCGAATCGTAGCGTCCGACGACACGAACCACCGGTTCCGGCTGCATGGCTCACTCCGAAATAAGATGCAATGTGAATGCATGTTTATGTCGCACGCTGGAAAAAGCAACCGCAACCGTGCATATAATTCGCTCATGCATCTGACGGCTCATACCGATTACGCGCTCCGCATCCTGATGTTTGCCGCCGCGCGCGCCGCAGACCGCGAAAGCGGCGGCCGCTTTTCGGTCGAGGAGGTTGCGAACGCCTACAACATCTCGCGCAACCACGTGATGAAGATCGTCCAGAGGCTTGCGGCATCCGGCTATCTCAGGAGCTTTCGCGGCCGGAACGGCGGCCTTACGCTCGGGCGCGATCCTGCAGAGGTGCGTATCGGCGCGCTGGTGCGCTTTCTGGAGGTCGATTGCGCGCTGGTCGCATGCTTTTCGGAAGGGGCGACCTGCCGGATCTGCGGGCAATGTCTTCTCCAAACTGCACTGTCCGAGGCGTTGGAAGCCTTCTTCGAGCGGCTCGACCAGATGACCCTTGCCGACCTTACCCTCTCCGACCGGGCGATGCGGCTCCTCACCCGGATCGCCGCTCCAGCCTAGAGCAAAGCGCTAATTTTCCGGCAGGCAGGCCTTCAGCGCCTCGATATGCGCCTGATAGCGCTCCGGCACCGGTTCCGATTTGGCGATCTCGCCGAAACGCGCGACCGCATCCAGCGCCGCCTGCCGCTTCAATGCGCGTTCCCCGAGCGGATTCAACGCGTTGAAATAGGCGCAGGAGACCGCATGCAGCGGATTGCGGTTCTTCGTCGAGAATGTGCAGACCTGCCGGATCATCGCCACGGTCGGCGGCGCTTTCCTTCCACGCAGCGCGGCGCCGACGCCGATCATGGTGACGGTCGCCTCGGCATCGCCCTTGAGGGCAAGCTTGCGAGCCTTTTCGAGCGCGATGGCTGGATCGTCCTTTTCGATCGCCCGCTCGCCGGCCGCGTAATACTCGCCCATCAGCGCATCCATGTTGCCGAGCAACGCCTGGCAATCCGGCGCGGCGGCGGCCGGAACGGAGAGGGCCAGAATCGCGAGACTAATCCGCCAGAGCCCGGAGAATCCGCGTTGCGGCCGCAAAATCCGCGAGCCGGAAGCGGCGACGCTCGGTCGCCTCGTCATCCTCGCCCCAGATTTCCGTTTCAAAATCGGCATCGACTTCTCCGGCATCGAACCCGGCTTCAGCGTCGAGAAGCCCGTCGGCGACCGCCAGCGCGATGAGAGCCGAGCCGGACAGCGTGGTCAAGACATGGAGCGCGGCGAGCGCTGCGGGCGACGTGACGGCATTGACCGCGCGGCGAATGCCTTCGATCGCCTCCGCCGGCTGTTCGACGAAGCGGATGCCTTCGGAGAGAATGAAACGCCCGCCGTGCCGCACCTCGATGTGGCGCAGAACCGGGTCCCAAAGAGCTGACTGCCGCTCGACAAGCCGCTCCGGCTCGGGCGCGCGATAGCAGACGAGATCAGAGCCCGCGTATTTGACGATATCCGCCCTCACCTCTTCCGCCGCATCGGCGACATGATCGATCGCAGCGTGCAGGATGCGCGTGACGGGCATGGTCGCCGGCGTGATGTGCTCGCCCTGCGCGCCCCATTCCTCGGCGAGCATCGCGCCGAGCGCGGCATTCTCACTCGCCAGCGGACGACGCAGCTTGGTCATCGCCACGCGCCCGTCGAGCAGCAGGACGTGACCTTCCGCGCGTGCCTCGATCCGGGCCTCGCGGTAGAAGCGTTTCGGCAATTGCGGTTTCAGCGCCGCGCGCGCCGTGCTGACGGGATCGAGCCGCGCACGATCCTCGCCGTCGCCGAACCAGTCGGCGGTGAGGTCCTGGCGGAGAGTACGGTCCGGGGTGTTTTCGTTTTCTTGGTCGCTCATGGCGCTCCCATAGATCACGCTGCGTTTTGACGGAATCGCCAAAACGCAGGCAACGTGATCGACATCCACAAGTTAGAGCATGCTCCTTGCGATTAACCGGCTACCACGTAGTCGCAGCATGCTCTAGGCATTCGCGGCGCGGCTGTCACGCCTCATGCGCAATACCCCGCCTCCGGCCCCCGGTTGGCGGAAAAAGCAGACGCGGTATCAACCTGAGGAACGCGCCAGCCCCGCGATCAACGCCTGAAGCTCGTCGAAACTCTCGACGATCTGCTCGGCGCCCGCCTCCCGCAGGGCCGCGCGCGGCTGGAACCCCCAACCGACACCGATCGCCCGCGCCCCGGCGGACCGCGCCATCATCATATCGTAGCTCGAATCGCCGATCATCAGGACTCGCGACGGGACGACGCCGGTTTCAGCCGCCGCCTGCTGGACCATCGCCGGATGCGGCTTGGAGGGCGCGTCGTCGGCTGTCTGGATTGTTGCGAATCGTCCTTCCCAGCCGTAACGCGCCGAGAGCGCTTCGACCCCGCGCCGGGACTTGCCGGTGGCGACGCCCAGGATGAGATGTCGATGCGCCGCGAGGTCGTCCAGCAGCCCGGCTGCGCCATCGAACAGGCGTTCGGGCACGTTCTGGCTGCGGCGGAGATCGAAGAAGGCTGCCCTGTAGGCCTCGACCAACCCGTCGATCGGCCCGTCCGCGCCGGCAAGAACCTCGAAGGCCTCGCGCAGGGACAGCCCGACGATCGAGAGCGCGCGCTCCCGGCCGGGCATCGGCAACGAAACGGCGGCGAAGGCCTTCGCCTGCGCCGCCAGAATGATGTCAGCCGAATCGACGAGCGTACCGTCGAGATCGAAGAGAATGAGATGGCGTGTCACTGCGCCGTGATACACTGCCTCATGAACTGGCGAAACTCCCGCGTGCCGCGTTCGAGCTTCTTGTTCTCGGCTTCCTGCCGGCAGGTCATCGACTTGGCGAGTTCCGGCACCTTCTCGAGCATGCACTTCTGCATCTCGCCACGGCGCTCATCCACCGTGAAGCGCTGGTCCTTCAGCTTGTCGAAGCATTCCTTGCGGGCCGCCTGAACCTTCTCGCGCTGGGCACCGCGCATGGCGCCCTGCCCCTGACCGCCGCCGCGCGCCTCGCGCATGCAGTCGCGCATCTTCTCGCGCCGCTCGGAACGGGAAAGGTCGCTGCCGATCTTGTCGCGGCACTCACGCCGCATCTCGCGCCGATCGCCGCGCGACCAGCGGCCACCGGCTCCCGGATTGGCGGGGGCCTCCTTCGGCGCGGCCTGCGGCGCCGGCGCGTTCGGTGCGGGGGCCGGCGCGGTCTGGGCCAGCGCGATGCCGGCCAGCAGGATGATGGCTCCGGCGCCAAGGCTGGCGCTCCTGAGCAGCGATTTCAGTTTCATGGGATGCCCCTTGCTCGATGTGAATCACGATGCCGTCAAGCTAGGCTTCCGAAGGTTCCCGCTTCATGACCTAAATCTAAATTATCGGTCATGTTGTCGCGTGCGCAGACCGGCCGCTATTTCTCCGGCGCGTCCTCGATCGGGTCGTAGTGGCTGGTGTCGAAGCCGAGGAGGTTCCAGCTCTGCTGCATGTGCGGCGGCAGCGGCGCGGTCACGTCAATGATCTTGCCGGTCTTCGGGTGCGGAAACTGGATGCGCCGCGCCAGCAGGTGCAGACGGTTCTGCACCCCGCCCGGAAGCTGCCAGTTCTCCTTGTCGAAGTACTTCGGATCGCCGACGATCGGATGGCCGATCTCCGCCGCATGGACGCGGAGCTGGTGCATCCGCCCGGTCACGGGCTTGAGCGAGAGCCAGGAGAGCTTCTGCGCAGCGGTATCGACCACGGCGTAATACGTCAGCGCGTGATCGGCGCCCTCGTCGCCATGCTTGGCGACCTTCATCTTCTGGTCGCCCCGCTCGTCCGTGCCCTTGGCGAGCCAGGTCGAGACCCGGCCCTGCCGCACGCGCGGAACGCCGGGCACCAGCGCCCAGTAGATCTTGCGCGCCGCGCGCGAGCGGAAGGTCTTTGCCAGCGTCGCCGCGGCGAGCCGCGACTTGGCGACGATGAGGCAGCCGGCCGTGTCCTTGTCGAGACGATGGACAAGGCGCGGCTTCACCCCGTCCTTGTCGCGCAACGCTTCGAGCAGCCCGTCGATATGCCGTGTGGTGCCGGAGCCGCCCTGCACCGCGAGCCCGTGCGGCTTGTTGAGGACCATCAGGTCCTTGTCCTCGTAAAGCGTGATCGATTTGAGGAACGCGGCGTCGTCCTTCGCGCCCCCTTTTCCCGGCTTGCCACTGGTCGGGCGGGCCGCGCCTCCCGTTGATTCTCCGCGTGAAGCACCGGAATCGCCTCCTGAGCGCTTCGGCGCAACCGATTCATCGGCATAGCGAATCCCGGCCGGCACCGGCTTCTCCAGCGGAGGAATGCGGATCATCTGGCCTGGTTCGATACGCGTCTCGGCCTTGGCGCGCGCGCCGTCGATGCGTACCTGCCCGGTCCGCAGGATGCGCTGGAGGTGGCCGAACGCCAGATCCGGAAAATGCGTCTTGAACCAACGGTCGAGCCGCATCCCGGCTTCATCCGCTTTCACCTCGCGCGTCGTGACGCCGCTCATCTCGAAATCCGATCCTTATCGCGTCAGCATGCCGCCGAGCCAGAGCCCGCCAGCGATGCCCGCCAGCGCACCGCCGACGGAAAGAAGGACATAGAGGATCGCCGCGCTGGCCTCCTGCCGCATCCAGAGGTTGGCCGTCTCCAGCGAGAAGGCGGAAAAGGTGGTGAACCCGCCGAGAACGCCCGTCATCAGGAAAATGCGGAGGTCATGTCCGCCCTCCGCGACCTGAAACAGCAGGCGCGCAAGAACCCCCATCACGAAGCAGCCGACAAGGTTGACGGCCAGCGTCCCATACGGAAACCCTGCACCGAGAACGCGCATCATGCCGAGGCCGACCGCCCAGCGACCGACCGCACCGATGCCTCCGCCGAAAAAAACCAGAACTGCCGTTTTCATTGCGACGTTTTTGACGCAAGCCTCCGGCAAGCGCAAGCTGGCACCGCAGCACGGCCTCGAGGAATTGTACAAGGTCTGCTGCACACGCTGCTCAGCGCTTATTCATGTTGTGAGTATAAGCTGGGCGTGCCGGTCGGGAATTCGCGTTCCGTTTGTTCCGGGCCGGCTTTCTGCCGCTCCTCCAACCTGAGATGAGGAAAAGCCTATGAAGAAGACGACGTCTGTCTCCCGCCGCATGCTCGTGGCGGGTGCTGCCCTCACCGGTGCCACCCTGATCGCCGGCGTTCCGGCCTTCGCCGCCGGCACCACCCCCATCGCCAAGCTCTGGGCGGAAGCCGAAGCCCTTCGCGGCCGGCTCGCCGCGCATCGCGACGCGATCACCGCCTCGGCGGCCAACGGGGGCATTCCCGGCTGGATGCGTCTCGGGGGCGAAGCCAATGCCATCGCCGAAGCGCGCTATGGCAAGCTCATCGCCATCCTGAACGCTCAGCCGAAGACGGCGCAGGACCTCGCGATCATCGCCAAGGTGACGCAGGACTCCGACATCACCGAAGGTGGCCGTGCCTGGGCCAGCGCCCGCCTCGCGGAAGCCGCCGCTTCGCTCGCCGCCTGAGGCGATCGGACGAGCATCCGCCCGCCAAGTGGTTTCCGGTTGGCGGAAGATGCGGATGCGGGAACAAAGAAGAAGAGCACTCTCCGATCCTTTCTGATCGACGATTGCTCGAATGCCGCGCGCATGCCCGGAACCGCCGGGCATGGCATCAG
>JAVTWI010000248.1:0-6579 GCA_032229845.1 Rhabdaerophilum sp.
GTTTTTATTACACGATCAGACGCGGGTTTGTCGGCAACGGTACAACCGTTGTCGGTACGCGGTCGGAAGACGCGGCGCGCGAGCGATGGACCCTCAAAACAAGATCGAGGGTAAGCGTACGGTTTGAACATCTTGAGATCTGTGAAGACGGCCAGATTCGGACCGTCACACCGGAAGCGAAACTGCCATTGAAACCGGCGTTCGATCGTTGACCGAGCGGCCCGGCGAGCGATGCGCGCTCGGCGCCTCTGGCTGCGCTCAGTTTTTTCCGGCCGCAAAATCCGCCTCGGTTCCGGTCGCCAGCCGTTTGGCGACCGGACCGCACCAGCGCCAGAAGAAGGCTGGCGTGTAAACAAGATCGAGCAGGGTCGAGGTGATTAGGCCGGCCAGCATCACCACGGCCATCGGCTGGAGAATTTCCTTGCCCGGCTCGCCGGCGGCGATGGCTAGCGGGATCAAGCCCAGCGCGGCTGTGGTCGTCGTCATCAGCACCGGCACCAAGCGCTCGAGAGACCCGCGCACGATCATCGCTTTACCGAAGGTCTCGCCTTCGCGCCGCATCAGGTGCAGGTAATGATTGATCATCATGATGCCGTTGCGCAGCGAAATACCGGTCAGGGTGATGAATCCCATCAGACTAGCAATAGAAAAGACCCCGGTCGTGAACCAAATCACCGCAACTGCGCCGACCGCCGCCTGCGGGATGTTCATCAAGATACAGAGCACGATCCGATGCGACCGGAAGTGGTTGTAGAGAATCGCGTACATCAGCAGCAGGGACACTGCGGACAGCAGGCCGATGACGCGGGTAGCCTGCTGCTGGGCCTCGAACTGGCCCCCGTAGGTGATGAAATAGCCGGCGGGCAACCGAACGCGCGCCTCGATGGCCCGCTGGAGATCGGCGATCACGCCGCCGAGGTCGCGCCCGGCGACGTTGGCCTGAACCGCGATGCGGCGCTGGCCGTTTTCGCGCAGCACCTGGTTTGGTCCCACGCCCGCGATCACGTCGGCGACGGCGCGCAGCGGTACCTTGGCTCCGGTGGGCGTATCGATCAGCATGTCGGCCAGGGCCTGCTCGTCGCCCCGATACTCGTCGTTCAGTTTCACCGCGACGTCGAAGGTCTTTTGGCCGTCCAGCACCTCGGTAACGGTCTTGCCGTACAGGGCAGCTTCCAGCGTCCGCGCCAGATCGCCCACCTGAAGGCCGTAGAGCTTGGCGGAGTCGCGGTGGATCTGAATGCGGATTTGCGGGATAAGCACCTGTTTTTCGATGAAGACATCGGTCGTGCCGGGCACCGTCGCCATCGCCGCGCGCACCTCCTCAGCCTTCGCCCGCAGTGTCGCCAGATCGTCGCCGAACACCTTGACGGCGATTTGGGCGTTCACGCCGGAGAGCAGGTGGTCGAGGCGGTGCGAGATGGGCTGCCCGACGTTGACGACCATGCCGGGAAAGCGGCCGAGCCGCTCGCGGATTTCGGCGAGCACCGCCGGCTGGGTTCGGCCGCCAGGCCGAAAATCCACCTCCAACTCCGAGGAGTGCACCCCTTCGGCGTGTTCGTCCAGCTCCGCGCGGCCGGTGCGACGGCTGACCAGCGCCACTTCGCCGATGGCCAACAACTCCTTCTCGGCCAGCGCGCCGATCCGGTTGCTTTCCGACAGCGAGGTGCCCGGCGCGGCGATCAGGGTGACCGTGATGGTGCCTTCGTTGAACGGCGGCAGAAACTCGCGGCCCAGTTGCAGCGCCGCCGCGAGAGCGACCAGCGCCAGCCCGTAAAACGCGCCCATGACCAGAGCGGGATGGCGCAGCGTGAAGTCGAGCTGGACCCGGTCGATGGCTTTCAGCCGACGCACGATCCAAGAATCGGCCGCCTCACCGCCGCGGAAGGTCAGCCCCCGCCCTTCGAGCCGGTCGCGGACCCCATCGAAATAGCGGCTCAGCAGCGTCGCCGCCAGCGCGGGCGTCACGGTCAGCGACACGGCCAGCGAAGCGAGAACCGACACGATGTAGGCGATGCCCATGGGCGCGAAGATGCGCCCCTCGATCCCGCTCAACTGGAACAGCGGGACGAAGACGATCACCATCAAAACCGTGGCGTAAACCAGCGTGGAGCGCACTTCGTTGGAGGCGTCATAGATGACGCGCAGCGGGTTCAGCCGCTGTTGCGCCGGCCGGGCGGCATTCTCGCGCAAGCGGCGAAAGACGTTCTCGATGTCGATGATCGAATCGTCCACCAGCTCGCCGATGGCGATGGCTAGACCGCCCAAGGTCATGGTATTGATGCCGATGCCGGCGAACTTGAAGACGATGAAGGTGACGATAAGCGAGAGCGGAATGGCGATCAGCGAGATCAGCGTCGTCCGGGCGTTGAGCAGGAACAGGACCAGCACGACAGCGACCAGGATGGCGGCGTCGCGCATGACCTCGATCACGTTGGCGATGCTGGCCTCGATGAAATGCTGCTGGCGGAACACGTTGTCGTCCAATTCCACGGCTGGAGGCAGCGTGGCGCGAATCTCGGCCATGGCTTTTTCGATGGTCCGGGTCAGCGCGAGCGTATCTTGGCCCGGCTGTTTCGACACCATGACGATCACGGCGGGTTGGCCGTCGATCGAGGCGTCGCCGCGCTTGACCTGGACGCCTTCCAGCACCCGCGCCACGTTGCCCACCGTGAGCGGCGTCCCTTCGCGGGTCGTCACCACGGCGTCGGCGAACTCGGCGATGGTTCGGACGCGCCCGATGTTGCGGACCAGAAACTCCTGGCTCTGTTTTTCGATGAAACCGCCGGTACTGTTCTCGTTGGCGTTGGCGACGGCGCGCTCGACCTCCTCCAGAGTCAAGCTGTAGGCGCGCAGCTTTTCGGGGTCGACCTGCACCTGATACTGCAAGCGGCCGCCGCCGATGGGGATGGCGTCGGCCACGCCGGGGATCGACAGCAGGCGCGGCCGCACCGTCCAGTCGGCCAGCAGGCGCAATTGCACCGGCGGGACGGTCTCGCTTTTCAGGCCGATCAGCATGATTTCGCCCATGATGGAGGAAATCGGCCCCATCCGCGGCTCGATCTTGGCGGGCAGGCGGTCGCGGGTGGCGGCGAGCTTTTCGCCGACCAGTTGCCGCGCCAGGTAAATGTCCTGGCCCCAGCCGAATTCCACGAACACGATGGACAGGCCGACGGCGGACACCGAACGGACCCGCTGCACCCCGGTCGAGCCGTTGAGGGCGGTTTCGATGGGAAAGGTGACCAGCGTCTCCACCTCTTCGGGCGCCAGGCCTTCGGCTTCGGTCAGCACCGTGACCTGGGGCCGGTTGAGATCGGGCAGCACGTCCACCGGCAATCTCGCCATCTCGTAGAGGCCGTAGAGCGTGAGCGCGAACGCCGCCGCCAGCACAAAGAGGCGGTTTTTGATCGAGAAATGGATAAGCTGTTGGATCATGGCCGCGCGGTGGCCACCCCCTCGGGATGGGGCTGGCGGGGCGAATGGGCGGGTTTGGCGCGCTCGCGCCCGCCGAGGGCGCGGGCATCCGACGTGTGGCGCATCAGCGATCCGGTTTGCCGGCGACCTGTTGCCGGATGCCGGCGATTTCGGTCTTGAACCGGGCGAGCACGGCGCGGGTCTGGGCGACGTCGCCGGCATCGCCAAATTTGTCGAGCAGCGCCGCCTGCTGGCGGATGCGGCCGATGGCGGCGGCGAGCGCCTTGGCTTCAGCCTCGCCGAGACCGCCCACTTTTTGCGGGAGCGCGACGAGCAAATCGCGGGCGGCAAAGGCTTCGGCGTGGACCCCGGCCAGCTTGCCGTCGGCGATGGCTCGGTCGATGGCCGCAACGCGCTGATCGGCGGCGGCCAGAATTGCCGCGCCGGTTGCCGGGATCGCGACCGGTTCATCATGTCCGCGCCCGTGGCTGCCGGGGGCGCTCGGCTGGGCGTTGCCGATAGCGGCCGACAACAAGGCGACAGCGAGGGCAATCGCGGTAAAACTTCGCGGGGTCATAAGGGCCTCTTTAAGGGTGGGACGAAACCGGGGCGAGCGCGGTCGGGGGTTTTCGCGACGAGCCACGTTCGACGGGTTATTTGACAGGCAACCCCCCTTCCGTCACCGGCAGGGGCTTGGACATGCGCACCTGGTAGATTCCTTGCACGACGATCCGGTCATCAGCCTTTAGCGCGCCGTCATCGGTCAGTACCAGACGGTCGCTAAGGCGTTCCAAAACCTGCACGGGGCGCGGGGTGAACTGTTCGCCGCCGGTCTTCACGTAGACCATGGGCTGGCCGTCCAGCTCGACCACGGCGGATTTGGGCACCGCGATCCCCGACACTTTGGCGCCGGTCTCGATGTAGACGCGCCCGAACATTCCGCCAAACAGTCTGCCCGCGCCGTTGGCCACGGCGAAGAGGACGGGCAGGGCGCGCGTCCGCTCGTCGATGGTCGCGCCGCGCGACACGATGCGGGCGGGAAAGGATTCGCCAGGAAACGCCTCCACGGTGAAGAACGCCCGTCGAGCGGCAAGAATCGCGGCGATGTCGTTCTCGAAAACGCTCGCCTCGACCAACAGCTCGGCGGTATCGACGATCTGGAACAGCGCCTTGTCGCGGCTGATGTTCTCGCCGATGGTGACGTGCGTCCGCGAAATCATGCCGTCCAGCGGCGCGCGGATTACCCGTCGCTTCTGGGCGAGCGCGCCCGTGGTCGAAGCGGCGTCGAGCAGCGCGACCTGCTCGGTATAGCCGTCGCGCTTGGCCTTGGCCACCTCCAGGGCGTTGCGGGCGGCGGTGATGTCTTTGTCCGTGGCGATCCCGGCCAGCTTGGCCAGGCGCTCGTGCTCGCGCTGGGCCAGCAGCAGGCTCGCCTCGGCTTGCCGCAAATCGCTGGTGGCGCGCGCGCGCTCGGTGGCGATTGTCACCAAGTCGGGCGCGGCGATCGATTCCTCGACCACGGCGATGATTTGATCCCGCTTCACCGCGTCGCCGAGCGCGGGAATCGCGTAGTCCTTGGTCGCGATCAGGCGGCCTTCCTGCGGTGAGGTGACGGTGGCCTCGCGCTCGGAGCGGATGAGGCTGCGGCCCAGAACCCGAAGGACGCGGGGAACGGTTTCCGGCCGCGCGCGGCTCGTCTCGATCCGGGCCAGGAGCTGCGTCTCGATGGAGACGTAAAGGGGCGCGGTGGGCGATGCGGGCGCGGACGCCGCCAAACCCGCGCCGCTGTGATCTTCGCCCTCGTGGGCCTGGGCCGAGATCGCGACGGCCACCAAAACCGACGCGGCCCGCCGACGAAGCGGGTGGCGGGTCATGGAGACATGCTCTTGCGGGCGCTGGCCCGTCCTGCCGCGAAGGCGATCAGCACCGACAGGGCGCCGACAGCGACCCACGGCGCCGTAGGAAAAAATGGCGGTGGATCGACGCGCCGCTTCGCGCCGCCGGGCGACGCGGCCGACTCGGGCGCGCGCGCCTGGAAGCCGGTCACGCCGATCAAATCGCTCTCCTCGCCCGCCGCCACATCGAACAGCCACGACATCGGCGCGGCGGTCTCGGCGGTTACGGTGGCGCTGTACGCCCCGACCGGACCGCCAAGTTTGGGCGCGAACGCGACGGCGCTGCTCCGATCACCCTCGGACAGGGTCGCGCCGACGGTCGCCCCGACCACCGGGCGGTTGGTTTCGGCGGAGACCAGGTAGAGCGTCACTGCCACCGCTTCTCCTCGGGCGAAAGGGCGATATTTCAAAATGCCCTCGAACAGCGAGCCCGCGCCGCTCGCCGCCATCCGCGTTTCGCCCGACGCCGCGACCGCGACGGGCTCGGGCGACCCGTGGTCTTCGCCTTCGTGGGCATCGGTTGCGAGGGGGGACGCGACGCTGAAGGCGAACAGTAGAATCGCGAGCGGCGGGGTTGCTCGTCGGGTCGAGCAGCACTTCACGGCCAGGGCGCGCGCAAAGAAACGGGCATTCATCGGGCCTTCTCCACATCCGCGGCATGACGGGTCTGTGACCCTTTGTCATCTTTGGAAGAATTTTAGTTGCACGGCGAGGTCGGTCGACAAGCGTGTAAACGTCACCCGAGCGCCGTTTTAACGGCCTCGCTCGCGGCCTGGCGGGCGGGCCGCCCACCTACCCGGTCGCCTCGCTCTCCCCCGCGCCGCGCGCGGCTTTCACGCGGCGCTCGGACAGCGCTCGCCGAAGGCGGGGCGCGCGTCCCATCGCTTTGATCGGGCGCTGGACCTCGATCGGGACGCCGCTCGCCAACGCCAAAGGCCCCGCCGCCTCGCCCGCGATATCGACATGAAACGGCGCGCGCGCCGGGCGAACCCATGATCGCGGGCGCGTTCATCACGTCGAAAATGCCGGCGAGCGAAACCACCGCGTCGGGTATCGCCACGAGGCTGACGTGACGGGGGTTCAATCCGGCGCGCGCGCCTGGGTTCATGGCGCACGCTCCTCCACAAAATTCAGACCTCTGGCCCACTATGGCACAAACGGACCGGTCGAGGGCGATTTCGGCTCTCCCGCAGAGTCGGCTCGGCGACGATCATGGGGGAGACGGCAAAGAGTTGCTAGAGCGCGCGCACGGCCTGAATCAGCTGTTGGACGA
>JAVTWI010000249.1:0-6548 GCA_032229845.1 Rhabdaerophilum sp.
TGGCGCCGGGCCGGCGTCCGCGCACCACCCTCTCCCCCTCCATGGCGCTGCGCGACGGCAAGCCCTACCTTGCCTGGGGCTCGCCGGGCGGCGACCAGCAGGACCAGTGGATCCCGCAGATGTTCCTGCGCCACGTCCACGCCGGCATGAACCTGCAAGAGGCCATCGACGCCCCGGCCTGGCACACCGAGCATTTCCCCACCTCGTTCTGGCCGCGCACGGCACGCCCCGGCGTGATCGTCGTCGAGGCCCGCGTTCCCAAGGCCACGATCGCGGAACTCGAACGGCGCGGCCATATCGTCGAGGTCGGGCCGGAATGGTCCGAGGGGCGGCTCGTCGCCGCCTCGCAGGATGGCGAATTCCTGCGGGCCGCCGCCAATCCACGCGGCATGCAAGGCTACGCGGCCGGGCGCTGACAGGAGGGGTGGATGACCTGCCGGAGCAAAAGATGAACCGCAGGAGCGAAAAATGACCTGGTCTATCGTCGCCAAGGACCCGGCCACGGGCCAGATCGGCATCGCAGTGACGACCTGCGCCTTCGCGGTAGGCGCCCGCGTTCCCTTCATCGAAACCGGCATTGGCGCCGTCGCCAGCCAGGCGTTCGTCAATCCGTTCTATGGCTTGCGCGGCATCGAACTGCTGCGCGCCGGCGCCAGTGCCTCCCAGACGGTCGATATCCTGACCGCAGGCGACGAAGGGCGCGGCCAGAGGCAGGTGCATATCATGGACCGGAACGGCGGACAGGCTGCCTACACGGGCGCGGATTGCGTACCCTGGTGCGGCCACCTCGTGAGGGAAGGCTTCTCCGTTGCCGGCAACATGCTGGCGGGGCCCGAAGTGATCGCAGAAACGGCCCGCGTTTACGCGGCAGGCATGGACTTGCCGTTCGCACGCCGGCTGATCGCCGCGCTTCAGGCCGGACAGGCGGCGGGTGGCGACAAACGCGGCAGGCAATCGGCGGCGTTGTTGATCCATGACGACGAGGAATACGCGCTGTTCGATATCCGGGTCGACGATCACGCCGTGCCGCTCGATGAACTCGAAAGGCTCGAACGGGTCGCCCACGAACGCTACCTGCATTACCGCAAGGTGATGCCGCGGCGGGACGATCCGGCCGGCGTCACCGACCGGGGAGAAATCGAGCGCCTCATTGCCCGCTCGATCGCCGACGAAGCCGAGGGGGCGGCGGGATGAGCGCGCTGCTGCGGGTCGAGAACCTCACGGTCAGTTTCGCGACGCCGCGCGGCGGCCGCGTGCTGGCGGTCGACGACCTCAGCTTCGAACTCCAGCCAGGCCGGACCCTCGGGATCGTCGGCGAATCCGGTTCCGGCAAGAGCGTCACTTCGCTCGCGGTGATGGGCCTGCTCCAGAAGGGCGCCGCGAAGGTCGGCGGCAGCATCCGCTTCCGCGACGATAACCTCGTGGAGGCATCGCCGGAACTGCTGCGCGAGTTGCGCGGCAACCGGATGGCGATGATCTTCCAGGAGCCGATGACCTCGCTCAACCCCTCGCACCGGATCGGCGACCAGATCGCCGAAGCCGTCATCCGCCATCGCGGATCGAGCCGGGAAGCGGCGTGGCAGCGCGCCGTCGAGATGTTGCGGAAGGTCCGCATCCCCGAACCGGAGATCCGCGCAACCGAATATCCGCACAAGCTTTCCGGCGGGATGCGTCAGCGGGTAATGATCGCCATGGCGCTGGCCTGCGACCCCGAGCTTCTGATCGCGGACGAACCGACGACGGCGCTCGACGTGACCATTCAGGCGCAGATTCTCGAACTGCTTCAGGATCTTCGCCGCGAGACCGGCGCCGCCGTCATTCTCATCACGCATGATCTCGGTGTCGTCGCCGAGGTGGTGGACGAGGTGCTGGTGATGTACGCCGGGCAGGTGGTGGAGCGCGCCGGGGTCGAGGACCTCTTCGCCCTACCCCAGCACCCTTATACGCTGGGGCTGCTGGGCTCGATCCCCCGGCTCGATCTGAAGAAGGAGCGGCTCGCGGCGATCTCCGGCGCCGTGCCGGATATGTCGAACCCGCCGCCGGGCTGCCGCTTCGCCGCGCGCTGTCCGTTCGCGGACGCGCGATGTCACGAGGTGCCGCCGCCGCTCGCGAACCTCGGCCGCGATCGCTTCTCGCGCTGCTGGAAGGCGCCGCTCGAAGGGCTTGCCGCATGACGCCGCTGCTCGACGCCCGCGGTCTCGCCAAACGCTTCGTCGCCAGACGCAACGTGTTCGGCAAGCCGCTCTCGCATGTGCAGGCGGTCGACGGGGTCGATCTCACCCTCGCGCCCGGCGAGACGCTGGCGCTGGTAGGGGAATCCGGCTGCGGCAAATCGACCCTCGGCCGTATGCTGCTGCGGCTGATCGAACCAAGCGGCGGCTCGCTGGTCTTCAACGGACAGGACCTGCTCACCCTGCCCGAGGAGGACATGCGCCGCCTGCGCCGGGAAATCCAGATCATCTTTCAGGACCCTTTCGCTTCGCTCAACCCGCGGATGTCGGTCGGCGAGGCCATCGCCGAACCGCTGCTGCTTCATGGCACTGTTCCGCCGGGCAAGCGTAACGAGCGCGTGGCGGAACTGCTGGAGATCGTCGGGCTGCGGCCGGAGCACGCCAGCCGCTATCCGCACGAATTCTCCGGCGGCCAGCGCCAGCGGATCGTGATCGCGCGGGCGCTGGCGAGCGAGCCCCGCCTCATCATCTGCGACGAGCCGGTGTCGGCGCTCGATGTCTCGATCCGTGCGCAGATCCTCAACCTGCTGCGCGACCTGCAGCGGCGGCTGGGCCTCGCGATGATCTTCATCAGCCACGACCTCGCGGTGGTGAAGCACATCGCCGACCGCGTGGCGGTGATGTATCTCGGCCGGATCGTCGAAATCGGGTCAGCGGACGCGGTCTTCGCCAATCCGCGCCACCCCTATACCCACGCCCTGCTTTCCGCGATCCCGGTCGCCAGCACCGCGCGTCGGACCCGGCGGATCGTGCTGGAAGGCGATGTGCCGAGCCCGCTCAATCCACCGCCGGGCTGCCATCTCCATCGGCGTTGCCCGCATGCGCAGGACCGCTGCCGCGATACGATTCCCGTGCTCGACGGTCAGGGCGGGCACCGCGTCGCCTGTCATTTCTGGCGCGACATCCGGCTCGACGGCGCGCTGCTCCCGAGCGAGGCCGCATCCGACCCCCGTCTTTCCCGCCTGCTTTCCGCCTTCGAGGCGGGAGCATCTTCCCCTGCCGTTCCACCCCTACCCCCGGAGACATGACATGAAGGCACCCTTGCGCCTCGGGCTCGTCGCCCTTCTTGCTGCCCCCCTGCTCGCCGGTACCGCGCTGGCCCAATCCTCAATCCGTATCGGCCTCGCCGAGGACCCGGACGTGCTCGATCCGACACTGGCCCGGACCTATGTCGGGCGGATCGTGTTCTCGTCGATCTGCGACAAGCTGTTCGACATCGACGAGAAACTCGCCGTCGTCCCGCAGCTCGCGCTCAGCCACGAGACGTCGGCTGACGGCAAGACCGTGACGATCAAGCTGCGGCCCGGCGTGAAGTTCCATGACGGCGAACCACTCGATGCCGAGGCGGCAAAGTTCTCGCTGGACCGGCACCGGACGATGCAGGGCTCGTTCCGCCGCGGCGAACTGAGCCAGATCGCTGCGGTGGAGGTCGTCGATCCGCTGACGATCAAGATCCAGCTCAAGACGCCGTTCTCGCCGCTGATTGCGCAGTTGACGGATCGTTCCGGCATGATGGTCTCGCCCAAGGCGGCGAAGGAGGCCGGCGACAAGTTCGGCCAGAAGCCGGTCTGCGCCGGGCCGTACAAGTTCGTCGAGCGCGTCCAGCAGGACCGCATCGTCGTCGAGAAATTTGCCGACTACTGGAACAAGGCCAATGTCTCGATCGACAAGATCACCTACGTCCCGATCGCGGATTCCACCGTCCGGCTGGCGAACCTTAAGTCCGGCCAGCTCGATCTGATCGAGCGCGCGCTGGCGACCGATCTCAAGGATATCCGCTCGACGGCAGGGCTGAAGGTCGCGACCGCCTATGAACTCGGCTATCAGGGCCTGACGATCAACGTCGGCAAGGGCGAGGCCGCCAAGGGGCCGCTCGGTTCCGATCCGCGTGTCCGGCAGGCGCTCGAAGCGGCGATCGACCGTGAAGCCATCGTCCAGGTGGTGTTCAACGGCGAGTTCAAGCCGGGCAACCAGTGGATCAACCCGGACAACGCCTTCTACCAGAAGAGCCTCCCGGTGCCGAAGCGCGATATCGCCAAGGCCAAGAAGCTGCTGGCCGAGGCCGGCGTGAAGACCCCTGTTCCGGTCGACCTGATGGTGCCGAACAACCCGGAAACCCGGCAGGTGGCCGAGGTGATCCAGGCGATGGCGGCGGAAGCCGGGTTCGACATCAAGATCCGCGTGACGGAATTCGCCACCTCGCTGAAGGAAGCCGAAGCCGGCAACTATCAGGCCTATATCCTCGCCTGGTCGGGCCGGACTGACCCGGACGGAAACATCCACTCCTTCGCCAGCACCGGCGCGCCGAACAACTATTCGGCCTATTCCAACGCCACCGTCGACGCCGCGCTCAACGAGGCCCGCACCAAGAACGGCATGCCCGAGCGCATGGCCGCCTACCAGAAGGCCGCGAGCCAGCTCCTGACGGATCTGCCGATTGTCTATCTCTACCACCGGCTGGTGATCATCGCCCACCGCGACCGGCTGGAGGGCTACCGGCAGATGCCGGACGGGCTTGTCCGCGTGGTCGGCCTCAAGGTGAAAGGCTGAGCGATGCTCGCGCTCGTCGCCCGGCGCCTCATGCAACTGGTCCCGACGATCATCATCGTCTCGATGATGATCTTCGGGCTCCAGCAATTGCTGCCGGGCGATCCGGCCACCATCATGGCCGGCGAAGAGCGTGACCCGGAGGTTATCGAGCAGATCCGCAAGCAATACCGGCTCGATCAACCCATTCCGCTGCAATATGTCTACTGGATCAAGGGCGTGGTGAAGGGCGATCTCGGCGAATCCATGCGCCTCAAGGAGCCCGTCTCGCGCCTTGTCGCGCAGAAGCTGCCGGTAACGCTGCAACTCGCGGCGATGGCGATGCTGATCGCGATCCTGATCGGCGTGCCGGCGGGGATCGTCTCCGCCGTCAAAAAGGACACGCCCTGGGACTATATCGTCAACGTCATATCGCTCTGGGGGATTTCGACGCCGAACTTCTGGCTCGGCATCCTGATGATCTTCCTGTTTTCGGTTCATCTGGGCTGGCTGCCGGCCTCGGGGTATGTCAGCCCGTTCGAGGACCCCTGGCAATCGCTGAAGACCACCATCATGCCGGCTTTCGTGCTCGGCAATTCCATCGCCGGCGTCCTGATGCGGCATACGCGCGCGGCGATGCTGCAGGCGCTCTCGTCCGATTACGTGCGCACGGCGCGGGCCAAGGGGCTCGGCGAAACGCGCGTCATCCTCGCCCATGCGATGCGCAACGCGCTGACGCCGGTGATCACGCTTGGCGCGCTGGAATTCGGAACCCTGCTCTCCGGCGCGGTGCTGACCGAGCAGATCTTCACCATTCCCGGTTTCGGCAAGCTGATCGTCGACGCAGTGTTCAACCGCGATTACGCGGTCGTGCAGGGCGTCGTGCTCGTGACCTCGGCGACCTATATCCTGCTGAACCTCCTCGCCGATCTCGGCTATATCCTCGTCAACCCGAGGCTGCGGGCATGAGCGCGGGCGTTTCGACCCTTGCGGCGGCGAGCCGGCCCGAGACGCCGATGCAGCGCGCCTGGCGACGGCTCAAAGCCCGCAAGGCGGCGATGTTCGGGCTGGTCGTCATTCTCGCGCTGGTACTGATCGCAATCTTCGCTCCGCTGATCGCGCCGTTCGACCCGACGCGGCAAAGCTGGGCGGCGGTGCGGAAGGCGCCCTCGGCGCTCCACTGGTTCGGGACCGACGAGGTCGGGCGCGATCTTCTCTCGCGGGTGATCTTCGGCACGCGCGCCTCGCTCGCCGCCGGTGTCGTCTCGGTCGGCATCGCGGTGGCGCTCGGCGTGCCGCTCGGGCTTCTCGCCGGCTATGGCCCGCGCTGGGCCGATACCGTTCTCTCCCGCATCACCGATGCGATGCTGGCGAGCCCGTTCCTGATCCTCGCGATCGCGCTGGCGGCGTTTCTTGGCCCGAGCCTCACCAACGCGATGATTGCCATCGGCGTCACCGCGACACCGATCTTCATCCGGCTGACGCGCGGGCAGGTCATGACCGTGAAGGTCGAGGATTACGTCGAGAGCGCGCGCGCCGTCGGCAATCCGCGCTGGCGCATCGCGGTGAAGCACATCCTGCCGAACGTGATGCCGCAGCTTCTCGTACAGATCACGCTGACGATCGCGATGGCGGTGATCGCGGAGGCCAGCCTGTCGTTTCTCGGCCTCGGGCAGCAGCCCCCTGCCCCGTCCTGGGGCTCGATGCTGAATTCCGCCCAGCGCTTCCTGACCAATGCGCCGTGGATGGCGATCTGGCCGGGCCTCGCGATCTTCGTCACGGTGCTCTCGT
>JAVTWI010000250.1:0-1340 GCA_032229845.1 Rhabdaerophilum sp.
CTTGGCCTCGTCCACCGGCAGTTCGTGCAAGGCGTCGAAGGGCAGGGCGCTGGTGACGATCGCCTCGGCGAGGGCGCGCAGGGTACGGATTTTCGGCCCAGAGAGCCCGCAGGCGCGCAAGTCCTCCTCGGTGGCGGCGAGTAGCGCTTCGGGAGTCAGTGGGTCGAGGCGGGCGTGCAGCTTGTTGCGGATCGCGGTAGCGCTCGACACCGAAAGCTGCTGCGCGGTGATGGTCGAAACCAGGCCGGAGAAGCCCGGCTCGCGCCAGCGCAAGGGCGGCGGCCCGCAGGTCTCGCCGATCATCCGCATGTGCGGGCAGATCTCGGAGAGATGCGCCATGCCGCGCTTGATGTCGGCGTCGTTTGTGATGATGCTCATGATGCCTCGTTCAATGGCAGTGAAAACCGAACCGGTGCCCAGCCGCAACCCGAATCATCCGCCCGTGCAACCCGTTTTCCGTTTCGCGCCCAGCCCCAACGGGTTCCTGCATCTCGGCCACGCCTATTCCGCGCTGCTGAATGCGCGTCTGGCGCGCGAGATGGGAGGACGCTTTCTTGTCCGGATCGAAGATATCGACACCATTCGCTGCACCGAGGATCGCGTCGCCGCCTGCCTTGAGGATCTTGAATGGCTTGGCCTCGATTGGGAGCAGCCGGTGCTGCGCCAGAGCACGCAGTTCGAACGTTACAGAGCCGTTGCCACGGATATGGAGGCGAGGGGGCTTCTCTATCCCTGTTTCTGTTCGCGGAACGACATCGCGCAGGCCTCTGGCGCAAATCGCTTGCACGACCCGGATGGCGCGCCGGTTTATCCCGGCACCTGCCGCGCGCTTGACACCACGACGCGGGTGGCGCGCCGCGCCTCCGGCGAACCTTTCGCGCTCAGGCTCGACATGGCGGCGGCGCTGGCGCGCATCTACGCGCGGCATTTCGGGTGGCAGGAGGTCTCAGGCGAGCGGTTCGAAACCGTGACGGGTATCGCGGCCCGCCCGGAAAAATGGGGCGACGTCGTGCTGGTGCGCAAGGAAACGCCGACAAGTTACCACCTCGCGGTTGTGCTCGACGATGCTGCGCAGGGCGTTACCCATGTCGTGCGCGGCACCGATCTCTACGAAGCCACCGCGATCCATCGCGTCTTGCAGACGATCCTCGGCCTGCCGGAGCCGCGCTACCATCACCACGCCTTGATCCGCGATGAGGCGGGCAAGAAGCTCGCGAAGAGCCTTGCCTCGACGCCCCTGCGGCAATTGCGGGCGGAGGGCGTGATGGCAGCCGAAGTTCGGAAACGCCTCGGGTTTGGTTAGTGCAGCATCGTCATCACCACCGAGACCGCGACCGTCA
>JAVTWI010000250.1:1350-6545 GCA_032229845.1 Rhabdaerophilum sp.
GCTGCGCGCGGGGGGGGGGGGGGGGGGCGGCCCCCGCCCCCCCCCCGGCCCCCCCCCCGCCGCTGCGGTAGCGCTCGGCGACGAGATAGGCGTTGATGCCGGTCGGGCAGGCGGCGAACAGGATCGCCGCGCCCGAATAGGCTGGCGGCAGATGGAAGACATGCACACCGAGGATATAGACAAGCACCGGGTGCAGCACGAGCTTGAGGACCGTCACCAGCAGGATGAGGCGGCGATGGCCGGCGAAGGACACCTTGGTCATCGACATGCCCATGGCGATGAGCGCACAGGGGGCGGCGGTATCAGCGATGAATTTCAGCACCTTGGCCACGAGCTCCGGCGTCGCCATGCCGCTTGAGCGCCACAGGATGCCGGCGAAGATCGCCACGAGAATCGGGTGCGTCACCAGCGAACGCATGAGGCCGAGCAGCGAGCCGCCGCCCTTCTCGCCGCGCGCGATCAGCAGGGTCACCACCGTCATGGTGATCGGCAGGTGGATGGCGATGATGAGGATGGCGGGCAGCGTGCCGCGCTCCCCCATCGTGCCGAGAATCATCGGAATGCCGACCAGAACGGTATTCGCCTGCCCGGCGGAGAAGCCGACGATCGCCGCTTCCCTCGCGTCGCGCCCCATCCGCGCGGCGGCCCAGTTCGCGATCGCCCAGCAGATGGCGAGAGCCGCAAAATAGGTCACCCAATGCGGAACCGGGTTGATGTCCGGCAGCTTGGCGCCGGAAACGGTGCGGAACAGCAGCGCCGGGATCGCCAGCACGAAGACGTATTCCGAGAGGCCGTTTCCGGCTTCCGAACCGACCAGCCGCAGCCGCGCCACGGCAAAGCCGATCGCAACAAGGGCGAAGACAGGCGCGACGACGGCAAGGGCGGAAAGCAGCGGCAAGGACGAACTTCCGGAAGCGGGACAAGGACAACATCCCTTACTCGTTTCTAGGCGGGAAGACGCGCATCCAGCAAGCCTGTTTAGGCTTCGCTTAAGGCGCTCACCTTATCCTGTAGGAAGGTGTCCGGCGGGTTGTCGCCGGTTCGACCAAGCTTGAATACGGAACAGCGCCCGATGTTGCCTCCCGACCGGACAAATCCCCTGCCGCTGTCAGAGCTTGCGCACGAACTGCGCGCACCGCTCGGCGGGATCGACGCGATGGTCGAGATGCTCGAAGCGTCGGGTCTTGATGCCGATCAGGCGCGCATTGTCGAGGCGCTGAAGGCTTCGCATGCCCATCTTCGGGCCATCGCCAACCGCATTCTCGGCGCGGGCCGTGTCGAGGGCGAAGGCGCGCAGAACGGCGCCGTCCAGCCCGAGGCGGCTATCCCGGCCTTTCTCGCCGGATTTCTTCCCTCGGCGCAGGCGCGCTGCCAAGCCAAGGGCATCGAGTTCATTCTGCTTGACACGGCCGGCAGCGACAATCCCGTCATCGAGGATCCGGTCGGGCTGCGTCAGGTGCTGGAGAACCTCTGCGACAACGCCGTTCGACTCACGGCTTCCGGTGCGGTGACATTATCTGTCGGGCGGGAAGGGCCATCGCGCCTTGCCATCGCGGTCAGCGATACCGGGCCCGGATTGACCGAAGCCGAGGCGGCGCGGCTGATCCGCGAGGGAGGGCGCATTCCCGGACGAACCGCCGGCGCGGGGCTTGGCCTCTCGATCGCCGGGCGAATCGTTGCCGGGCATGGGGGCGACCTTCGCGGCGGGCCGGCGCCCGATGGTTCCGGCGCACGTTTTGCCTTCACGTGGCCGGCAACCTGGCCGCTTCATGGCGCCGGCGACCTTGGCCAGGATTGCTCGCCGGATTGCCTGATCGTCGACGATCATCCCGCTTCCCGGCTGGTGATCGGCACGATCCTGCGGGCGGCGGGCTATCGTTGCATGGATGTGCCGGATCCGGAGTCCGCGCTCGCGGCGATTCGCGACTACGCGCCCCGGATCGTGCTGACGGATCTCAACATGCCGAACGGCGACGGGCGTGAGTTGGCACAGGCCATCCTGCGGCTCGATGCGACCGCGCGACCGCTTGTCATCGCCGTCAGCGCCGACGAGGTGGACCTCGACGCGCCGGAGAATGCGGCGTTTTCTGGCGCCGTGCTCAAGCCGATCACGGTTCGCGCGGTGTTGGAGGCGTTGCGCTCGGCCGATGCCGAACGCGAGGATCGCGCGGCCTGAGGGGTTAGTTCTGCGCGACCAGCGCATTGGCGCCGGGCGCCTGTTTCAGCACGGACTCGATCTGATCCCGCTCGCGCTTGAAGCTGGCAAGCTGGCGGCCGGCGAGTTCGCGCCCCTTCGGCAGCTTGATCGCCAGCGGATCAACGAAGCGCTCGTTGATCATGACCTCGTAATGCAGGTGCGGGCCGGTGGAGAGGCCGGATGAGCCAAGGCGGCCGATGATCTGCCCCTGCCGCACGCGCATGCCGGCCTTGATGCCGGGGCCGAAGGCCGACATGTGATTGTAGGTGGTCACATAGCCATGGTTGTGCTCGATCTCGACGCGGCGGCCATAGCCTGAATGCCATTCGGCCATGCGGATTGTTCCGTTGCCCGCGGCACGGATCGGCAGACCAACAGGGCCGGCCCAGTCGACACCCGAGTGCAGCCGGTAATAGCGCAGGATCGGGTGCTTTCTCATGCCGAAGCCCGAACGGAGCTGGCCGCCGTCGATCGGCTTGCGGAGCAGGAACTGCTTCACCGAACGCCCCTGATCGTCGAAATAATCGACGACATCGTCATCGAGCAGCTTGAAGCGGTAATAGCGCCGCTTCACGCCGCCCGTCGTCAGGGAGACCAGCAGGAGCTCGGGGCGGGCCGATTCGCTTTCGCCGTTGGCGACGAGCATTTCGATCGAATCGCCGGGACCGACGCGGCGCTGGAGATCGACGTCGAAAAACACCGTGCGGACCGCCTCATCGATAATGGCCGGCGGAATATCGTGGCGGCGCGCGGTCTCGTGGATGGAGCTGTAAAGGGTAAGGTTGCCGGAATTGGCGTCGTCTTCCTCCTCCTCGGACGCGTTGGCGTCGGGTGCCTTGGCGCCGGCTTTTTTCGGCGCATCCTGCTCGCGAACCTCGATCGGCCAGAAGGTGCCGTCGTCGCGACGGCCGGCGGAGGCGACTATCTGCTCGTCGGCATAGACCTCGACGCGCATGAGTTCCTTCGGCGCGCTGGGCTCGGAAGGCTGGAGCGTCAGCTTCAGGATGCGGTTGCCTTCGAGGTTGGCGACCTTCTTCCCGCGCGTCACGGCATTGACGATATCCCGCGCCTGCGCATCCGTGGTGCCGGCGAGCTTGAGGGTCTTCAGCGTGCTGGCCTCGTTGCGCGAGAGCACGAGGCGCTCCTCGACGGGGAGGGGGTTGAGCACTGCATCGCGTCGCGGCAGCAGCGAGACATTCTCGGGAACCATCTTGACGACCAGCTTCGAGAACGGATCGCCGACGCCGCTTGTGAAGGCCATCAGCTGCGAACCCTGTGTCGGTGCGCGCATCACGCGGGCGAGGCGGGACTGGGCCGCTTCGCGAGCCGAATCGCGCTGACGTTCGGAAAGGGCGTCAACGACCTGCGAATAGGCATCCTCGTCGCGCAGGGCGATTCCGCTTTCCGCGTTCGCCGATACCGCGGCGATCGGCCGCGCCGAGAGAGCGACCTCCGAATCGGTGGTGACTTCGCCCTCGTTGTCGAGCGCCGCGCGATCCTCGCTCGCAAGCGAGACCAGCTTCGCCAGATTGAACGCCGGAATCGAATCCGCGTAACCGAGCGATTCGAGCGCCAGCGGCGTCGAAAGCCGGGTGTAGGACTGGTTGCGCGTGACCTCCGCCTCGCCGACGCGAATCTGCACGGGCGCCTTGTAATCCTGACGGGCGGCCACAAGATTGGCCTTGCGGACGAGCTTGTCGCTCTTGCGGGCGACAATCGTGGTGCCGCCGCCGCCGCGGTCGTCACGCGAGGCCCGCGCGGTTTCCGGCTGCGTCACGACATTGCGAATCGGCCCGAGCGCACCGGCGACCGAGAGCAGCATCAAGGCGGCTCCCGTGGTGCCGGTGAGAACGATTCCCGCGAGCCAGCGCCCGTTGAGCCGCCCCCGCGCGAGCGCCGGCGCGACGACGCCTTCCGCGCTCAAGGGCGGCTCAAGGCCGAGATCGGCCGGAATTTCCCGAAACGTCGAATGCACCATGAGGGTCGTGGCAGCCCGTGTTTCTTCTTGTCGTTACGCGGTGAACCGTCTTTTCGTGCCCTTTCTATGGCAGCACCGGCAAAATTTCCATGCGCATTTTCCATGCGCAATTTCCGGGGCGCCCTGGCGAGGCGGATGTTGCGAGCCTGGCGCCATGCCTGCGCGCATCATCTTCCGTGTCAGCAGCGGTTACAGGGCGCCTTACGCGCGCGCGTTCTTCTAAATAGGCTGGAGAAATTCGTACCTTCCGTTCCAAAAAAATGCGTCCGGACGAAAAAAAATGAAAAAGGCCGTTGACAGGAGAAAGGGGCCTGGCCTATACCAACCCCACTGGCGACGCGGTTCGCGGCGCACCGATGACTGTTCTCTAAATCCTGAAAATTCAGGGACTGGCGAGAGCCAGATGAGACAAGTCGTCCCGCTGTTTGGCAATTGAAACCGAGAAAGAGAAACGTGGACGGCGGAGTTCTTGCGGAGCTTCCGGTAACGGAAGTTCAAACGAGACTTCGGCGGTCTAACGTTTCAGGTGAGTGTACACACGCTTGATGCTCGCAAGGGCGTCAGCAGTGCACTCCGTCAATGATACGTTGTGATCAGCCGGTTCAAAATCTCAATCCAACTTGAGAGTTTGATCCTGGCTCAGAACGAACGCTGGCGGCAGGCTTAACACATGCAAGTCGAACGAGCACTTCGGTGCTAGTGGCAGACGGGTGAGGAACACGTGGGAACATTCCTTTCAGTTCGGAATAACGTTGGGAAACTAACGCTAATACCGGATACGTCCTTCGGGAGAAAGATTTATCGCTGAAAGATTGGCCCGCGTCTGATTAGCTAGTTGGTGAGGTAATGGCTCACCAAGGCTACGATCAGTAGCTGATCTGAGAGGATGATCAGCCACATTGGGACTGAGACACGGCCCAAACTCCTACGGGAGGCAGCAGTGGGGAATATTGGACAATGGGCGCAAGCCTGATCCAGCCATGCCGCGTGAGTGATGAAGGCCTTCGGGTTGTAAAGCTC
>JAVTWI010000251.1:0-6511 GCA_032229845.1 Rhabdaerophilum sp.
CAACTGCGCGGCGGCCAGCATGTTCCTCAGGTCGTGGTTGATCTTGGCGACGGCGAGACCGAGGTTGGCGAGGTGCTCGCGCTGGCGCAATTCGGATTGAAGCGCGGACTGCATGTCGGCGACGCTGCGCTCGAGCGTGCCGAACTCGTCATCGCGCGCCGAGGGCTTGTGGATCGCCCGGGCGTTGGAGGGATCGGCGCTGAACCGGCCGACGGCGCCGGCGAGGCTTTTCACCGGCCGGACGATCAGCCCGTTGAGCGCGGCGAAGACGAGCACGGCCGTGATCGCGGAGATGACCAGCGACAACAGCAGGATATTGCGCGAGAAGCGGATCATGGCCGCGCGCAGGCCGGCCTCGTTGATGACGATCTCGACGAAATCGCCCCCCTTCGGCGGAGGTCCGACAACGCGGATTGTCCGGTCGCCGCCGAACAGCAGCGTGTCGAACGCGCTGGC
Source organism: Rhabdaerophilum sp. (assembly GCA_032229845.1). Taxonomy (GTDB): domain Bacteria; phylum Pseudomonadota; class Alphaproteobacteria; order Rhizobiales; family Beijerinckiaceae; genus Rhabdaerophilum. The sequence goes on from JAVTWI010000251.1 coordinate 457, forward strand.
GATCTCCTGAAGCGGCTGGCGCGACCGCAGGTCGATCTCGAAATCGACCATCGGCGGCATGTCCGAGACGGCAAGCAGCCGCCGCATGTTGTCCATGCGCAGCGCGATCATCGTCGTCTCGATACCGGCGAGAAGCTCGTCGACAACCGCCTTGGGCAAGGTGTCGGGCGGCGTCTTTTCCAGCACCACGGCGGCGGCTTTGGCCTGCGAGATACGCTCGCCGAGCCAGGTGTTGCGGAAATTGGCGACCGAGGGGACATAGATCAGGATTTCGGCGATCAGCACGAAGATGACCGTCAGCAGCAGCACCCGGCCGGAAAGTCCGGGCTTCCACCAGGCTCTCGCCGATGCGGGGTCCGAAGGCAGCGGCGCGCCGTTCGCGCGAGGTTCGATGTCGCTCATCCCAGCACCCTGAGGAGGCGAATAAGGCGTCCTGTTGACGGTGCGAAAAGCTTTTCGCGCAGTCCGAGCCGGGCGAGATCGCCGATGGCTGCGGCATGGGAGGCCGATGGCAGCGGCAGGCCGGCGAGGTCCGCGATCCCGAGCCCCTGCGCCATCGCGAGCTGGAAAACCGGCAGCAGGTCGAGCGGGCGCACGGCGACGATCGAGACGCCGAGAAGCTTCCCCTTGGCGTTCGTGATGACCTTTATAGACCCCGAAATGCCCTCGTCAGGCAAGCGAACCCGGTAGAAGCGGTGCCTGCCGCGCGCGCCCTTGCCAAGATCGTTTTTGCCAAGATCGTCCTCGCGCAAGCCGCATTCGGCGATCGCGGGGATGGACGGCGCATATCGGACGGCCAGTGCGGGGTAATGCCGCGACGCACGCCGGAACAACAGGCTCCCGAGCGCCGTGCTGACCTGCGCGGCGCGGTTGACCGCCGCATCGGCGTCGCCGCAAGCGGCGCCGACGGCGAGGACATGCCGGTTGGTCGTCGTCAGCGCCTTGTCGATGATCAGGCAGTTTTGCCGGCCGAGGATGCCGGCCTTGCCGGGCTCGATCTCATCGGGAAAGGTTTCGGATCGGCCCTCGACGAACATCCGGTCGAAAGAGAACGCCGCTCCATCGTGGCTCACCAGCTTGTGCCGGCGCTGCGGACCGCGGCCGGAAGGACTTGCCGGAATGACGGCTCCCCCTTCGAGCAGGGGTGCGTCGACTACCGCGATTCCGGCCCGGGCGAGATTGATCCGGACAAGGCGCACGGATTCGCTGTCGAAATCGGACAGAAGCGCTCCTTGCGTGAGAAGCGTGACCTCGGCGCCGACCTGCCGTGCCTTGCACGCCGCTTCCACGGCCCTCCGGCCCTGTCCGATCGCCAGGAAGGCGCTGCCGGGCCGGATCTCGGGCGTATCGAGATCGGCGAGCCCGGCGATATCGGGTGGCACAATGCGGGGCGGCGTCGCCAGCACGAAGCGACGCGGGCGGACGATGAGGTCACCGACCTGGAGACGCCGGGGATCGAGGAAACGGCACGGGCCGGAAATCACCCGGACGCCGAGCGCGCGCAGGCGCTGCAGCGCCGCTCCGGTATCGCCGGGCTCGAATTCGTCCGGCACCACGAGCGTCACCGGCACGCCGAGCGCGGCTGTGCTCATGGCGATCTCCATCCCGGCGGGGTCGGTGCCGATGATGGCAATATCGGGTCGAATGTCGCCGTTTCGGGCCATGAACAGGGTATTTCCAGTGCGTGCTTCGCCATACCTAGAGCATTTTCCGCTTCTGTGGGCACCGGTTGATCGAAGAAAATGTGACAAATTCAAAAATCTGAAGCGAACAACCCAACCGGATCGTCCGCTTCAGTCATGCGCGCCCCAAAATCAACCGCAACGTGGCGAAATTGGGCGCCCACGGGGGATCTCGCCGCGACGCTTCAAAAAAACCAACATGAAAAACGCTGCAGGTAAGTTTCGCATTGACTTTTGCGGGAGGCTGACGTTTAAGCGCCGTCTGTTTTGCCAACACCCGGTTCGGGGCGCGCCTTTGTGCGCTCGGGTTCCGGAGCGGGTGTACGAGACCCAAGAGTTTTTGGAACCAAGAGCCTTCCGATGAAACGCACCTATCAGCCCTCGAAGCTTGTTCGCAAGCGCCGCCACGGTTTCCGCGCCCGCATGGCCACCAAGGGCGGCCAGAAGGTGATCGCAGCTCGCCGCAATCGCGGTCGCAAGCGCCTTTCGGCTTGACCGGGCGCGCCGGTTCGCGCCGGCGCATCCAAGCCGGCACGGCCTTCCCGTTCGCGAGGCCGGAATCATGAAAGACACGAATGTTCAGGGGGGGATGGCTGAGGCGCCGTCGCCCCCTTTTCATCTTGTGACCCTGAAAAAGCGCGCCGATTTCACGGCCGCCGTTGGCGGGCCGCGGTTCGCGACGCCGGGGTTCACGATGCTGCGCGGCCCGGAGGCAGGAGTTGCACCCGACAGGGCCGGCCTGCGCTTCGGCTTTACCGTGACGAAGAAGGTCGGCAATGCCGTCGAGCGCAACCGCATCCGGCGCCGGCTGAGGGAGGCCGTGTGCGCGGCCTCGTCGCGTTTTCCGGCCAAGCCGATGAATCTCGTCATTCTCGCGCGCCGGGCGGCGATCGAGCGCTCATTCGCGGAACTGGCGGACGATATTGCTCGCGCGGTCGAGGCGCTGGCACGGCGCGAGCCCCGCCGGCAGGGTAAACCGCCAGCCGGCTCAGCATCGGAAAATTAAGCCGAACCAGCGGATTCGGGTCGCTTTTCCCATCCCAACCCTTGGCAAGGCGACCGTGATCGGCATAGAAGGCGCCTGACGATTTTTCGGGCTCTACGCTGTCCGCCCTGCCGTATCGGCGGGACCGGTCGGCCTGCCGCCCTTTCCACAGGAAGAGCCGATGCATTCCGACGACAACAAGAACCTGCTGCTGGCGATCGCCCTGTCCGTGATCGTGATGGTGGGCTGGAACTACTTCTACGGCGTGCCGAAGCTCGACCAGCAGCGCCAGACCGCGCAGCAGACCCAGCCCGGCGCGAACCCGGCAGCACAGCCGGCCGCCCCCGGTTCGCCCCCCGCTGCCGCGCCGGGTGTTCCTGCCAGCAACGGCTCGGTGCCCGCCGCCGCACCCGTCACCCGGGAAGCCGCGCTCGCCGCGTCCGCGCGCGTTTCGATCGAGACGCCTGCCGTTGCTGGTTCGATCGCGCTGGTCGGTGGCCGCCTCGATGATCTAAGCCTCGTGAACTACCACGAGACCGTCGACAAGAAGAGCCCGCGCATCGTCCTGTTCGCGCCCCAAGGTGTGAAAGATGCCTACTTCGCCGATTTCGGCTGGGTGGCCGCTGCGGGGCAGACGGTTGCCCTGCCGAACGCAGAGACCAAATGGACGGCGGACAATCAGGTCCTCAAGCCCGGCGCGCCGGTGACGCTGAGCTGGGACAACGGGCAGGGCCTCGTCTTCAAGCGCCGCTTCGAGGTCGACGACAAGTTCCTCTTCAATATCGCCGACAGCGTGACGAACAACGGTTCCGCCCCGCTGGCGCTGTCGAATTACAGCCGCATCACCCGCATCGGCACGCCGCATACCTCCGGCTTCGGCGTGCTGCACGAAGGTCCGCTCGGCTATATCGAGGACAAGCTCGCCGAGCCGAGCTATGATGACGTGAAGAAGGGCAAGGTGAAGGCCGTCGCCAAGAGCGAGGGCGGTTGGCTCGGCTTCACGGACAAGTACTGGGCGACGGCCATCGTACCGGCGCAGGACAAGCCGTTCTCGGCGGCTTTCGTCGCGACGGGCAATGATCCGGTCTACGAGGCGGCGGCGATCAGCGAGATGCAGACGCTCGCGCCGGGCGCGACCGCCTCCTCCGCGTCCCGGCTTTTCGCCGGCGCCAAGGAAGTCAACATCATCAACGGCTACGGCGACAAGCTCGGCCTCAAGAAATTCGATCTGATGATCGATTGGGGCTGGTTTCACTTCATCACCAAGCCGCTCTTCTTCCTGCTCGAATGGGTCTTCAAGCTCGTCGGCAATTTCGGTGTCGCGATCCTGATCGTCACCGTGCTCGTCAAGCTCGCTTTCTTCCCGCTCGCCAACAAGTCCTACGCCTCGATGGCGAAGATGAAGGCCGTCCAGCCGGAAATGCTGCGCATCCGCGAGCAATATGCGGACGACAAGGTGAAGCAGCAGCAGGCGATGATGGAGCTTTACAAGAAGGAAAAGATCAACCCGATGGCGGGCTGTATCCCGGTCCTGCTGCAGATCCCGGTGTTCTTCGCGCTCTACAAGGTGCTGCTCGTCACCATCGAAATGCGCCACGCGCCGTTCTTCGGCTGGATCAAGGATCTTTCGGCGCAAGACCCCACGAATATGTTCAACCTGTTCGGGCTCATTCCCTTCACGCCGCCGTCGATCCTCCACCTCGGCATCTGGCCGCTCATCATGGGCGTGACGATGTGGGTGCAGATGAAGATGAACCCGGAGCCGACCGACCCGGTCCAGAAGACCATGTTCGCCTGGATGCCGGTGGTCTTCACCTTCATGCTCGGCTCGTTCCCGGCGGGCCTCGTCATCTACTGGGCCTGGAACAACACGCTCTCGGTGCTCCAGCAGTATGTCATCATGAAGAAGATGGGCACCAAGATCGAGCTGTGGGACAACCTCAAGGGCACGTTCGGCCCGAAGAAGGGCTGAGATGGCCGCTGAGGGAGCGCAAGCCGACGGGCCGGACCTCATCGAGGCCGGCCGCCGGCTCTTTGCCCGCGAATGCGAGTTCTACTGGGCTGCGGCGAAGAAGGACGGGTTACCCCCGCCGCGCGGGCTGGAGATCGCCTTCGCCGGGCGCTCGAACGTCGGCAAGTCCTCGTTGATCAATGCGCTGACCGGGCGCAACAGCCTCGCTCGCACTTCGCATACGCCGGGGCGGACACAGGAGCTCAACTTCTTCGATGTCGGCGGGGTATTTTCCATCGTCGACATGCCGGGCTACGGCTTCGCGGCGGTCGGCAAGGAGAAGGTCTCGGCCTGGACCGGGCTGATCCACGATTACCTGCGCGGCCGCGTGCAGCTTGCGCGCGTCATGTTGCTGATCGATGCCCGCCACGGCCTCAAGAATACCGACGAGCCGATCCTCGAAACGCTCGGCAAATCCGCCGTCGCCTATCAGGTGGTGCTGACCAAGGCGGATGAGCTTTCGTCGGCGCAGGCTGCCACACGCAAGGCGGAGATCGCCGGCGTCCTCAAGAAGCACGCGGCGGCGCATCCCGAGATCATTCTGACGTCGAGCCGCACCGGACAGGGGATCGAAGACCTGCGTGCCTCGATCGCCGGGCTGCTGTTCGATCGTAACGCGGCGCCGGATTGGATGGTAAAACCATGACGCGGTTGCTCACGGTCCTCGCCGGGGTCGCCGGCGCGCTTGGGGTTGCGCTCTGGGCCATGTCTGCCCATCGTGCCGGCTCGGACATCCTCTCGACCGCAGCGAATTTCCTGCTGCTGCACGCGTCCGCCTTTCTCGCGCTGGCGCTGGTGGCCCATGTCCGGTTGCTGGCGCGCGGCTGGCTGATGCTCGCGGCAGGGCTGCTGATCACCGGGCTTGCACTGTTTTGCGGCGATCTTTCCGCGCGGGTCTTTCTCGGCACGCGGATTTTCCCGATGGCGGCCCCGATCGGCGGCACCTTGCTGCTCACGGGCTGGCTGGCGCTGGCCTTCGGCGGGCTGGTCTCGCGCCCGCCGCGTGGGTGAGGAAATTTCCACCCTCGAAAATTTCCGCGAAGGTGATTGAGCGCGCCCCGGACTTTCCTTAAACAGGGCGCAGCTTATCGCCCGTGAGGCCCCGATGTCCGCCAAAGATCTCCCCGATGTCCATACGCGTGCCGAAGTGATCGCCGAGGCTCTGCCCTACATGCAGCGTTACGATCAGGAGGTCGTCGTCATCAAGTACGGCGGCCACGCGATGGGCAATCAGGCTGCGGCCGAGGATTTCGCGGAAGACGTGGTGCTGCTCGAACTGCAGGGCGTGAAGCCGATCGTCGTGCACGGCGGCGGCCCGCAGATCGGCCGCATGCTCGACAAGCTCGGCATCAAGAGCGAGTTCCAGGGCGGCCTGCG
>JAVTWI010000252.1:0-6465 GCA_032229845.1 Rhabdaerophilum sp.
GAGCCGGCCGGTTACGAGCCGGCCGCGTCGATGGAGAACTGGCAGCATCAAGCCTACGAACCGCCGGAAGAACCCGTCATCAGCCCGGCGGAAGCCTCGCTGAAAGCCACGGAAGAGCGGCTTGCCCAAGAGGCCGCCGCCGGCGCGGCCCGGGCCGGCACCGTGCGCAATGTCGGCCGGTCCAAAGGCATCTTCCTGGCCATGAGCGGCATCGCCGCCGCCGGCCTCGCCGTCGTGGCGGGGAGCTTCCTGTTCTCATCGGGCTCCAAGGTCTCGAAATCCGGCGACGTGCCGGTGATCGCGGCCAAGACCCAGCCGGCCAAGGAAAAACCCGCCAATCCGGGCGGCACCGAAATCCCGAACCAGAACGCGGAAGTGCTCAACACCCGGACGCGAACCGAGGTCAAGCCCGCGCAGGTGATCAACAACACCGAGCAGCCGCTCGACCTCAACCAGGTGACGAAGCGGGATCCGGTCCGTGTCGTTGCGCCCAACCCCTATCAGTCCGGCGCGCCGGCGGCCGATGCCGCGCGGACCGCGCCGGCCAGCGAGCCGCAGCCGGGCGCCACCGGCCCCGGTGTCGAACCGCGCCGCGTGACATCTGTCCGCATCCCGATTCCGGGTGCGCCTGCCTCGGCCGGGGCAGCGCCTTCCGTGGCAAGCGCTCCGGCGGCGCCGGTTCCTGCGGTCTCCGCGCCGGCCATTGCCGTGCCGACCACCAGCGCGCCCACCCCGACCCCCGTTCCGGCGCCTTTGCCGCCGCAGCGCGCGGCGACGCCCGATGCTCCGGTCAAGGTCGAATCCCGTCCCGTGACCGCGAATTCCACGCCGCGCGCCGAGACGACACCGGCTGCACCGGCGCCCGTCCGTGTCCCGCCACCGGCGCCGAAGGCGGAACCGCGCCGCACGGCGAACGCTCCGCTCTCGCTGTCGCCCGCCGCAACGCCGGCCCGCACCCGCCCCGCCGCCTCGGGTGGGTCCGGCTGGGCCATTCAGCTCGCCTCGCGGCCGACGGAAGCCGACGCCAAGAGTGCCGCTGGCCAGCTCAAGAGCCGCTACGCATCCGCGATCGGCTCGCGCTCGCCGGTCGTCGTCAGCGGCGAGGCGAACGGCAAGACCGTCTATCGCGTCCGCGTCACCGGGTTCGATCAGGCGGGCGCCGGCGCCGCGTGCCAGAAGGTCAAGGCGGCCGGCGGCGGTTGCTTCGTGACGCGGCAGTAAGCGACGCGAGGAACGGGAGCCGCATGAAGCCGATCATCTTCGGGGCGAAGGGGCTCCAGCTCTCGAACGCCGAGAGCGCCTTCTTCGCCGAGCACCGGCCGGCCGGTTTCATCCTGTTCCGGCGCAATGTCGAGACGCCCGATCAGGTGAGGGCGCTCGTTGATCAGATGAAGCGCGCGGCCGACAACCCGGATGCGCTGGTGTTGATCGATCAGGAGGGCGGCCGCGTCGCACGCCTTCGACCGCCGCACTGGCGGAAATACCCGGCCGGCGCCGATTATGGACGTCTCTGGCCGATCGACCCCGATCTCGCCGGCGAGGCCGCCTTTCTCGGCGCCCGCCTCATCGCCGACGATCTCCTCGCGCTCGGCATCAACGTCGATTGCCTGCCGGTGCTCGACGTGCCGGTTCCCGGCGCGAACAACATCATCGGCGACCGCGCCTACGGCATGGACCCGACCTCGGTGATGGCGCTCGGTCGCGCCGCCGCGCAGGGGCTGATCGAGGGCGGCGTGCTGCCGATCATCAAGCATATCCCCGGCCACGGCCGCGCGATGGCGGATTCGCATCTCGCGCTGCCGGTGGTGGAAGCGAGCCGCTACGCACTCGAAGCCCACGATTTCCCGCCGTTCCGCGCGCTTGGCGACCTGCCGCTGGCGATGACGGCGCATGTGATCTACACCGCCCACGACGCCGATTTCCCGGCGACCACCTCGAAAGCCGTGATCCGCGATGTCATCCGCGGGCAGATGGGGTTCGACGGCCTCCTGATGTCGGACGACCTGTCGATGAAGGCGCTTTCCGGCTCGTTCGCCGATCGCCGCGCGGCGGTTCTGGCCGAAGGCTGCGATCTCGTCCTCCACTGCAACGGCGAGATGGACGAGATGGAACCGATCGCCGCCGGATGTCCGGCGATTTCGTCCGAGGCGTCGCGCCGTCTCAAGACCGTGCTGGCCGGGTTGAACCCGCCAACAGCGCCATTTGACCGGGGACAAGCCGAGGCTCGCCTCGCCGAACTCCTTGCAACGGGGGCATGAAAGCCCGATCTTTCCGGCATGAGCCGGATGGACCATCCCGCGACCGAACCGGAATTCGATGCCGACGCCCTTGAAGGCGCGGAGCGGCTCGTCGTCGATCTTGACGGCTTCGAAGGCCCGCTCGACCTGATGCTCGATCTCGCCCGGCGCGAGAAGCTCGACCTGAAGTCGATCTCCATTCTGGCCATCGCCGAGCAATATCTCGCTTTCATCGCCAAAGCACAGGCGCTGCGGCTTGAAATCGCTGGCGATTATCTCGTGATGGCGGCCTGGCTCGCCTATCTCAAGTCGCGCCTGCTGCTGCCGAAGAAAGAAAACGACACCGCGCCTGAAGCCGAGGCGATGATCGAGGACCTCGCGGCCCGGCTGGCGCGGCTGGAGGTGATCCGCAAGGCCGGGCAGTTGCTGGGCGAACGTCTGGCGGAAAACCGCGAGAGCTATCCGCGCGGCCTCGGCGAGACCGTCGTCATCGAACGCCGGCAGGCGTGGGAAGTCAGCCTCACGGAACTGGTCGCGGCCTATGCCGAACGGCGCATCGCGCAGGTCCGGGCCCGCTATCGCATCGCGACACGGCGAACGCTCTCGATCCCCGAAGCGCGGGCGATCCTCGAACGGCTGATCGGCCCGCTGGCGGAATGGTGCCCGCTCGACGTGCTGCTGGCCGCGATCCGCCCCGGCGGGGAGGAGGCGCGCAGTACGGCGGCCTCGTCCTTTGTCGCCGCATTGGAACTCGCCCGCGAAGGTCAGCTCGAACTCAAGCAGCAGGAGCCGTTCGCGCCGCTCTATCTTCGCCGCGCGGGGAGCGCTAAAGGGGCGGCATGATCACAACGATGCGCGCGGTCACCGAGGAGAACGACGAGGCGGAACGCCGGTTCGCGCATGGCGTGCGCGTAGCCGAGGCGCTGCTGTTCGCCTCCGCCGAACCGCTCGCGGCCGAGGATATCGCCCGCATGATGCCGCAGGGCGTCGCGGTCGAGGCCGTTCTCGGCGAGCTCGAACGGCTCTACCGGCCGCGCGGGGTCAACCTGATGCGGCTTTCCGGCAAGTGGATGTTCCGCACCGCGCCGGACCTCGGCTATCTCCTGCGCAAGGAGAGCGAGGAGGCGCGCAAACTCGGCCGCGCCGCGCTCGAAACGCTCTCGATCATCGCCTACCACCAGCCGGTGACGCGCGCCGAGATCGAGGCACTGCGCGGCGTTTCCACCCACAAGGGCACGCTCGATACGCTGCTGGAGGCCGGTTTCATCCGCATGCGCGGTCGCCGTCGCACGCCGGGCCGGCCGGTGACCTTCGGCACCACGGAGACTTTCCTGATCCAGTTCGGGCTCGATCGCATCTCCGACCTGCCGGGCCTCGATGAGATCGCGGCGGCGGGGCTGGTCGAAGGGCAGGTGCCCGCCGGGCTCGGTCTGCCCCTGCCGAGTGACGATGCCGGCTTGCGCGAGGACGAGGACGCCCTGGAGCCGGACCTCTTCGACATCATGATCGACGAGCGGCTGGAGGAGCAGGCCGGCGAGGCCCCGCTCGACCCAGAAGGCGGGGACGACAAACCGGAGGACGGGGATGGCCGACGCTGATTCCGGCCGTCGCCGGCTTCGAGCCTCCGCCGTCATCCCCGCGTCGCTGACTTTCGAGAACGTCACGCGCGCTTTCGACGGCAAGCATGCGGTTTCGGGCGTGAGCTTCACCGCCGGCAACGGCGAGGTGATCTGCCTGCTCGGCGCCTCCGGCTGCGGCAAATCGACCTTGCTTCGGCTGGCGGCCGGCATCGAGGTGCCGGACGAGGGCCGTATCCTGCTCGACGGCAAGGAGATCGCCGGGCCGAACCGCTTCGTCGAGCCAGAGGATCGCGGCATCGGCTTGGTGTTTCAGGATTACGCGCTGTTTCCGCATCTCGATGCGCTCGGCAACGCGAAATTCGGCCTGTCGGGCCTGCCGAAGCGCGAGGCGTTGTCGATCGCCGATTCGGCCCTGCGCCGCGTCGGCCTGGGCGAGCGCATGCGGGCGCTGCCGCACGAACTTTCGGGTGGCGAGCAGCAGCGCGTGGCGCTGGCGCGGGCGGTGGTGCCGCGACCGCGCGTGCTGCTGATGGATGAGCCTTTTTCCAACCTCGACCGGCGGATGCGCGATCAGGTTCGTGAGGAAACCGTCGCCGTCCTGCGCGAGACCGGTGCGACGGCGCTGATCGTCACACATGATCCCGAAGAGGCGATGCGCATCGCCGACCGCATCGCCCTGATGCGCGACGGCCGCCTCGTGCAGATCGGCGCCAGCCGCGATATCTACAACCGGCCGGTGGATCTGGAGGCCGCGCGGTTCTTCTGTGATCTCAACGAGATCGAGGCCCGTGTGAAGGGCGGCCGCGTCGAAACGCCTGTCGGCACCTTCCCGGCGCCCGGCAAGGCGGACGGCGAGCGGGCGACCGTCGCGATCCGTCCGCAGTCGATCCGGCTGAAGCCGGCCGGCTTCTGCCTGCCGGGGCGCATTCTGTCGCGCCGTTTCGTCGGCGAGGTCGAGATCGTCGATCTCGCGGTGCAGGGGCTCGACAGGCCGATGCGGGCCCGCGTGCAGGATATCGGTGCCGTCCGGCCCGGTAACGATATCGGCGTCGATATCCGCAACGATGACGTCCTTGTGTTTTGAAGTCCTTGTTTTTGACGCGAATAGCCCCTAGGTTCGCCACCGAAAATCGAGGCGGGGCAGGTGGGTTCCCGCATATTTCTGGACGGCGTGGAGGCGTACAATGGGCAGCATGAGCATCTGGCATTGGCTGGTGGTGGCAGTGATCGTTCTGCTGCTGTTCGGCCGCGGCAAGATTCCGGAACTGATGGGCGACGTCGCCAAGGGCATCAAGTCGTTCAAGGCCGGCATGAAGGACGAGGAAACCGCGAAGGTCGACGAGGTCAAGAAGGAACTCGACGCCAAGGCGGGCGAAGCCGTCAAGACCGAACAGAAGATCGGCTGATTCCGGCTGTTGAGGGGCCCGCGCCGCGCTGCCGGGCCGAAAGGTGACGTCCCGTCATGTTTGATGTCGGCTGGAGCGAACTGGTCGTTGTCGGCGTTGTCGCGCTGGTGGTGATCGGCCCGAAGGAACTGCCGGGCGTGATCCGCTCGGTGGGTCGCGCCGTCGGCAAGCTGCGGACGATGGCGGGCGAGTTCCGTGCCCAGTTCGACGACGCGATGCGCGAGGCCGATCTGCACGAGGTCAAGAAGACCTTCGACGACGCCGCAAACTCCGCAAGTTCGGCGATGAGCGAGGCGACGAAGCCCTTCGACGAGGTGAAATCGGATCTCGACTCGTCCGTCGCCAGCATTCGTGACGAGGCCTCGTCCACCGCCACGGAAGAGAAGGTCGCCGCCATCGAGGCGGACGCCAAGGCGATGGAAGCCGAGATCGCCGCCGAAGCCGCACCGGCTCCCAAACCCCGGACTCGCAAGAAAAAGTCCGAAAAGGCCGGGGACGACGCATGAGCGATCTCGACACCAACGTGAAGGCCGCCGGTTCGATCACCGGCAACAAGGACGGGCACGACGAGATCGAGGCTTCGCGCGCCCCGCTGATCGAACACCTCACCGAACTGCGCTCGCGCATCATCAAGGCGATGATCGCCTTCCTCGTGATGACGATCGGCTGTTTCGCGATCGCCAAGCCGATCTACGCGATCCTGACCTGGCCCTATGTCTGGGCGGCGGGCGGGCCGGAGAAGGCGCCGCTGATCTACACCCACCCGCTCGAATATTTCTTCGTGCAGTTGAAGCTGGCCGTGTTCGGCGGCGCGTTCCTCGCCTTTCCGGTGATCGCGACGCAGGTCTACAAGTTCGTCGCCCCCGGCCTCTACAAGGACGAGCGCGACGCCTTCCGGCCCTATCTGATCGCGACGCCGATCTTCTTCCTGCTTGGCGCGGCGGTCGTCATGGGTGTGGCGATGCCGGCGCTGATGCGCTTCGCACTCGCCATGCAGCAGGGCGCGAGCGAAGGGCAGGCCGCCATCACCTATCTCGGCAAGGTGGACGATTATCTCTCGCTGATCATGACGCTGGTTTTCGCCTTTGGCATCACCTTCCAGCTTCCGGTGGTGCTGACGCTGCTCGCCCGCATCGGTCTCATCGACGCGCAGTTCCTGCGCGACAAACGCCGCTACGCGATCGTGCTGGTGTTCATCGCGGCGGCGATCCTGACGCCGCCGGATATCCAGAGCCAGTTCAT
>JAVTWI010000253.1:0-6368 GCA_032229845.1 Rhabdaerophilum sp.
GTACAGTTTTGTGAGCGAGGGGTGATGAGCGATCTCTTTTTTAAGGAGAAAATCACGAAGTCACCCTTGGATTGCTCAGATCGAGTGGTTGCGGTTTTCAAAATTTCATAATCTATGGATGACGCCCTCAATTCAGGAGCGTCGTCATGCTACCAAAGCCCTCCGCGAAATCCTCTGACATCCCACCTCTTGTGCGTCGGCTTCGCCATACACGCATGGCGATTGAGGAGGTCGCTGCTAGCTTGAATGCTCTGCTGAAAGGCGCGCTGATCTTGCTGGCTTTCACGGCATTGTTCGGCTTAAAGCTGCTCGCATGAGCACCACCACCCTCGCCCGCCTTGTCACCGACGAGGCCACCGCCAAAGCGATCGCCGATCACCTCTCGGAGCTGTTCGAGCCGGATGAACTGGCGGCCTCCGCCTTCGAGTTTCCGGAGGACGATGCGCTCCCGACCTCAGTGCCGCGCCCGCAGAAGAAGGACATCGCCCGGCAGGACGCGCTGCGCCACGGCGCGATGGGCACGCTTCTGCCCGACGTCGAGGCGCCCTGGCTGTGCGAGCTCTATTTCGGCGAAGCGCCGGACGAAGCCGCGATCCGCGCGATCATCGCCGATGTCGCGGGCGACGAGGCCGCGCAAGCTCTCTCGTTCCATGAGGTCGAAGCGCGGGACTGGATCGCCGCTTCGCTTGAAGGGCTGAACCCGGTCGATGCCGGGCGCTTCACCAGCCATGGCGCGCATTCGCGCGATCAACTCAAGCGAAACCGCTTCAACATCGAGATTGAGGCTGCGCTCGCCTTCGGCACCGGTCATCACGGCACCACGCGCGGCTGCCTCCTCCATCTCGATGCCGTGCTGAAACGCCGCCGTCCAACCGATATTGTCGATATCGGCTCCGGCACCGGAGTGCTCGCTTTCGCGGCGGCCAAAGCCCTCAAGCGATATATCTACGCGGGCGAACTCGACCCCGATTCCGTGCGCATCGCCCGCGAGAACGCCCGCCTCAACGGCGTCGCGCCATTCGTGCGGCCGGTGGTCGCGGCAGGGCTGCAGCACCCGGAACTGCGCGCCTCCCGTGCCTACGATCTCGTCTTCGCCAATATCCTCGCGCGCCCGCTGAAGGGCCTCGCCCCGGAAATCGCCCGCGCCACCGCGCCGGGTGGTGAACTGATCCTCTCGGGCCTCCTGCGCCATGATGTGCCGGGCGTTCTGGCAAAATACCGCGCCTTCGGCTTCCACCTTGTCGCCCTGCGTCATCTCGAAGGCTGGGCGAGCCTCATCCTCAAACGCGGCGGCGGCAAGCCCCGGCGCCGGCCTTGACGATTGGCCCCTGAAAACGAAAAAACCCCGCCGAAGCGGGGTTCAGTCCAGAAGCGGGGAGGAAATCCGCTTCGATGAAATCACTGGTAGCCCATCTGCCGCGGGTAGCGGCGATCAGCCTCGCGCTGGACCTGCCGGCTCTCGGCAATGGCAGCGCTGATCGCGACGAGCGTCTCGAAAAAGCGGGCGAGGAAGGTCATGTGATCCTCCTCAGCCGCCGAACGGCAGATCAGCCGTCTCGCGCTTCGTGGCAGTTTCCTCACCACGGAAATTCAGGCCGTAGATCATCTCCAGCCGGGCGATTTCGCGCTCGGCGGAACGCCGGCGGGATTCGATCAGAGCGTTGTAGGCCCGAACCAGAAAGCCCGGCTTGGCCGCTTCGACCTTCTCCGCCTTGTCCGTTCCGGCAAGCGGAAGAAGTGCATTGGAAAACGTCAGGGTAGCCATGGTAGTCTCCTTCAATCAGCCCCAACAGGCGTTGCCCAACCGGGTCGTCCTGAGGCTGGCGGCTGCGGATTCCGCATCCGTCGTTGGTCTAAAGGATAAGAATTTTGTGCGACGCAGCAATAGGCCCTAGCGCAACCTTGTTATGCGTTTTACGCATGCATGATCGTTAATTTGTCATTAACCAGTCTTAATTTGCATGGTTTTGCTGCAATCTGCCCGCCGAGCAGCAGCCTGACCCCGCCTTGGGCAGCCTGATGCGGAAACCGGCCGGCTGCCTCGCGAGCGCCTTGCGAAGCGGGGCTTTCCCTCTATATGCTGAGGCAATCGCTGAGGCCCTCCCGTGCATTCCGCCCGTTTCCAGCAATTTTCGACGGTTTCCCGACCGGACCTGTCCGCGCCCCGCATGGCCGCGCTCCGCACCTACCTCGGAGCGCTGAAGCTGCACGGCATGCTTCTGCCGCGCGCGGATATCTTCCAGGGCGAATACCTGCCGCCGTCGGAAGACCGGCTCGCCTGGCTGACCGGGTTCACCGGATCGGCCGGGTTCTGCATCGTGCTTCAAAGACGCGCCGCCCTGTTCGTCGACGGACGCTACACCGCGCAGGCGAAGGCGGAGGTCGATCCGCGCGTCGTCCAGCCAGTCGCCCTCGCCGCGCTCGCGCCGGAACAGTGGCTTGAGAAGCGCGCCCGGCGCGGCCAGCGGATCGGCTACGATCCGACGCTGTTCACCGAGCGCGGACTGGCGAAGTTCCGTGGCGCCGCCGAACGGGCCGGCCTTGCTCTCGTCCCTCTTGCCACCGATCCGTTCGACGCCGTCTGGGATCAGCGCCCCTTGCCGCCCGCGACGCCGGTGCAACCGCACGAGGCCGTCTTCGCCGGGCTGGGCGCAGCGGAAAAGCTGCGCCAGGTCGAAGAGGCGCTCGCCGACGCCCGCTGCGATGCGCTCGTGGTCAGCGAGTGCCCTTCCGTCAACTGGCTGTTCAACATCCGCGCCGGCGACGTGCCGCATCTGCCGATCCTGCGCGCCTTCGCACTGATCGAGCGCGGCAGGCCCGCCCGGCTCTATGCCGATCCGGCGCGTTTCACGCCCTCAGCGCTGACATCGCTCGAGCGCGCCGCCGTGATCGTTGCGCCGGCTTCCGGCCCGGCTGACGGGCGCGCGGAGATCGTCGCCGATCTCGAACGGCTTACGAAAGCCGGACGCCGCATCCGGCTCGACGCCGAGACCGCACCGGTGCTGTTTTCGGATGTCATCACCCGCGCGGGCGGCCAGCCGAGCGTCGGCGCCGACCCCATCACGCTCCTGAAGGCGCAGAAAAACCCCGTCGAGCTTGCCGGCGCCCGCGCGGCACACCTGCGCGACGGCGCGGCAATGGTTCGCTTTCTCGCCGGGCTGGAAACAGCCCTCGCCAACGGGCCGGTGACCGAAATCGACGCGACGATCGTGCTGGAGAACGAACGCATCGCTACCGGTGCCCTTGTCGACATTTCGTTTCCCTCGATTGCCGGTGCCGGACCGAACGCCGCCCTGCCGCACTATCGCGTGACTGAAAAGACCAACCGCGCCATTGCCCCCGGCCTGTTCCTGATCGATTCCGGCGGCCAGTATCGCGACGGCACCACCGACATCACCCGCACCCTCGCCGTCGGCACGCCGACACGTGCGATGAAGGACGCCTATACCCGCGTGCTCAAGGGCATGATCGCGATTTCGCGCTGCGTGTTTCCCAAGGGCACCAGCGGCGCGCAGATCGATGCGCTGGCCCGGCAGTTTCTCTGGAACGCCGGCAAGGACTTCGACCACGGCACCGGGCACGGCGTCGGCAGCTTCCTTTCGGTGCATGAAGGGCCGCAGCGGATCTCCAAGTTCGGCGCGACAGCGCTCCTCCCCGGCATGATCCTTTCCAACGAACCGGGTTATTACCGGGAAGGTCATTTCGGCATCCGGATCGAGAATCTCGTTGCCGTGCAGGAAAATCCGATCCGCGGCAGCGAACGCGCGATGCTCGGCTTCGAGACCCTCACCTGGTGCCCGATTGACACCCGCCCCGTGATCCGTTCGATGCTCACGCGCGACGAACGCAATTGGCTCAACCACTACCACGCTGAAACCGAAGCTCGGCTCGCGCCGTTGCTGGAAGGAGCGGCGCTGGCCTATCTGCGGAAGGCCTGCACGCCGCTATGAGGGCCGACGCCGCCTCGCGCGGATTTCTGGTGCTGCTGGTCGCCCTCTCGATGCTGGGGCCGCTCACGCTCAACATCCTGGTGCCGACGATCCCATCGTTGCCCGAAGCGCTGAACACCAGCCGCGAGAACGCCCAGCTCACGCTTTCGCTCTATCTGTTCGGGATGGCCGTCAGCCAGCTGATTCTCGGCCCGCTGGCGGATCGCTTCGGACGACGGCCGGTGGTTCTGGTCGCGCTGGTCATCTACGTGTTGGCCAGCCTTTCCGCGCATTTCGCACCGAACATTCAGGCCTTGATCGCCGCGCGCGTGTTCCAGAGCTTCGGCGCCTCGGCGGGCCTCACGCTCGGGCGGACCATGATCCGCGACCAATACGAACAATCGACCGCCGCCAGCATGATCGGCTATGTCACGATGGCGATGGTGATCGCGCCGATGGTCTCGCCCCTCCTCGGCGCGACCATCGACGAGACATTCGGCTGGCGCGCCATTCTCGGCTTCTGCGCCGTCCTCGGCGTCCTGAGCTTCTCCCTCGCCTGGGCCATCCTGCCGGAAACGCGGCCGGCGAGCCTTGTGGCGGCCACCGCGCGGCAGGTGATAGGGCGCACCCTCTCGCTGGTCGTCAATGTGCGCTACATGGGCTACTGGGGCGCGAGCGCCTTCTGCTCGGCCCTGTTCTTCGGCTTTCTCGGCACCGCCCCGCATCTGATGATCGACGTGCTGGGCTATTCCAAGTCGCAGTATGGCTGGTATTTCATGTCGCTATCGCTCGGCTACATGATCGGCAACTTCGTCTCGGCGCGGCTGGCGCGGCGGGTCGGCATCGACCGGCTGGTCTATTGGGGCAATGTCGCCGGCCTCGTCGGCTCCGCCGCCATTTTCGTCCCGGCGCTGATGGGCATCCTTCACCCCCTGACCTTGTTCGGCCCGGCGATGATCATGTCCTTCGGCAACGGACTGGTGCTGCCGAACGCCATCGCCGGCGGCATCGGCGTCGACCCCAGGGCGGCAGGCGCAGGGTCGGGACTGATGGGGTTCGGCCAGGTCGGCGTCGGCGCGGTGCTGAGCTTCGTCGCCGCCACCTATTCGAAGGAAAGCGCCCTGCCGCTGGCCTCGATGATGATGGTCTGCGCCGTCATCGCGCATGTCGCCGGCTGGGTCAGTCGCCAGCCGCTCCTTGAGAAGTGGCCGGCGCGATAAGCGCGAGCCATTCGTCTTCGGAAATCACTTTCACGCCGAGTTCGGTCGCCTTTTCGAGCTTGGAGCCGGCGCCCGGCCCGGCGACAACGAGGTCGGTCTTTTTCGAGACCGAGCCGGCAACCTTCGCGCCGAGGCTTTCCGCCCGCGCCTTGGCCTCGTCCCGCGTCATGCGTTCCAACGAACCGGTGAAGACAACGGTCTTGCCCGTCACCGGGCTTTCCCCGCGCGGCTTTTCCGCCGGCAGGATCGTGAGTTCCGCGACCAGCCGGTCCACCATCGCCACCGCCTCGGCGCGACCGAAGAATTCACCGAGCGCCTCCGTGACCGACGGGCCGATCTGGTCGATCGCCTGAAGCTCGGCGATCGCCTCCGCTTCGCCCGCCGCGATCCGCCGCGCCATCGCCTCGAAGGTGGGCCATTCACCCGCCGCCCGCGCGAGGATCTTCGCCGTCGTCTCGCCGACATGGCGGATGCCGAGCGCGAAGATGAAGCGCTCCAGCGCGATCGTTCTGCGGGCATTGATCGCCGCGAACAGGTTGGCGACGCTCGTCTTGCCGAAACCCTCGAAATTCTCGATTCTTTGCAAATCCTGCGCGGCGTTCCGCGCTTCGAGCGTGAAGATATCCGCCGGCTCGCGGATGCGCAGGACCTCGACCGGGCACTCGAAGAAGAACGCGATCTGCTTCTCGCCCAAACCCTCGATATCGAAGGCGCGGCGCGAGACGAAATGCCGGAGGTGCTCCATCCGCTGGTACGGGCAGGCGAATTCGCCCGAACAACGCCGCACTGCACCCTCCGCGCCGCTGCTCGTCTCCTCGCGGACAACGGGCGTCTTCAAAGGGCACGGGCAGGTGGTCGGGAACACGTAAGGCGCATCGCCGCGCGGCCGATCCTGCACTACCTCGACGACCTGCGGGATGACATCGCCCGCGCGCTGAACCACCACGAAATCGCCCACGCGCACATCGAGCCGCGCGATCTCGTCCGGGTTGTGCAGCGTCGCATTCGAGACGACGACACCGCCGACCGTGATCGGCTCCAGCTTGGCGACCGGCGTCAGCGCCCCCGTGCGCCCGACCTGAATGTCGATGGCATTGAGACGGGTGATCGCCTTTTCCGCCGGGAACTTGTGCGCCACGGCCCAGCGCGGCGCACGCGCGACGAAGCCGAGCCGGCCCTGCAACGCAAGGTCATCCACCTTGTAGACGACGCCGTCGAT
>JAVTWI010000254.1:0-6354 GCA_032229845.1 Rhabdaerophilum sp.
GTCACGCGGCTGATGGTGCGCGGCGTCGCCGGCATCGTCACGGACGGCGGTTTCCGCGACAGTCCGGAGATCGCCGAGCTCGACATCGGCGCCTATCACAACCGCCCCTCGGCGCCGACGAACCTGACGCTGCATCAGGCGATCGAGATCAACGGTCCGATCGGCTGCGGCGATGTCGCGGTGTTTCCGGGCGATGTCGTCGTCGGCGATGGCGAAGGTGTGTTTGTCATCCCCGCCGGGATCGCCGACGAGATCGCCGACGAAGCCGTCGAGATGACGGCCTTCGAGGATTTCGTCACCGAGGAGGTGCGGAACGGCCGCTCGATCCTCGGCCTCTACCCGCCGACCGATCCGCAATCGAAGGTGGATTTCGAGGTCTGGCGCAAGAAGATGGGGCGGTAGTTTTTCTGCCTCGCGGCGAATTCGCTGCGCTCGTCGTCTCCGGCGGGGCGGCCTGACCGGCCGGCGCCCCGTCGGGTTTAACGAACCGGCGGGCCCGGTGCTTGATGCCGATCAGGCCGGTGCCGCCGCTCGCGACGCCGCGACCTGCCGGAGGATAACCGGCACGGCGAGCGCCAACCCGAGGAATGTCGCGACGGTGTTCGGCGAGATCACCAGCACCGAGCCGGCAAACAGCAGCAACTGCTCCCAGCGCCGCATCTTCGCGAGGCCGAAGCCGGTCGCTGCAGCCGCCAGCATCACGATGCCGACGACGCAGCCCGCGACCGTGAAGGCGAATTCGCTCCAGGTGAATCCCTTTGTGACGATCAGCATCGCCGGCGAGAAGGTGAAGACGAACGGCACCATCACCTTCGCGAGCCCGAGCCGGAACGCTGTGTTTCCGGTCTTGAACGGGTCGGCGCCGGCCATGCTCGCGCCCGCATAGGCCGCGAGCGCCACGGGCGGCGTGATATCCGCCAGCAGGCCGTAATAGAACACGAAGAAATGCGAGACGATCGGCTCGACGCCGAGCTTGCCGAGCGCCGGCTGGGCGATCGTCACCATGATGATGTAGCTCGCCGTCGTCGGAATGCCGCAGCCGAGCAGGATGCAGACGATCCCGGTCATCACCAGCGTGAAGAACAGCGTCAGCTTCGCCGGGGTGAACCAGTCCGCCGGAACAAACGCCGCCGTGAAGGTGGTGAGGTCGCGTGCGAAGCCCACCACGATGTCGGAGAGCTTGAAGCCGACACCCGTCAGCGTCACGACGCCGATGATGATGCCGACCGTCGCGGCCGCCGCGCCGACGCCGATGGCGTATTTGGCGCCGGTGACGAAGGCGTCCGTCAGGCCGGCGATGCGCAGGAAGCCGTTCGCCCTGCCGTCCTTCAGCACGAAATAGGCCGAGGCGAGCGCGGAAAAGCCGAACCCGACCGCCGTGCCCCAGGCCGTGACGATTGCGGCGCTCCAGATCAACGCCACCATGATGATGAGCAGCGCGACCGAAACCATCTTGTTGCGGTCCGTCAGCCCGACGACCATGCAGGCCGTGATGCCCCAGAAGGCGGCGAGATAGGGCGTATAGCCCGAGAGCAGCACCGCCAGCAGCACGACCAGCGGCGTCACCGCCGGCCAGCCCTCGCGGATCACGCTGGCCGCGCTCGGCAGGTCCGATTGCGCCACGCCCTTGAGACCGAGCTTCTTGGCCTCGAAGTGCACCTGACAGAACACGCCGAAGAAATGCATCGCCGCCGGCACGATCGCGGCGATGATGATCGTCTGATACGGCAGGTTGAGGAACTCCACCATCAGGAACGCCGCCGCGCCCATGATCGGCGGCGTGATCTGGCCGCCGGTCGCCGCTGTGGATTCGACCGCGCCCGCAAAATGGCGCGGATAGCCGATGCGGATCATCATCGGAATGGTAAGGGACCCCACCGTCACCGTGTTGGCGATCGAGGAGCCGGAAATCATCCCGAACAGGCCCGACGCGAAGATCGAGACCTTCGCCGGCCCGCCGGAAAAGCGGCCTGCCAGCGCCATCGCGAGGTCGATGAACAGCTTGCCGAGGCCCACGCGCGTCGCCAGCACGCCGAACAGCACATAGTGGAAGACGTAAGTCGCCACGACACCGAGCGCGATGCCGTAAATGCCCTGCGAGGTGAGGTAGAGGTGGTTGACGATCGACTTCCAGCTGTTGCCCGGGTGGGCGAAAATACCGGGCAGCGACGGGCCCGCCATCGCATAGAGCATCAGCAGGATGGCGATGATCGGTAGCGGCCAGCCGATCGCGCGGCGCGTCGCCTCGATCAACACCAGGATCGCGAGCGAGCCCATGATGACGTCGACGGTACCGGGGTTGCCGACGCGGAAGACGAGATCGTGGAAAATCCACGGCACGTAGAGGCTCGACGCGACCGCCGCGAGGAACAGCGCCCAGTCGAGCACATGGATGCCCATCGGTCTCAGCAGCGAAGCCTGCGGCGCCTGGTGCGTCTTCGACTTGAAGGCGGGAAAGACAAGGAAAATCAGCCCGATGACGAAGGCCAGATGAATGCCGCGATGTGTCACCTCCGGCAGGAGGCCGAAGCCGGCGGTATAGTAGTGGAACAACGAGAGGGCCAGAACCAGGCCGGCGACCAGCCAGGCCGTGCGCGGCAGCAGCGGCCGGAAGCGGATCTCGTGATCGAGGCTCTCTTCGAGTTCCTGCGCCTTCTTGAGATCGAGATCACCGATCGGCGATTTCGTGTCCGTCATCCCAGCCCCCTGCCCACGGCCTTATATGCAAAGCAGCAAGCCCGCACGGCATGTGCCGTGCGGGGTCGGTCGTTTCCCCTGTCGGGGTTTTACTTCTTGAGCAGCCCGGCTTCCTTGTAGAAGCGCTCCGCACCAGGATGCAGCGGAATGCCGAGCCCCGCCAGCGCATTCGCCTTGACGACAGCCTTGCCCTTGGCATGGCCGGTGTCGAGCGCGGCGCGCGCCTTGTCCGACCACAGGCCCTTGGTCACCTCGTAGACGAGATCGGCATCGATCTTCGCGCTCGTCACCCACTGCGCGCCGACCGCGAGCGACTTCACGCCCTTGGTGTCCTTGTACGCGCCATCGGGAATCGTGTCGTCGGCGAAGAAGGTGAACTTCTTCTTCAGTTCCGCCGCCTGCGGGCCATCGACCGGCACGAGCTCGAAGCCGTGCGTCGCGCCGAGTTCGGTCAGCGCACCGAACGGATAGCCGCCGGTGAAGAAGAACCCGTCGAGCGAGCCGTCCTTCATCTTCTCGATCGCCGGACCCGGCTTGATGAATTCCGGCTTGTAGTCCTTGTCGGTCACGCCATAGGCAGCAAGGATCGCGCGGGCATTGACGAGCGAGCCCGAACCCGGCTCATCGACCGAGAAACGCTTGCCCTTGATATCGGCCGGCGACTTCACGCCGAGGCCCTTCTTGACGACGATATGCACCGTCTCGGGGTAGAGATTGGCGATCGCGCGCAGTTCCTCGATCTTGCCTTTGCCCTCGTAGATGCCGGTGCCGGTGTAGGCCCATGTCGCGACGTCGGCCTGGCTGAAGCCGGACTCGGACGCGCCGCCGACGATCGCGTTGACGTTGGCGACCGAGCCGTTCGACGCCACGGCCGAGGCGTTGACCTTGTCGCTGGAGATCGCGTTGGCGATGATGCCGCCAATCGGATAATAGGTGCCGCCCGTGCCGCCCGTGCCGATGCGGAAGAACTTGGCCTGCGCGAGCGCGGAGCCGCCAGTGGCGGAAAGAGCGGCAAGGGCTGCGGCGCCCTTGAGGGCATCACGACGAGAAAAATTCATGAAATGACTCCCGGTTCTTGTGCCGGTCATTCGGTTACCGGCATCATTGCATGCAAGAATGTTCGCAATCCTCGACCAAAGTCGCAAGCCTTAAATCCCGAAACGGTCGGCAGGCCTTCACGATCGTCCGCCATCGACGGACAGGATCTGGCCGCTGATCCAATCCGCCTGATCGGACGCGAGGAACAGCACGGCGTTGGCGATATCTTCCGCCGCGCCCAGACGGCGCGTATGGATGGAGGCGACGAGCCGCGCCTGCCCTTCCGGTCCGTAGCTCTGCCATTGCCGCTCGGTTGTCGGGTTCGAGCGCACGAAGCCCGGCGCCACGGCGTTGCAGGTGATGCCGGAGGGCCCGAGATCCTGGCTTAGCTGTTTCGTGAGACCGACCAGAGCGTGCTTTGCGGCCGTGTAGGCCTGAATGCCGGTGAGGCTCGGCCGCAGGCCCGCCCCCGAGGCGATGTTGACGATCCGCCCCCAGCCTCCCTGCCGCATCAGCGGCGCGGCTGCCTGCGCAAGCCACATCGCGCCATCGACATTGGCTTCGAAGATCGCGCGCCAGCCGGCTTCGGTCACGTCCTCGACCGCGCCGCCAACCTGCCCGCGCACCCCGCCGGCCGCATTGACGAGAATGTCGAGCCGCCCGGCCCCGGCCTTTACGGCGCCGATGGCCTCGTGACACGCCTTGCGGTCCGCAAGATCGAGCACGAGCGGGGTCATCCCCGCACTGCCGGCGAAGGCCTCCAGCTTGCCCCGGTCGATATCCGCGACGAAAACGCGCGCGCCGGAACCGGCCAGCGCCAGCGCGATGGCTTGCCCGATGCCCTGCGCCGCGCCGGTGGCCAACGCGACCCGACCGTCGAAACGGATATCCATGTCAGCCCTCGCAAATGCCGCTGAGGACGGCGAAGGTTTCCGCGCTCATGGGCAATTTCCCGTCCTCGATATCGTGGATCAACGCGACAAGCGTCTCGATCGCCGGCGTCGCGACACCCGCCTCGCGGCCAAGCGTGGCGATGATGCCGATCTGCGGATCGACCTCGGTCCGGCGCTTGCGGACGGCGAGATCGCGGTAAATGCCGGAATGGGTCTTGGCCGTCTTCGAGGTGTAGACCGCAAGCGCGGCGATGGCGGCTTCGGCCCGCGCGTCCGACATGCCGGGCAGGAAGGCCTCGACGTCGAATTCCGGGAAGCCGATCGGCTGAACACCCCTCGCCTGCGCCACCGCCAGAACCTCGCGGCCCAACGTCACGAACGCGCGGGTCCGGGCAGGATCGGCAAAGTTTACGCTCATGGAATCGGGCGTCAGCGCGGTCGCGAACAGCATCGCGCCATAGGCGAGCTTGCCCCAGAGATAACCCCAGATGTTGTCGGTCAGCACGGCATCGGGCTCGAACAGGCGCAATCGTTCGTGCATTCGCCGCGTACGATCACGGACCGGGCCGTCGATTTCGCCGACGACGACCGCGCCGCGGTTGCCGTAAAGGATCTCGCCCGGCCCCAGCCAATCCGCGCCGAAATTGACGAAACAGCCCATCGTCCGCTCGGCGTCGAGAAGACGGGCAATGGCGATCTCGTTGAGCCCGTTCTGCGCGGAAAGGACATAACCGCCTTCCGCGAGGTGCGGCGCGAGCATCGCCACGGCGGCCTCGGTCGCGTGCGCCTTAACCGCCAGGACGATGATCGGCCATGTTCCCTGCAACGCGTCAGGCGTCAGCGTCGGAACAACCTGCCGGAATTCCTCGGCCGGGCCCGAAACCGCCAAACCCGTCGTCGAGCAGGCTTTCGCGTGCTCGGCGACGACATCGACCATCGTGACGTCAAGCCCGGCCCGCTTCCAGTAGGCGCCGAGTGTGCCGCCGATCGCGCCCGCGCCCCAGATCAGCATGCGGTCCGTCATGCCAACTGCCCCAACGCATGAAGTTCACCGTGGGTCGCCACGACCATCTCGCCGCGCGTGGTGATCCAGCCGCGATACATGCCGAGCGTGTTGTAGGGCGTGACGGGATCGCCCTCAGGCCCGAGCGCCACCAGCCCGGCACCGATTCCAAAACCGCCAAGCGTTTTGTGAACAAGGTCGTGCGCGGCCTCGCCGAGCTTCTGCCCGCCGTAGCGGATGCGCGAAGCGAGTTCGTGCCCGGCAACGCAGCGGATGAAGATTTCGCCCTGTCCGGTGCCGGAAAATGCGCAGACGCCATCGGCGGCATAGGTGCCGGCGCCGATGATCGGGCTGTCGCCCACCCGCCCGACCGGCTTGTTGTTGAAGCCACCGGTCGACGTGGCGGCGGCAAGGTGGCCATCGCGATCCCGTGCGACGGCACCGACCGTGCCATGCTTTTCGGCTTCGGAGGCTTTCGCGAACGTGCCTTGCGCCGCGCGCGCCTTGAGGCTCGCCAACGCCTTCACGCGCCGTTCGGTGGTGAAATAATCCGGCGCGACCATCTCAAGGCCGGCGGATGCAGCAAAATCATCGCCCGCCGGACCGGTAAGCATTACGGCGCGACCGCTCTCCAGCAGCGCCCGCGCGGCGCGGATCGGGTTGCGGGTGCGGGTCATGGCCGCCATCGCCCCGGCGCGGAGGTCGCGACCATCCATGATCGAG
>JAVTWI010000255.1:0-6334 GCA_032229845.1 Rhabdaerophilum sp.
AAGCCGATGCTGGGTGCGTGCAACTGCTGCAGCACGTTCGGAATCCAGCCGCGACTGCTTCAGACGTTTTTGCTGGTCGGGGGAGAGTTCCTGTCCGCCCGCCGGGAGGTGCGCCAGCACCAGCAGTGCACCACAAACCGCCAGAGCCTTCACGATAGGGATCATCGCAAACCTCATTCTCAAAACGCGACCGAACTGCCGACGGACATCAGGAGTCCCGTCGAACGCAGTCTTGGAACTGCCGTTCCGGGGATTACAATCGGGCCGGGGAATACAAAATCCGGCCTGGACGTCTCGTTCAACCAGAAGTGCTCGACGCGCGCATTCAAGGAAATGGCTTCGCTCCACTTGTAACGCGCACTCATGCCCAGGGAGAGCTTGGACTTTGCTGGAACGAACTGAACGTTCGTCGGATCGTAGCTGTTCCTGTCGCGAACAAAGATGCTGGCGCTCGCGCCGAGCGTCCATGTCGGCGACAGCGCCCACAGATGTTCGAGGCCGACACGGAACGTTCGGTTGTTTCGGTTTGCGGGCTCCCGAACAAGGCCCAGCGCCGGATCCAGGATATAGTTGCGATGCGAAAACCCGAGAGACGCGACCAGAGTCGTGCTGTGCGCCTCGTTCCAGGCGTAAGCCGCGCTTCCCAGAACGTTGAAGGAGTGTCCCGAACGGGATTCGAAAACACCATCGACGCTGCTCTTGCCGCTTGTGGTCAACAGAGCCGCAAGAGACAGGCTCCAGAGGCCGGTCTTGTGCGAAATCTGCGCGTTATAGGTTGTGGAATTGGCCGGGTTCATCCGCGAAAGCGGGACGCCCGGAGGCCCCAAGACAGAATCGCGCTTGTAGGGCTGCATGAAGGTATGTCCCACGCTGAAGGTGACGGCGGTTGCAGCAGTGAAGGAATAGCTGACGCCGATCGTGGGCCCTAAGGCGAGGCCGGCCCCGTAATTGGCGACCTCCACCAGATCTGGGTCCATTCGGGTGAACGACTGCCTGCCCTTCAGGTTTGCGCGGCCTGTCGGCGCGTTCACGGCCAGCGAGACGAAAGGCTGGAAATTCTCCCACCCCGTATAAGTGATCGTTGGGGTAATGGAAGTGTCCGTCAGGGTCGAAACCGTGCCGCTCAGGCCGCCGCCGGAACGCTGCTGGCCAAACGCCCAGCCAGAACGCACGAGAAGCTCCAGCTTGGTTTCCGGCGTCGGTGTCCAGCCGAAGTTGAGGGAGACGGGAATGTAGACCTGGCTGCCACGTCCAGGTGTGCCTGCCGCAAATGCCGCCGGGTATCCGCGGGTCGCGCGCCAGGAGAGGACCCGGACTTCCTGCTCCAGTTGCAGCGACCAGTTGCGCAATCCGGGTGCCTTGTCCGACGGCTCGGGGTCAGCCGCCAGGCTCGGAGCTGCGAGCGAAAGCAGCAAGAAAAGCGACGAGGAAAGGCGCATAGGATCAACCCGATACGATTGGCGTTTTGAATTGCTCCTAGAGCTATTCATGGTCTTGGAGAATGTTTCAAGATCGGATTCCCCGCGCCGGCCACGGGGCTGTTTCAATCGGCAAATTCGCAACACTCTACCGGCCGGCCGGGACGGCGGTCGCTGCCCACCGGCCGGCCGGAGAGCTTTGCACTCTTCAGCGCCTGCGGAAGTTGCCGGCGCCACCGGCGACGATGCCGGCGCCGTCGTTGGCGATCAGGCGCCCGCCACGATTGGACTGGATAAGCTGCGGGTTGGAGCGAACCGCAGCGCCCGGCGCGATGCGGGCCGTCGGAGCCGGCTGCGGCCGGATTGCGGACCTGATGCTCTTGGGCGGGGTCTTGGGCGCGACATACCGGACGCGGGCCTGAGCCTCCGCAGACTGCGGCACCAGCGCTGCAGCCGCAAGGGCGCAAACCGAGAGAATGGCAAGTGACTTGAACATATCATCTTCTCCGTTGGGGAAATAACGGCGGAGATCTTATAATGCTCACAGAGCAAGTCAAGCAGAAGTCGATGACATGGACAGGCCACAGCCTTTCCGTCTCCCCCTTTTGCGCGCCCGAAAGAGCAGGACTAAAGTGGGCACGCTGAGAATCGATCAGGGTGCAAATTTGCCTAATTCGGGAAACATTCGAACGGCGCCTCTGGCGAGCTTGCTCGAACAGGTCGCCCGTGCGCTGCATTCGGCTGGTCATTCCCAGGGTCTATTTCCGGCGCAGTGGGTTGCCTTGCGATATTTCTCCACCGTCGAGCCCCGGCGGGCCACCGCCATACAACTGGCGCGCTTTCAGGGAATCGCATTCGGACCGGTCTCCAGAACGGTCCGGACGCTGATCGAGAAGGAACTGCTCATCAAGGCAGGTTCGGCCGGCAAGGGGCGCGGTGAAGTCATCGCGATTGCCCCGGCAGGCCGGGTCATGCTGGAGAAGGATCCGCTCAAGACGGTTCAGGACGCGCTGGAGACCCTGTCTCTGCAGGAGCGCGAAATTCTGGCGCAAACCCTCCAGAACGTCATTTACGCTGTTCAGGGTGGCAGCCGGGACCCGCTCTCTTCCGGCTAGGCCTTTCAGCCGCCGCCGGGCTGCTGCCCTCGTCGATGGCCAGGACCAGCGCATCTTCCTCGAACGGCTTGATGAACACCTTTTCCGCCCCCCACACCTGAGCGAGCGAAACGGCGGCCTCGAGCGACAATTTGGGGCCGCCGCCGGTAATGGCGAAGACGCGGATTGCCGGGTAGGATTGCCGGATCAATTGAATCAGCTGAATTCCGTTGACACCCGGCATCCAGATGTCGGCGATCACAATGTCCGGTGCCTGCAGCTGGATCATTTCCATGGCCTCGCTCGCTCCAGCGGCGAGCCTGACGTCATGGCCCGCGCCGATGAGGGCGGAGTGGAGGGAAATCCGAACCGCTTCGATGTCGTCCACAACCAGTACGGTCTTTCCCATGCTCCCCCCTATTTTTCGGCATTCTCGATAACCGGAAACCGGATATCTATCGTTGTGCCTTGGCCGGGCTCCGACTCAATGGAAATTTCGCCTTGATGTTCCCGGACAATGGCAGCGACAATCGAAAGGCCGAGACCGGTCCGGTGTTCGCTTGAATTGCTGGAGAAGAACGGCTCGAAAATTCGCGCTTTCGTCGCGGCATCCATACCGATCCCGTTGTCTGCGACCTGCAGCCGATTGCAAGAGCGGCCATCGGTCATCCGGCCATCGGTGAGGGATACGTGGACCTCGCCGCTGCCGCTGATGGCATAGATCGAGTTCGAAACGAGATTCGCGAGAACCTGGAACGCATCCTTGCTCGCAATGATGGCGGGTTTGGTAATTGAAATCTCGAGTTTGAGATCAACGCCTTCCGGCATGACAGGCTTGAGCGCCTCGAACGCGCGTCCGACCCCTTCGACCAGACTTGCCATGTCCTGCTGCTGGTTTGCAGGTCGCACGCTCCTGAGAAGGGAAGCGACGATCTCGGCGGCGCGCTGCCCGGCGTCTGTTACCGTGTCGAGCCAGCGCCGACTTTGCTCATGGCCAGGCAAGGTAGATGCCGCCCGCCGTGTCAGGCTGATGATCGGATGCAGAAGATTGTTGATTTCATGCGCAACGACACCGGCCAATTGCCCGACCGCTGCCAAGTGCTGCTGGTGAGCTTCCCGCTCCACCCGCGCCAGCTCAATGCTTACGTCGCTGATAATGCCCCGAAACCCCTCGAACTTTCCGTCGCTGGCGGAATAAGGGCGCCCGCGCATTTCGAACGTCCGTTCTCCCCCGGGGGGCGCGGAAACGAAAGACAAACGGCTCACGCGCCGCTAGGGCGGTGGCCAGCGCTCCGTTGGCAGTTTCGGTGCCGAGGTCCATCGGCTTACCGGCAACGAGACCGAGCGCGCCGGCATCGCTCCCTGTCAGATAGCCGACCAAGCCGTCCTGCCCGATCTCCCAGAAACTGTTTGAGGCACTCAGGGCAATGTCGTGCATCCGGCGGAGCCTCAATTCCTCGCTGCGACGCCTCGACCGCTCCTTGAGATAGATCTCGATTCCAGCCACGATTCCCGCCAACAGAAAGCCGAAGCACATCCAGAAGTGGGTCTGCGTCAGCGTGACCGGATGCAGGCCGATTGACGGCACGGCATCGTGAAGCAATCGCACAAGACTGAAATAGGAAATCGGCGCCCAACACAGATAGAAGATCGCCACCCGCTGCGGCCTTTTCATGAGGACCGCCAATGCCGCCGCCTGCGCCAGCACAAACGAAATCACGCCGAAGCTGGCCGTGTGGACGCGAAGGGAAGTCTGACCATTGAGGGTGATATCGAAACCAATATAGACCGCCACGCCGACCAATGCCCAGGCCGCAGCGCGCAATACCTTCGAAAACACTGGAAAATAGTCGCGAACACCGAGGAAGCTGTCGGCGTAAAAAATTCGGAACGCGAAGATAATGATCGTCGCCGTCAGGGATGCGGTACGCGCCAGGATCAGAGAACCCGGCAGCAGATGCGTTTCCAGGAAAGCCATGTGGGAAGCCAGATAGGTGACGTAGCTGCCAGCTAGCCCCGAAAGCAGGAGTGCGTTGGTATCGCGGGCGGCAAGGCCGGCAGCAAACAGATAGAGCGCCAATGTGCCCAGAAGGCCGATCGCGATGCCGTAATTGAGGCTTTCGTTGCTATACTTATAGAGGAACTGCGAGGCGCTTTGAATATATAGCATTGCTCGCATGGAGGATGCCGTCTCGATCTTGAGATAGGCCGTTGTTCCTCCATCGCGCTTCAGATCAACCAAGAACGCCGGATATCGAAACGCGGCCCCATGAGGAGACTCGGCACTTTTTTCGGCATTCCAGACCCGCGCGAGCCAAGTCTGACCGACTTGCTGATAAAGAGTTGCCCGTCGTATGCGGAGTTCTTCGAACGTCAATGTCGATTGCCCGGCATTTCCCGGAGAAGACTCGGGAAGCCGGAACCGCAGCCAGAGAACAGCGTGTGGGGTTGGGCGGGGGCCGTAATTGGCGGCTTTTCCGCCCGCCAGCGTGAAAAGCGCTGCGCCATTCGGACCTGCCAGTTCGTCGATCCGCAAGCTTCCTTCGACGTCCAGCAGGTGGTCGGCCTGCGGGCCGAGAAATACGGGTTCTGCAGCATGGGCCACAATCGCCGGCACGCACCAGACCAGGGCCAAAAGAGCCAGGAGCCTTACAAACTTAGGCACTGCCAGTATCTTCCATCCCTGCAACCTAGCCTGAACTTGCAGACGCGGCAGGGAGTCGTCAAACACATATTTTGCTCAATGAGCATTTGCCTGGCGCTGTCAGATAAAAATCGGCTTGCGGCCGGGCGAGGGGTGGGTAGCCTCCGCGGCATGAGCAACGCCCGCATCTTCCGTTGCTTCAACACGTCGCCCGAGATTATCCGCCTCGCGGTGATGATGTACCGGTATCTTCCTCCTACTGATGCGTGCGCATGAACGCGATTAGGCTGGGCCATCG
Organism: Rhabdaerophilum sp.; assembly: GCA_032229845.1. Classification (GTDB taxonomy): domain Bacteria; phylum Pseudomonadota; class Alphaproteobacteria; order Rhizobiales; family Beijerinckiaceae; genus Rhabdaerophilum. The sequence goes on from JAVTWI010000255.1 coordinate 5,455, forward strand.
AAATTCACAACGGATCGCAATCGTGAAGAATGGGCCAGCTCAAACGTTTCTGGCATCACGCGACATGCGTAAAGGCGGGAAGAGAAATCCCGGTGCAAATCCGGCCATGACAAGGCGGTCGCGTCTCGGCGCCCTTGCCGGGGCCGTGTTCGCGCTCCACATCGGGGCGCCTTTGCCCGCGCTGGCTGCCGGCAGTGCGCTGGAGGCGCTGATGCTCGCCTTTGCCCAGCGAAAGGACGAGAACGCCATGCAGGCCCTTCAGGGCATTGAGTGGAAAGGCATCAGCTACCCGACGGACAGCGAACAAGACAATTCCTACACCTACTTTCTGAAGGGCCAGTTGCGGCTGAGCGGCTTCGGAGAGGTGGATGTTCCCGCCGGTGTGGGCGCGAACCAGACGACAACGAAGGCCAACGAGGGCGATGCGAACATCGAAGTCCGCTTCTCGACGTCCAGAAACCCGCTGTTGCGCGGGCCCAACCGGCTAGTGCTGATCAAGCTCTATCCAAGCGCCGATTACGTGGCCATCCTTCGCCGCGATATTCCCGGCGGGAGGGTCGTGCTTCTGGCGGATGACTGCACGCGCGATGCGCTCGGCCGCCCCGCCGGGGACCAGCATGCCGCTTACTTCCGCATCGATCTCCCGGCGGCGCCGACGGCCGTTTTCGTGCGCGCGAGCCGAAACGCGGAAGGCGGCAATTCCGGCCCCGGCGATACGACCCTCGACTTCTCGCTTTTCACGCCGGGCAAGGACCTGACGATGAGCGAATGCAAGATCCACAACCCGAACCCGTGAGATGACATGCCCAGGCTTTCGAGACCGTTCTCCATCCGCTGCGCGCTGTTTCTGGCTGTCCTGTCCGGGGATCTGCTCGGCCTT
>JAVTWI010000256.1:0-2548 GCA_032229845.1 Rhabdaerophilum sp.
CTACGTCATCAAGGTCAACAACCGCAAGATCTTGGATGGCGTGATGGAAGCCATCGGCCTCGGCGGCGAGGAAAACGCGGCGCGTCGGCTGATCGTCCTCCGGGCGATTGATAAGCTGGATAAATTTCCGGTCGAGGACGTGAAAAAGCTGCTGGGGCCGGGTCGCATGGACGAAAGCGGTGATTTCACTCGCGGGGCAGCACTGAGTCCAGATGAAATAGAAACTGTGATCGGCACGGTTACCCAAAAGCTCTCATATGCGGATGGGGTGTTGTCATCAATGGTTCCCGGAGCGGGCTTGAAGACGTCAGCGGTTCAGAACGAAAAATATCGAGAGGGCACAGGTGAGCTTCTCGAAATTGGCCATCTTGTCCGCGCCGCCGGCTATGGCCCGGATCGCATTCGCATCGATCCCTCCGTCGTGCGCGGCCTCGAATATTACACCGGCCCGGTTTATGAGGCCGAGCTGCTCTTCGAGGTGAAGGACGAGGATGGCCGTCCCGTCCGCTTCGGCTCGGTCGGCGGCGGCGGGCGCTATGACGGCCTTGTCTCACGCTTCCTCGACGAACCCGTCCCCGCGACCGGCTTCTCGATCGGCGTCTCGCGCCTGCTCGCCGCGCTTCAGGCGCTCGGCAAGGTCTCGACCGAAGCGCCCGAAGGCCCTGTCATCGTGCTGGCGATGGACAAGACCCCCGAGGCGATGGCGAGCTACCAGAAGATCGTCGCGGATTTGCGCAACGCTGGCATCCGCGCCGAACTCTACCTCGGCTCGGCGGGCATGAAGGCGCAGATGAAATACGCCGACCGCCGCAACGCCCGCGTTGCGATCATTCAGGGCTCGAACGAGCGCGAGAACGGCGAGGTGCAGGTGAAGGATCTCATCCTCGGCGCCAGCCTTTCCGCGATCAAGGATCGCGAGGAATACCTCCGCCAGCAGGCCGAGGCGCAGTTCGCGGTGCCGGTTTCCGGTGTCGTCGAGGCCGTCCGCGGCGTGCTGGCGAAGCATCGCTAACGACGCCGTCATGGCCGGGTTCAGCCCGGCCAACCACGACTTGCGGCTTTTTCCAAGTCATGGATACCCGCCCCAAGGGCGGGCATGACGGGCAAGTGCCTCCCGGCTCTCGGAGCCCGATCTTCACCCAAACCATTAAGCCCGAATCGGCTTTTCCCTCGCGCTTTCGCGCGCGGGATGGTATCGGCTGGCCCTACAATGCCGGGAGTATCGAGGCTGAAATGAGCGAGAGAAGCGGGAAGGCGGCGCAGGCGCGTGCCACGGGTGCGGGAGCGGACGGGGCGGGCCTCGTTTCGCGGTTCATGCGCGCCGGCTTCCATCGCGCCGATGTGCCGGTGCTCCAGCCTGCCGATCCGTTCCTCGAACTCTCGGGCGAGGATATCCGCCGCCGCCTGTTCATCACCTCGGACGAGGACGGCGCGGAACTGTGCCTGCGGCCCGAATTCACCATTCCCGCCGCGCTGGACTATCTCAAGGCCGGCGTGGTCGGCCGTCGGGTGGATCAGGTTTATTGCGGGCCGGTGTTCCGCCATCGCCCCGGCGAGAGCGGCGAATTCGTGCAGGTGAGCCTCGAGTCCATCGGCCGCACCGACCGCGAGGCGGCGGATGCCGATATCCTCGCCGAGAGCTACCACGCCGTCGCGGAAATCGCGGGCGAGGATGCGCTGGCGATCAACATCGGCGATCTGGGGTTGTTCTCGGCGCTGCTCGAAGCGCTGGCCATCGATGCCGCGACGCGCCGCCGGCTCGCGCTGGCGCTCGGCGAGGGGCGCATCGACACACTGGTCGATCCGGCGAAGATGGAGGCCCGCAAGGCCGAACCGCGCGGCCTCGCGCGCTATTCCGGTGTGCTCGACGCGCTCAAGGGCGCGGACCCCGATGAGGCCAAGGCCTTCGTGAAGGACCTTCTCTCGATGGCCGGCATCACCGCGACGGGCGGGCGCACGGCGGAGGATATCGCCGGCCGCTTCCTCAAGCGCGCACATGAGGAGAGCCAGGCGCTCGGTGCCGAGCAGGCCGCGATCCTGCGACGCTTCCTCGCCATCACCGGCGATCCGGATGAAGTCGCGGGTGCGCTGCGGGCGCTCGCCGGCGAAGCCTCGCTCGATCTCGGCGTGGCCATCGACCGGTTCGAAGAGCGCACCGGCTTCATGGACGCGCGCGGGCTGCCGCTCGCGCGGATGAAGGCCTCTGCCGGCTTTGCCCGCAACATGGATTACTATTCCGGCTTCGTGTTCGACATCCGCCGCAGTGCCGATGCCGAACGGCCGCTTGTCGGCGGCGGGCGCTACGACCGGTTGTTCGAGCGCCTCGGGCGCGATGTGCCGGGCATCGGCGCCGCGATCTGGGTCGATCGCCTGAACGGAGGCGCAGCATGAGCAAGCCCGTGCTCACCATCGGCATTCCCTCCAAGGGGCGGCTGCAGGAAAACGCCTTCGCGTTCTTTTCGCGCGCCGGGCTCAACATCGTCCAGCCGCGCGGCGCGCGCGATTATCGCGGCACCGTCAAGGGCATCGAGGGCATCGAGATCGCCTT
>JAVTWI010000256.1:2648-6324 GCA_032229845.1 Rhabdaerophilum sp.
GCGCGCGCGATTATCGCGGCACCGTCAAGGGCATCGAGGGCATCGAGATCGCCTTTCTGTCCGCGTCCGAGATCGCCGGCGAACTCGCGCGCGGCGCGGTGCATTTCGGCGTCACGGGCGCCGATCTCATCCATGAGTCGCTCGCCGATCCTGCCTCGAAGGTCGAGATGCTGGCGCCGCTCGGCTTCGGCTTTGCCAATGTCGTCGTCGCCGTGCCGGAAGCCTGGATCGACGTGCACGAAATGGCCGACATCGAGGAGGTCGCAGCCGATTTCCGGCACAAGCAGGCGCGGCGCCTGCGCGTTGCGACCAAATACGTCAACCTCACGCGGCGCTTCTTCAAGAAGCACGGCATCGCCGATTACCGCATCGTCGAGAGCCTCGGGGCGACCGAGGGCGCGCCGGCGGCGGGTACGGCGGATATCGTCGTCGATATCACCACCACCGGCTCGACCTTGGCCGCCAATGCGCTGAAGGTGCTCGACGATGGCACGATGCTGAAATCGGAAGCCAATCTCGTCGCCTCGCTGCACGCCGATTGGTCGGACGAGGCTCGCGAGATGGCGCGGCTTGTGCTGGCGCGCATCCATGCCGAGGAAGAAGCGCGCGAAAAGCGTGAGCTTCGCGCCTATCTCGGCGAGCCGCTCGATGAGGCCTTTCTGGCCTCGCTCGCCTCGGATGGCGCGGAAATCCTCATCAGCGAGGAGAAGCGGCTCGTGCTGCTCGCCGGCAAGGCCCAGGTCGCCACGCTCTCCGACCGGCTGGTGGCGAAGGGGGCGACGCGCGTGCTCGTCAACGCGCCGGATTACGCCTTCGGCGCCGAGAACCCGCTTAACGATCGCCTCGCCGAGGCGCTGGCGACACGCACGCCATCCCGCCTCGCGAAAAGCGCCTGAAATATCGGGTGAGGGGCGAGCCCGCTCAGGCCTTCACCGGCGCGTCGACCACCGCGAAGAGGTTGTCCTCGCCCATCCGCATCTCGATGCGCCGGTCGTGATTGTTGATCAGGCTGGAGCGATGGCCGATCGAGACGATCGTCGTCGCCGGCAGCAGGTCTTGGATGGCACGATAGACGCGGTCCTCCAGCGGCTCGTCGAGCGCCGAGGTCGCTTCGTCGAGGAACAGCCAGTCCGGCTTCGCCAGCAATGCGCGGGCGATGGCGAGGCGCTGCTGCTCGCCGCCTGAAAGCATCTGCGACCAGTTCGCCTCCTCGTCGAGGCGGCCGGCGAGCATCGACAGGCCGACAGCTTCGAGCGCCCGGCGGATGTCGTCGTCCGGGTGTGTGCCCTCCAGCAAGGGATAGTTCACGGCGCCGCGCAGCGTGCCGATCGGGATATAGGGTCGCTGCGGCAGCAACATCACCGAGCGGCCTTCGGGCTGCTCGATCCGTCCCGAACCGAACGGCCAGATGCCGGCGATGGCGCGGAACAGGGTCGATTTCCCCGAGCCCGAGGGGCCGACGAGCAGCGTGCGCTCACCCTTGCGGAAGGTGAGATCGGAGACATGCGCGATGGCGCGGCCTTCCGGCAGCGCGAGCGAGAGGGAGGGAATGTGCAGATCGCCTCTCGCGACGCCCTGCCGCTCGATTTGCGAGGTCTCGCGGCGCTCGATGGCGGAATTGATCGACTGGTCAAAGCTCGTCAGACGATCGACCACCGCCTTGTAATCGGCGAGGGTCGCGTAGCGGTCGATGAAGAACGAGAGGGCGGCATCGACGCGGCTGAAGGCGCCGGCCGTCTGGTTCAGGACGCCGAGCGTGATCTGACCGGCGAAATAGAACGGTGCGGCGACGACGTAGGGGATGACGCTGTTGGACGAGCCGTAAAGCTGGGTGAAGGCCGTCAGCCATTTCTGGACGCTGACGATGGCGAAGAAATTGGTGATGACCGACCGGAACCGCGACCCCAGCTTCTGTTTCTCGGCTGTCTCGCCGCCGAGAAGGGCGACGGGCTCCGCGTACTCGCGCAGGCGTGCGAGGCCGAAACGGAAGTTCGCCTCGTATTGCTCCTGCTGGAAATTGAGCGGAATGAGCCGTCGCCCGATGAGATGGGCAACAACCGTTCCCAGCGCGGCATAGATCAGCGACATCCAGAACAGCAGGCCCGGCACCTTGGTCGTGGTGCCCGGCAGGGTCAGCGCGGACGACAGCCCCCAGAGGATTACCGAGAACGAGATCAGCGTCGAGACCTGCTGGATCATTGTGATCGTCAGCGAATAGGTGGTGTTGATGTATTTGTTGACGTCTTCCTGAATGCGCTGGTCCGGGTTGTCGACCGCGCCGCCGTTGAACTGCAGCCGGTAATGCGTGCCGCCATCGAGCCAGCGGCCGATCAGCCGCAGCGTGGTCCACTCGCGCCAGCGGATCTTGAAGACGGACAGCAGCAGGAATTCAATGACGTTGGAGGCGATCAGCACCGCCACCCACGGCACCCAGACCCAGAACAGCAGGCGCCAGAATTCGGGCGCGTTCTTGTTCTGGATCGAATCCAGCCAGTCACGGCTCCAATAGCTGAGCCGGACCGAAATGCCGACCTGCGCGAGATTGATCAGGATGATGATGCCGAGGATGATATAGGCCACCCATTTTTCGCGCACCATCATCGAGCCGAACAGCGGCACCTGAAGCGGCCTGCGGTCATTTGTCTCGAAATAGGGATCTGCGATCGCGAAGATCGAGCCGATCACCGGGATTCGCGCCAGCACAAGCACGAGAATGCCGAAGGCGGCGGCGGTGAAGCCGGTCAGCGGCGGCGGGATGATGGCCGCGAGCCAGCCCGGCAGGATCGGCTGGGCAAGGAACAGCAGCACGAGGCCGAGATAGCCGAGGCTGTAGAAGACGAGGAAGAACCGGGCGAAGGCGCCGGTGCGGATCGGCACCAGCATCCAGCCGGCAAGGACGAGGCCTGCGACAGAGACGTAGAGCGGCACCTGCGTGTTCATTCCGGACAGGTCCAGCGCAAGGGCGAGGACCGACACCGCGCCGATCGCGAGCACGAGGAGCCGCTGGAACGAACTGGATCGCATCGGGAAATCCTTCCTTTCCGCAGCGCGGGAATGGGGCCACGGGACGCCCCATATCTATCGTGAATCGCGGCAAAAGGAAGTCGCGCGCCGGGTCTTTCCGGCGGCCTTCACCGCCGGCGCCCGCCCGTGGCGATCGGCAGGATGCGGCTGTCCTTCAGCGAGGTCAGCGCGATCGAGGAGCGCACGTGCGCGACGCTCTCGTGCGGCAGGAACACCTCGTTGAGCAGTTTCGCCAGCGCCGGCAGGTCCTCGACGATGACCTTGACGAGGTAGTCGGCCTCGCCCGTCACCGAGAAGGCTTCCTGCACCGCGTCAACACCTTCGATCAGGGTCTGGAAGCGCCGCGAATTGTCGGGCGAATGCGTCGCCAGCGTCACCTGCACGAAAGCCTGCACCTTGAAGCCGAGCGCTTCCGGGTCGAGCGCGGCGTGATAGGCGCGGATCAGCCCGTCCGCCTCAAGCTGAGCCCGGCGGCGCGAGCATTGCGAGGCGGAAAGCCCGACCCGCTCGGCGAGATCGTTGTTGGTGAGGCGCCCGTCGCGCTGGAGTGCGTCGAGGATGCGGAGGTCGAACTGGTCCATGCGAGAAACATGCATTGATCGAGATCAAAACGCAAGAATCACGCGAAGGTTCCGTTCGTCGTTGCTGATTT
>JAVTWI010000257.1:0-6320 GCA_032229845.1 Rhabdaerophilum sp.
GCGACGAGCAGCTGAGGCCCTACACGTTCAACATGGCGCCGTTCCTCGCCGACAAGAGCATGTGCCAGCAGGGCTATCTCACCTCCGAGCCGTTCGCGATCGAGAAGGAAGGCGGCGTGAAGCCGGTCGTCCATCTTCTCGCCGATTCCGGCTACGACCCCTATTCGACGACGATCTCGATCAGCCAGAAGATGGTCGACGAAAAGAAGGATGTCGTGCAGCGCTTCGTGACCGCCACGCTGGAAGGCTGGGCTGCCTACATGAAGAACGGCGAGGGCAATGCCGCCGCCAACGCGCTGATCAAGAAGGACAACCCGGACATGAGCGACGACAAGATCGCCTTCGCGATCAAGTCGATGAACGAAAAGGGCATCGTGATGTCCGGCGATGCGCTCAAGCTCGGTGTCGGCGCGATGACCGACGAGCGCTGGGCGCACTTCTACGACGACATGACCAAGGCGGGCGTGTTCCCGGCTGGCCTCGACGTGAAGAAGGCCTACAGCCTCGCGTTCATCAACAAGGGCATCGGCATCTGATGACACAAGCCGGCCCGGCGCCGGTCGGGAACGGGCAGGCGAAACGACGCCCGCTCGTCTCGATCCGTGGCCTTTCGAAAAAATTCTCGAACGGCACGCTCGCGTTGCGGGATGTCGATCTTGACCTTTATTCCGGCGAGTTCGTCAGCCTGCTGGGGCCTTCGGGCTGCGGAAAATCGACGCTGCTGCGCCTTGTCTCCGACCTTTCGGCGCCCTCGGCCGGCACGATCGAATGGCCGGGCGCGGAAAGCGCGGATGCCTACGGGCACGAGGAGCACAGCCTCGGCTTCGTATTCCAGGAGCCGACGCTGATGCCATGGGCGCCGGCGCTGGAGAACATTCTGCTGCCGCTGCGCCTCAAGCACGTGCCGATGGCGGAGGCGCGAGACCGCGCCGCCGCAATGCTCGAACTCGTCGGTCTCAAGGGCTTCGAGAAAAGCTACCCGCGCGAACTCTCGGGCGGCATGAAGATGCGCGTCTCGATCGCCCGGGCGCTCGTCACCGAGCCCAAGGTGCTGCTGATGGATGAACCCTTCGCCGCGCTCGACGAGATCACCCGGCACAAGCTCAACGACGATCTGCTGACCCTGTGGGAGCGCAACCGCTTTACGGCGGTGTTCGTCACCCATTCGGTGTTCGAGAGCGTCTACCTCAGCCAGCGCATCGTGGTGATGGCGGCGCGGCCGGGTCGCGTCATGAGCGAACTGATGGTCGATGCGCCGTTCCCGCGCGACAACCTGTTCCGCACCTCGGCGGAATACGCCCATCTGTGCCGCCTCGGCTCGGATGCCCTCAAGCAAGCCATTGACGCCTGAGGAGGCGGACGACATGAGCGAGACGCTTGCCGACGAAAAACCTGCAGTGGTGGTGACGAAGGGGACCGATCAGGACGCTGCGCCGGTTTTCGCGACGGAGGAGCGCGTTCTCGGCATTCCGAAAAGCCGCTGGCCGGGCATTCTCGCGCCGCTGGTGACGGGCGCGCTGTTCCTCGGTTTCTGGGAATACATGGTCTGGCTGAAGAACATTCCGCCGTATCTGCTGCCCGCGCCGAGCGTCATCGCCAAGACCCTGTTGAACGACTGGCCGACGTTGTCGATCGCGTTGGGGGTGACGCTGCGCATCACCTTTGCGGCGTTGATCGCGGCGGTCAGCGTCGGCGTCGCGCTGGCGGTGGTCTTCACCCAGTCGAAATGGCTTGAACGGTCGCTGCTGCCCTATGCCGTCATCCTGCAGGTGACGCCGGTGGTCTCGATCGCGCCGCTCATCATCATCTGGGTCGGCGACGTCAATCTCTCGCTGCTGATCTGCGCCTGGATCGTCGCCTTCTTCCCGATCCTGTCGAACACCATTCTCGGGCTCAATTCGGCGGATCACAACCTCGTCGCGTTGTTCCAGCTCTACGGCGCCAGCCGCTGGCAGACCTTGCGCTACCTGCGCCTGCCGGCGTCCTTGCCCTATTTCCTCGGCGGGTTGAAAATTTCCGGCGGGCTGGCGCTGATCGGTGCCGTGGTGGCGGAATTCGTCGCCGGCACCGGCGGCACGGCTTCGGGCCTTGCCTACCGCATTCTCGAATCCGGCTATCAGCTCAAGATCCCGCGAATGTTCGCCGCGCTGCTGATGATCTCGCTGTCGGGCATCGCGATCTTCCTTGCCACCAGCTACATCTCGCATCGCCTGCTGCACCGCTGGCACGAGAGCGCGATCAAGCGCGAGAGCTGAGGGGACTCGACGGCCGGTTGTGCCGTCGTGCTAGGCTGAAACCGGATTCGTCGGGAAGATCGGAGAGGGCGCTTGGCCTCGGAGGTCAACATCTATGCGTATAGCGACGCGCTGGTCGTGCTGGGCACGGCGGCGGTCGTGGTGCCGCTCGTCCGGCGGTGGGGGCTTTCGCCGGTTCTGGGGTATCTCGGCGCCGGCGCGATCCTCGGCCCGATCGGGCTCGGCACCTTCATCCCGGAGGTGCCGGCGCTGTTCTGGCTGACCGTGACAGACGCCAAGAACGTCGCCGCCATCGCCGAACTTGGCATCGTCTTCCTCCTGTTCCTGATTGGCCTCGAACTGTCCTATTCCCGCCTGATGACGATGCGCCGGCTGGTGTTCGGGCTTGGCATGGCGCAGGTGCTGGCCTCGACAGTTCTGATCGCCGGGCTGGCGCGGCTGGCCGGGCTGGGACCGGCGGCGGCGATCGTCGTCGGTGCGGCGCTGGCGCTGTCCTCGACCGCGATCGTCATCGAGATTCTCTCGTCACAGGGGCGGTTGCGCACCAGTGCGGGGCGGGCTGTGTTTTCGGTCCTTCTGGTGCAGGATCTGGCGGTGGTGCCGATCCTGCTGCTGGTTTCGATCCTCGGTGGCGACGGACAGCAGAGTCTGATGGCGAGCCTCGGCATCGCCCTGACGCAGACGGGGATCGCGCTCGCCGGCATCGTCATCTTCGGGCGCCTGCTGCTGCGGCCGCTGTTCCGGCTGGTGGCGCTGGCGCAGTCGACCGAACTGTTCGTGGCGGCGATCCTGTTCGTGATCGTCGGCACCGGCGTCGCGGCGGCGATGGCCGGCCTCTCGATGGCGCTCGGGGCTTTCGTCGCCGGGCTGATGTTGTCCGATACCGAGTACAAGAAGGCGATCGAGGGGATCGTCGAGCCGTTCAAGGGGCTTCTGCTCGGCATCTTCTTCTTCACGGTCGGCATGAATATCGACCTCCGCGAGGTCGCACGCCAGCCGATGCTGCTGTTCGGCGCGGCACTGACGCTGATGGCTCTCAAGACGCTGGTCATGATCGCGCTCGGCCGCCTGTTCCGGCTCGCCATCCCGGTAAGCGTCGAGGCGGGGCTGCTGCTCGGCCCCGGCGGTGAATTCGCCTTCGTCGCCATCGGCGCCGCGGTGGCGGCGAAGATCGTCCCCGCGGATGTCGCGAGCTTCCTGCTGGCGGTAACCTCGCTGACGATGATCCTGATCCCGCTGATGGGTCTGCTGGCGCGGCGCTTTGACGGGTGGGCGGCGCAGCGGAAGGCTCCCGACCCCGAGACCGAAGCGAAACCGGCGGGCAAGACCGGTCATGTCATCGTCGTGGGGTATGGCCGCGTCGGGCAGGTCGTTTGCGCGATGCTGACGCGGCATTCCATTCCGTTCATCGCGACGGATCATGACGCGGCGGGGGTGTCGCGGGAACGCAAGGCGGGCGTCGAGGTCTATTTCGGCGATGCGGCCAATCCGGCGTTCCTGCATGCCTGCGGGCTCCGCGAGGCTTCCGCCGTGATCATCACCATCCACACGCAGAGCGCGATCGACGCTGTCGTCGAGCAGGTCCGTGCGACCCGGCCGGATGTAACGATCGTTGCCCGCGCGCGTGACGCGACCCACGCCCGGCACCTTTACACGATTGGCGTCACGGACGCCGTGCCCGAGACGATCGAGGCGTCGCTCCAGCTTTCGGAGGCGGCGTTGGTGGATATCGGCGTGCCGATGGGGCTCGTCATCGCCTCCATTCACGAGAAGCGGGACGAGTTTCGCCATGCGCTGCAGGCGGCAGCTCATGCCGCCGGCAAGACGGAGATGCGCGGCCTCAAGGCCAAGGAGAGTCCGGCGGGCTGAGATTTACAACCTGCGCGCGAAAAATTGGCCTGAGTGGCCCGTTTTCTTTTTTTTAACCTCAGTTTCTGTCCTATCGCGTCTGGCAACCATTCATTCTGAAAGGAATGGTAGGGAAGCACCACGACGCCCGCAGGAGAGATTGATGCGTGTTCTGGTTGCCGATCCGAGTGCCGTAGAACGAAGGCTGGTGGCGTCGATCCTGCAGGAAGACAGCCATGAAGTGATCCTGGCGGAAGATGGCGACGTCGCACTCCAGATTCTTCGTGCCGGGCAACCGTTCGATGTCCTGATCACCGCGATCGAATTCTCCACGATGTCCGGTTTCGAGCTGTGCTGGGAGGCGCGGCTGATCGCGAGCCAGGGCAATCCGCTCTATGTCATTGTGATGTCGACGTCGCGCGACGAGGCCAAGCTGGTCGAAGCGCTCGATTCCGGCGCCGACGACTTCATCAATGCCCCGCCGCGGAAAAGCGAGCTGCTCGCCCGCCTGCGCGCGGCCGGGCGGCTGCTCTCCGCGCATCGCGATCTCATCCGGCTGGCGTCGTTCGACAGCCTGACGGGGCTGCGCAACCGCCGTTCCTTCTTCGAGGCACTGGATCTCTGTGCCTTCGAGGAGGGGCCTTTTTCCGTCATCGTGCTCGACGTCGACCATTTCAAGCACATCAACGACGCCAATGGCCACGAGGTGGGCGACGAGGTGCTGCGCGAGATCGGCCGGCGCGCGGTCGGAATCGACAAGGGGTTCTCGCGTCTCGGCGGCGAGGAATTCGGCCTCCTTGTGCGCGGCGGTCTCGCCGCTGCGGCGGAGAAGGCGGAGGCCCTGCGCCGCGTGATCGCCGCGACGCCGTTCGAGACCGGCAACGGCCCTCTCGACGTGACCGCGAGTATCGGTGTCGCGCAGAAGAAGGATACGGACGGGTTCGACAAGGCGCTCAAGGACGCGGATATCGCCCTTTACGCCGCCAAATCCGCGGGCCGTAACCGCGTCACGCTGTCGCGCACGATGAGCGAAGGCGATTTCATGCTGTTCGACGTGCCGCACGTGGCGTGAGGCGTGCCGGCAATCGGGTTGTCCGAACCGGCCGGGGTGTGCGGTCGGTTCGGGAGCAATAGACTAGCCGCGAACATGTTACCGGGAAGGAGCCGCGCCCCCTGCGGGTTGTCGATTACCATTTTCCAGGCCCCGTCAGGCTGCCGGCGCAGCACCGCAATGGAGAGGCCCGACTGCCGGATCTCCTTGCCGTCCGGTGTCTGCGCCTTCATATCCCACGGCGCGATGTGGACGTCGGTATCGGAGCTCACGTTCAACTCGTTGCCTGAATAGGTGAAGGTCGGCTTTGCCGCCGCCATGACGCTGAACATCTGCCGCAGCTGCTCCGGGTCCGAAACCGGCTGCCCAGGTTGGAAAAGCACCACGGCGCCGGGGCCGTAGGTTCCCATGACCTTGTCGATCTCGGCATTCTGGAACGCCGTGGTCATTTTTTCGATGACGCCTTGAACGTCGATTTCATCCTTGTTCATGGTCTTTTCTCCTTTCGTGGCACTCTTGCCGATTGGGGTAGGGGTGTGCTGGGCAGGGGCGGCGCCCGTGAACGCAAGGCAAAGCAGTAGCGTGCACGCAAAAGCGTGTTTCATCGTTCTCTCCTTTCAATTGAGATCCGTGGTCAGGTTGGCGGGTCGACGAGGCTCAGCACCTTCGCCGCGAGATCCTCCGGCGCCCTGAGCGGTCCGGTGGCCTGCTGCAGCTTGGCCGTGACAAGCCGGACGTTGAGGCGTGCCGCCATCGCCTTCACGGCCGCGTATCCGGGAGCTTCGGCGAGCACCGGTGACGGACCGGAGCCGAGCCGCCCGCAGTTCAGGGCCGCAGGCAGCCGCTTCGGGCAGGAACAGGGCGCCGAGGCATTGGCCAGACCGCAAAGGGTGTTCGCGAACGCCTGTATGCTGGCACGGGCTCGCGAGATCTGCTTGCGGAACGTCGCCGGCTCGATCTCCAGAATCGCGGCCGCTTCGACATGCTCCATCTCAAGCACTTCCCCGAGGACATAGGCCGCGCGATGCTTGCGATCGAGGCACATCAGCATCGCCATCGTGCATCGCAAGCGCAGGTCGTTCAGCATCGCGTGGTCTTCCGGCGAAGCCATGCTTTCATCGACAAGTCCGTCGATGAGATCCTTGCCAAAGGATTCGAACGAAAGG
>JAVTWI010000258.1:0-6302 GCA_032229845.1 Rhabdaerophilum sp.
AAGCTACGCGTTTGAGCGCACTCCAAGTCAAGAGGGTTTCTCTGCCTCGCGTGTTAAGCGAATCTTTACCACATCAATACACCTTACAGTTGTATTTATTTAGCGACTCTCGCCAGGAATGCAGAATGAACTATCCCGCGGCCTGCCTTGCTCTCCTGATCGCCGTGATGGCCCAACCCTCGCAGGCAGCAACCGCGACCGGCTCGCTCAATCTGTCGATCACCGTCGCGGCTTCCTGCTCGGTCGTCTCGGCGCCCGCCATCAACTTCGGCACCGTCTCGACGATTATCGTCAATGTCGACCAGACGACCACGCTGACTGTGAATTGTTCCGCGACCACGACCTACGATATCGGCATGAGCGTTGGCGGAGGCTCGGGCGCCACCTACGCCGCGCGCAAGATGTCGAACGGCGGCAACGCGGTGATCTATTCGCTCTACCGCGATGCCCTGCGCACGCAGGTCTGGGGAGAGACGGCCGGCGTCGACACGCTGGCGGATACCGGCACCGGCGCGAACCAGAGCTTCACGGTTTACGCCCGCATTCCTGTGCAGACCGTGCCCCCGCCGGGCACCTACACCGACACCGTGACGATCACGATCACCTATTGACCGGCGCCGCGCGCCGCAGCGTCCCTCTTTGTGTTCAGCGTCTCCGCGTAAGCCCGTTTCCCCCGCAGGCGCCGGACCCGCTCCGCCGCTCCGTTTCGAAAGGATCGTCCATGACGCCCCGCCGGCGAATGCCGACCCATGCCCTGTTGCCATTGCTGCTGGCCGCACCCGCGCATGCCGCTTCGCTCCAGGCCTTTCCGGTCCTGATCGAGATGAATGACAAGGCGCCGACGGCGGTGGTCAGCCTCCGCAATACCGGCGACAGGCCCATCGAGGTGCAGACGCGCGTCATGCGCTGGAGCCAGTCCGATGGCCGGGAGACGCTGGTCGAGGCGGAGGATGTCATCGCCTCCCCGCCGATGACATCGCTGGTGCCCGGCGCGAACTACGCCGTCCGCCTCGTGCGATTGGCCCGCACGCCGCTTGCCGGGGAGACCTCCTATCGCGTGCTGGTCGATCAACTGCCGGAAGCCGCGGCCCGGCGCGGCAGCGCGGTCGCGCTGGTGACGCGGCATTCGATTCCCGTGTTCATCGGGCGGAGCGGACAGGCCATGCCCCGGCTGACCTGGCGCCTCGGCCAGCGCAACGGCAAACTCGCGCTGCGGGTCAGCAACAGCGGCGGCCGGCGGCTGCGATTGTCGAATGTCGCCCTCCATCTCAGCGACGGCCGCAAGGTCGGCTTCGGCAACGGGCTGCTCGGCTACGTGCTGGCCGGCTCGACCATGGAATGGGTGGCGAACGTTCCGGCAAACCGGGCGGACGGCATCGTCCACGCCGTCACCGATATCGGGCCGCTGAGCGCGCGGGTCCATGCCGGGCGGTGATCAACCCCGCCGGGCTTTGCCGCCGGGCTGGTCTTCAGGCTTTCTCGCGATGCTGCTTGTCCTTCTTTCCTGCGATCCTTCCTGCCCGGCCGAGGCTCAACGACCGACCGGACCGATGCGCCTCGCGCTGGAGGTCTTCATCAACGACCAGCCCACCGGCCTGATCGGCGACATCTACCGCCTGCCGGACGGGCGCCTGATGGCTCGCCGCGAAGAGCTGATCGCGCTGGGCATCGTGCCGCCGGGAAAAGGTCCGGCTCGCGAGATGGTGGCGTTCGACGCCATTCCCGGCATCAGCGTGTTCTATCAGGAACGCGAGCAGAAACTTCAGCTTCAACTGCCCGATTCCCGGCGAATCCCGCGCGAATACGATCTCCACGCAGGCCGGCTTCGCAAGGAGATCCTGCCCGAGACCGCCCGCGAATTCGGGCTGGTGACGAATTACAACGCCTATGGCACCCTCGCGCGCGGCTATGGCGCCGGCGCGCGGCCTTATTCCACCGGAACGCTCACGCTGGAGAGCCGCGCGATCTCTCCCTACGGCACGCTGCAGAACAGCGCCATTCTCGGCACTACGCTCGGACGGGAAGGCGCGCTCCGGCTCGAAACGGCCTATGTCTACACGCATCGCGAGACCGCGACCCGCGTCGTCGCCGGTGACACGATTTCGGCAGGGCCGGCGTGGAGCCGGCCGGTACGCTTCGGTGGTGTGCAGATCGGCCGCGATTTCGGCCTGCGACCGGATATCGTCACCGCGCCGATGCCGAGCGTCTCGGGCAGCGCGGCCGTGCCGTCGACGGTCGATGTCTATGTCGATACGATGCGCATCGCCTCCCAGCCGGTCGGCGCCGGGCCGTTCCGGCTCACGAACCTGCCGGTTTCCGGCGAAAGCGGAACGGCGCGCGTCGTCGTGCGCGACGTCACCGGGCGCGAGACCGCCACCAGCCTGCCGTTCTTCACCTCCGCCCGCCTTCTCGCGCCGGGCATGAGCGACTACTCGGTGGAATTCGGCTATCCGCGCCTGCGCTACGCACTCGACTCCTTCGATTACGGCGAGCGGCCGATGGGGCAAGGCAGCTTCCGCTACGGCCTCAGCGACCGCATGACGCTGGAAGCCCATGCCGAGACCACCACTGGCCTCGTGCTCGCCGGCGGCGGCCTCACCCTCGGCGCCGGTCAGCTGGGCACCTTTTCAATTGCCGGCGCCGCGAGCCGACATGCCGGCGCGTTCGGCGCCCTTGGCCACGCGAGCTGGCAGGCGAACTGGCGGCGACTATTTCTCGGCGCGAGCATACAGCGCCGCTTCGGCCCCTATCAGGATCTCGCCGGGGCCACCGCGCCGCTGGCGCTTCGCGGCCTGCCGGTTCCCCTCACCGCTTCCGGTTTCTATGCGCCGCTCCGTTCGGCGCGGGTTCCGCGCGCGATCGACCGGGCCTCGCTTGGCGCCCGTTTCGAAGCGCTTGACGCCTCTGCCTCCGTCAACCTCGTCAATGTCGAGCGTGGCGGCGGCGACACGACGCGGCTCGCCTCGCTGTCGTGGTCGCAGACCCTCGCCCGGAAATACAATGCCCATGTGACGCTGTTCTCAAATTTCGGAACAACCCGCGAGCGCGGCGTTCTCGCCGGCCTCTCCTTCCCGCTCGACGACGGCATTCTCGTCAACACCAGCGCCGGCGCGACCGGCGGCAGCCGCTCGGCCGCGCTCGACGTGAACCGCCCCTTCGGCGCCGGCGAACACGATTACAGCTGGCGCCTTTACGACAGCGAAGGCCGGCTGGCGATGCGCGGGGCCGATCTCGGCTACCGTACCGCGCAGGGGCGCATCGGCGCCGGCGTCCGGCAGGATGGCTCCCTGCTCGGCGGTCATGGCGAGGCGGAGGGCGCGATCATCGCCACCCGCGCCGGCATTTTTGCCAGCCGCCGCGTGCAGGATGCCTTTGCGATCGTCGATGCCGGCGCGCCGGGTGTCGAAATCCTGCACGAAAATCGCCCGGTGGGGCGAACCGGCACGTCCGGCAAGCTCGTGATCCCCGATGTCAATTCGCTCCAGCCCTCCCGCATCGCGGTCGTGCCGGAAAGCCTGCCGCCCCAAAGCTACGCCGCGCAGACCGAGACCGAAATCCTGCCAAGCTTCCGGGGGGTGGCGACGGTCCGGTTCGGGACCATCGCCGCGCGGGAGGGCGCGCGCGTCACGATCCACGACGGGCACGGCAAGCCGATGCCGCCCGGCACCCGGTTCTTCTTCGAGGAAGGCAAGGCGGACCTCACGATCGGTTACGGCGGTCTGACCTTCCTGCCGCGCATCGCCGCGACCAACACCTTGCGTATCGAGGATGGCGGCAGGACCTGCACAATGACCTTCAGCCATGCCGACCGCCGCGGCACGCTCGGCGAGGTAGGACCTCTGACATGCGCCATGCACTGATCGCCCGGATTTTACTGATTTTCGCGCTGTTTGCCGGTGCCGCGCTCCCGGCGCGGGCCGACCTCTGCTCGGTAACCGGCACGACGCTGACCTTCAACCCCGCCGATGTTCTCGCCAACGCGCCGGTCGATGTCTCGGGAACGATTGCCTTCTCCTGCTTCAACCCCGTGGCGCTCAATCAGGCCGGCCGCGCCTGCCTGAGCATCGGCGATCCCAACGGCGAGGCCGGCGGCCCACGCGTCGCCATCAGCGGCGTCAACCAGATCCACTACGATCTCTACACGGATGCCGCGCGCACGGCCCGTTGGTCGAGCTGGCGAACAGGCACCGGCGCGGGCCTGCAGGTGGATTTCACCTACGACATTCTCGGCAATTACTCCGGATCGGTGCCGATCTATGGCCGGGTGTTCGCCGGCCAGCAGACCGTCGCGGCCGGCCAGACCTATACCGAGACCTTCGCCAACACTGTTTCCAACCTCTATATCGAAACCAGCGGTGGCCTCCTCATCCAGCCCTGCACGACCGTGACCATCCTCGGCAGTTCGTGGGGATCGACGATGACGGTCTCGATCGTCGTGCCGAACAAATGCCTGGTCAGCGGCAACGCGATGAGCTTCGGCACCGCGACCATCTTTTCCGCCGACATCGACTCCTCCACCAACCTCTCGGTGAGCTGCTCCAACGCCCTGCCCTACACGGTCAGCCTCGGCAACGGCTTCAACGGCCTCTCGCCCGCCACGCGCCAGATGGCATCCGGCGCCAACCGGGTCGGCTACCTGCTGTTTCGCGACGCGGGGCGAACGCAGATCTGGGGATCGACCCCCGGCAGCGACACGCTTGCCGGAACCGGAACGGGCTTGGCGGTCTCGGTGCCGGTCTATGGCCGCGTTCCGCCGCAGGCGACTCCGCCGCCGGGCTATTACACCGACAGCGTCGTCATCACCGTGACCTACTGAAATCCTTTCGAGCGAAGCGTGAGCCTGCCGCGGGAAACCGAGTCGGAAGAAAGGGATGGCGCCTTCTTCTGCCAGATTGATTCCGGCCAAAGCGTCGTGCGTGGGGACGGCCGACGCGAAAACCGTGCCAGCGAGAGCAGTTCGGGAATGCGTCAGCCGCCCCGGCAGAAGTCCGCGCAGCCGTTCTCCCAGAACGGTTTGCCCGGATCAAGCGGCGGGATCGAGGGGCGCGGCTTGGCCCCCTTGAGCTCGGCCGGCTCCGGGCTCACCACGCCCCACCAGCCATGCGCGCATTGCGACCGCCAGGCCATCTCGTCCGCCAGCGTCGTGCCGGCGGCGACGAATGCCGCCTCCAGCCCGGCAAAGGCGTCGCGCACGGCCGCGTCGCTCGCGTCGGATGGCGCGGCCACGAAGCCGCGGATCGCCAGCGTAAAAACTTCCATTTCCACCGCGAGACGCGGCCATTCGTCACGGTCAAGCCCCCAGGCATCCATCCACTCGCGCACCACGCCTTCGACCGCTTCGTCGGCGGGACGAGCGGCAAATTTCCGCGCGGTCGTCACCATGTGCCGCAGCAGCTCGGCGCGGGCGTGAAGCGCGCGGGCGGCGATGGCCCGAGTCTTCATCGCGGCGATGGCCGCCTCGGCCTCGTTGGCCAGTTCCTGATGGAGAAAGGGCATCGGTGATCCTCGAAACCTATGGCAGGCGAGAGAGAAGCGCCGCCATGCGCTCGAACAGGTCGAAGGCCTCGACCTTGTCCGGCACGTAGGCGTTCGGCGGGCGCCTGAGGCGGTTGTTCCAGTCGATCGTCGTGCGGCCGCGCTGCGAACCGTCGGAGGCCTCGACCTCGACATGAACGTCGCGCCCGGAGAAAAGCTCGGGCCAGAGCAGCCAGGCGATGACGCAGGGGTCGTGCATCGGGTGGCCGGCGTGCGCCGAACCGGCGTAGCGCGGCCGGGACAGCATTCCGTGAATGGCGCGGCCCGTCGCAGTTCCCATCGCCGCGTAAGCCGCGACCTGCGCCGGGGTCGCGATGGCCTGATGCGTCAGGTGCAGCCCCATCAGGGTGATCGGCCGCCCGCTGCGAAGAACGATGTCCGCCGCGTGCGGATCGACATGGATGTTGAACTCCGCCGCCGGGGTGATGTTGCCGAGCCCCATCGCCCCACCCATGATGACGATGCGGGCGATCTTCGGCAGGATGTCCGGCGCGAGGCGGAGCGCCAGCGCGATATTGGTGAGCGGGCCGACCGGGCAGAGCGTCACCGGCGCGGTGCTGGCGCGCAGAATGGCGATGATTGCCTCGACCGCATGGCTGGACGCCGGCATGTGCGGCGACGGCGGCAGGCCCGCGCCATCGAGCCCATCCGGGCCGCAGACGTATTCTGCCGTCTCCAGCTCGACGAGAAGCGGACGCTCGGCGCCGCGATAGACCGGCACATCCGGCCGTCCGGCGAGGTCGCGGATGCGGAGCGCGTTGGCGGTA
>JAVTWI010000259.1:0-6286 GCA_032229845.1 Rhabdaerophilum sp.
CAGGATCGGCCAGCCGCCGGCCTGTGCGATGGCAAGGTATTTCCGCGCGGCCTCGTTGATGGCCTCGATCGATTGCGGGTGGAAGCTCGGGCGCTTGTCGTTGCGGGCGACCACGCGCTCATGGACCACAGGCGCGCTCGCCTTTTTCTTCGGCTTGGCCTTGGGCGTCGCCGCGGGATCAATGGTAACCGGTGCCGCCGCGGAAAAGCCGCCGGCCGGCAACGGTGTGCTGCCGAGATTCCGGGCAGAAGCCGGGACCGGCGCGATCAGCGGCAGGCCGGCCAGCACGAGGCTAGCCATCAACGGCAGGAGGGGCAGTCGCCAAGCTTGCATCAAGCCTTCCCGGATCATCAAACCGGACCAGCCTGCCACGAAAAGGCGAATAAATCCTTGTTAAGGTAAACGCCCCAAGCCTTCGATGATCAGCTTGCCTCGACGATCAGGACATGCAGCCGGCGCGGCCCATGCGCGCCGAGCAGGATCGTCTGCTCGATGTCGCCGGAGCGCGAGGCACCGGTGATGCAGTTGACCGTGCGCGGCATCTCGCCCTTGCCGAACTTCTTGCGCAGGCGCGGCCAGATCGCCTCGAGATCGCCGACGAGATCGCCCGCGTTGACAACGACGATATGATTGTCCGGCAGGAAGTTCAGTGTCGTCGGGTTTTCGTGCCCCGACGTCAGCACCAGCGTGCCGGTTTCGGCGATAGCCGCCTCGGCATGACTGATGGCGTTGAGATCGTGCCCGTCCGATTTCCCCTCGGAAACCTCGAGCGCCGTGTCCTTCCACGGCAGGCCGGCAAGGCGCGGATCGTCGCCCTTGCGGATCGTTGCCGGCAGGTTGTTCGAGCGCAGGTAATCGGCGACGGCGGCGGGGACCTCGGATGCGCTCTCAAGCCGCGCGAAGGTCGCCTGCACCCCTTCGAGCTTCCTGAGCAGCAGATCGAGCTTTCCAGCCTGATCGATCTGCGCGCGGGTAGGGATGATGCCCTTCGGCGCGCGGTCGAGCCGCTCCTCGACGATGCCGGCGCGAATGCGCTCGTCGCCCTTCACGGCAAGCGAGCGTCGGATGGAGGCAAAGATGGAATCGCGGGCTTCAGTCATTTCCCACCCCTTTCGCGCTTCCACTTCGCCTGGAAAGTCTCGCCCTCCGGCACAGCGAAATCGCGGTATTTCGTCCAGGCGCCGACGCCGGGGAGCATCGAGAAGCTGCCCTTGCCCCGCCCCATCAGTTTCATCGCCTTCATGGCGAGGCGCGTCGAGAGCGCGTAAAGCTTCGGGCGCTTGGCGAAGAACGCCCAGAGGCCAAGGCCGTAGCGCGCCATCGCCGGGTTGAGGTTGCGCTCGAATTCGCGCTCGCGCCAGTGACGCATCATCTTCGGCAGCGGAATCTTCATCGGGCAGACGCTCTCGCAGCGGCCGCAGAAGGTCGAAGCGTTCGGCAGGTGGCCGGCCTCATCGACGCCGATCAGCGAGGGGGTGAGAACCGAGCCCATCGGGCCGGGGTAGATCCAGCCGTAGGCGTGACCGCCGATCTGGTGATAGACGGGGCAATGGTTCATGCAGGCGGCGCAGCGGATGCAGCGCAGCATATCCTGAAACTCGCCGCCGAGCATCGCCGAGCGGCCGTTGTCGAGGATGATGACGTGATATTCCTCCGGCCCGTCCACGTCGCCGGGGCGGCGCGGGCCGGTCGAGAACGTGGTGTAGCAGCTCATCTCCTGCCCGGTCGCCGAGCGCGCGAGCAGGCGCAGGATCTGGCTCACATCCTCCAGCGTCGGCACCATCTTCTCGATGGAGGCCATCACGATGTGAACCTTCGGCAGGATCTGCGTGAGATCGCCGTTGCCCTCGTTGGTGACGATGATCGAGGTGCCGGTTTCGGCGATGAGGAAATTCGCGCCGGTGATGCCGACATCCGCCGTCAGGAAGCGTTCGCGCAGCACACCGCGCGCCTCGGTGAGGAGCGAGGTCTTCTCGGTGAGGTCACGCGCGGGGTCGAGATGCGTATGGACGCGGCGGAAATCGCTCTCGATCTGGTTCTTGTTGAGATGGACGGCCGGCGCGATGATGTGGCTCGGCGCCTCGCCGCGAAGCTGGATGATGTATTCGCCGAGATCGGTCTCCACCGGGGTGACACCGTTGGCTTCGAGATAGGCGTTGAGGCCCACCTCTTCCGTGATCATCGACTTGCCCTTGGTGACAGTTTTCGCGCCGACCTTGCGGCAGATGTCGAGTGCGATCTTGCGCGCCTCCTCGGCATCGCGGGCGAAATGGACGTGCCCGCCGCTGGCCGTGACCTTGGCTTCGTATTTCTCGATATAGAGATCGAGATGCGCGAGCGTGTGGTTCTTGATCTCCTTCGCGCTCTCGCGCAGCGCCTCGAATTCCGGAAGTTCCTTCACCGCCTTCGCGCGCTTGTCGATGAAGTTCTGGCGCACGGCCTTGAGGTTGCCGGTCAACTGCTTGTCGGCGATCGCGCGAGAGGCGTTGTCCTTGAACTGGCGGGATGTCGGATGCGCGCTCATCACTTGCTCTCCCCGGATTTTCCGATCGCCGGAACATCGGTCATTCCCGCGAGGACCTCCGCGACATGCCTAACTTCCATCTTCGAACCTTGCCGCGAGAGCTTGCCGGCCATGTTGAGAAGACAGCCGAGGTCGCCCGCGAGCAGGGTTCCGGCTTCCGACGCCTCGGCATTGCCGGCCTTCTCGCCGACGATCTTGTCGGAGATCTCGCCGTATTTCACCGCGAAAGTGCCGCCGAAGCCGCAGCAGATCTCGGAATCCTTCATCTCGACGAGTTCGAGGCCTTCGACCGTGCCGAGCAGCTTGCGCGGCTGGCCTTTGATCCCGAGTTCGCGCAGGCCCGAGCAACTGTCGTGATAGGTTACCCTGCCGTCGAAGCGCGTGCTGACAGCCTCAATGCCGAGAACATCCGTCAGGAACGAGACGAGTTCATGGGTCTTCGCTGCGAGCTTCTCCGCCCGCCGGGCCATGTCCGGTTCGCCGGCGAAAAGTTCCGGGTAATGCTTCGCGATCATGCCGCCGCAGGAGCCGGAGGGAACCACGACGTAATCGTAAGGTTCGAAGGCCTCGATCATCTGCAGGGCGAGCGCCATCGCGTCCTTGCGGTCGCCGTTGTTGAAGGCCGGCTGGCCGCAACAGGTCTGTGGCGGCACCTCAACGCGGCATCCGGCATCTTCCAGCAACTTGGCTGCCGCGAAGCCGATCGTCGGCCGCATGGCATCGACGAGGCATGTGGCGAACAAGGCCACCCGCGGCGTGGCCACTGGTGCTGCGGCAGGAGTCGGAGAAACGGGTGAATCCAAATCGCTTACAGGCGTCGCGCCTGCCTCCCACTTTCACGGCAGAGACCTTGCACGCCCTGCTTTCCCATTCTTTTAGGTGCGGGTCGACGGTCTCGGCAAGCGCCGATATCGCCAAACCCTCGTCGCATCATGCGGGGCTGTCATGGCAGCCATGCGGTTTCGTGAAATTTCCGGTCGGATTTCGCCTTTCGTTGCAGGGCTCTCGCATCACCGCCTTGCGGTGTGACGGGAAGAAGCCACAATGCCGCATGATCAAGGACAACTGGCCCGATCGGCAGCACGAGGGCAATCTGCCGCGAGGCGGCAGCGATGACACCGCCGCTTTGCCCTCCTGGCTGATCCCGGCGGTGGGAACTGATCTCCCCGGCCGCGCGGCAGCCCTGCTCCGCGAAGGGCAGCCCGTCGTCCTGCTGAGCGGCCCTGATGAGAAACCGTCCGGATTACCGCCGGCACGGGCGGACGAGATCGCCGGCGCGCCGGCGCGGGTTCGCAGCGGCTTCCTGCTGCGCCGGCGGATCGCCCGCGCCGTCGCTGCGGCTTTCGGCAACTGTGATGCAGGGGCCGTCTCGATCACGCCTTCTCCCAACGGCGCACCGCTGCTGACCGGCCCTGTGCAGACGCTGCACGTCAGCTTCTCGACGCGGGGCGGCTACAGCCTTGTCGGGCTCGCGCGCCACCCTCTCGGGGTCGATCTCGAACTGCCGATCACGCTGGAAGCCATTCCGTGGAACATGCTGCGCAAGGACGAGCGAGAACATCTCGCCGCTCTGGCTCCCGAGACCCGGCAGCGCGTCTTCATGACGCTCTGGAGCCGCAAGGAGGCC
This sequence comes from Rhabdaerophilum sp., assembly GCA_032229845.1. Taxonomy (GTDB): domain Bacteria; phylum Pseudomonadota; class Alphaproteobacteria; order Rhizobiales; family Beijerinckiaceae; genus Rhabdaerophilum. The sequence goes on from JAVTWI010000259.1 coordinate 4,152, forward strand.
GTTGTCAAAGCGCTGAAATCGGGGTTTTCAACCCCTCCCGAGGCCGTGAGGATATCACTGGATAAAACCCTTTGTGCCAGTGAGATAACTCAGAAGATCAGTGTTCTCGACAGAGAATACGAATTCTTGTGCCGAGGATTCTGGTTGAATGCACCAAAGGGTTCCCACGTCTCCCTCGCGCTATTGTCACGGGATGCCGGATAGGCCAAGGGAGATCATACCGGCTTTCGGCCAGCCCCTTCTCCCTTGGACCTGTTCATGGAATTTCTCACGCCTTACCTGATCCCGCTGCTCAAGATCGTCTGGATCGACCTGCTGCTGTCCGGCGACAATGCCATCGTCATCGCGCTCGCCTGCCGGCAACTGCCTCCGCGCCAGCGCAAGCTCGGCATGCTGCTCGGCGCAGGCACCGCGATCATCCTGCGGATCATCTTCGCGGTTTTCGTCACCTTCCTGCTGAAGGTTCCGTTCCTGAAGGTCGCCGGCGGGCTGCTGCTGCTCTGGATCGGCATCAAGCTCGCCGTCGGCGAGGACGAGGACGGCCATGATATCGAATCGAGCGACAGCCTGTGGCGCGCCGTGCGCACGATCGCCATCGCCGACGCGGTGATGAGCCTCGACAACGTGATCGCCATCGCGGCCGCGGCCGGCGGCAACATCTGGCTGTTCGTGTTCGGGCTTCTGCTGTCGATCCCGCTCATCATTTTCGGCTCGACCCTGCTGTCGAGCCTGATGAGCCGCTTCCCGATCATCATCTGGGCCGGCGCCGCGCTGCTCGGCTGGATCGCAGGCGAGATGATCGTCTCGGACGGCTGGGTGATGGATCAATTGCGCGCGATCGATCCCGGCTGGATCGTTTCCGCACAGGTCTCCGACGGGCATGGCGGCTTCGCCGCCGAGATCAAGCCGGCCGGCTGGCTGTATTATGGCGCGGCGGTCGTCGGCGCGGCGATTGTCGTCGCCGCCGGCTGGTTCATTGCGCGCGGCAAGACGACGGGCGAAACCTGAACCTTCCGCGCCGGGCAACGAAAAGGCCGCCCCGAGGGCGGCCTTTTTCATGTGCGAGTTTCTGCGGAGGCTTCAAGGCGTGGAATGGTACAGTCGGGTGGATTCGAACCACCGGCCTTCGGTGCCACAAACCGACGCTCTAACCAACTGAGCTACGACTGCACGACACGCGCTTGCTAACGTCAATCGCCGGGGAATTCAAGGCGGCATTTTCGGTGTCGGACGGAAACCGTCCGGTCCCGAACAGCGCGCCCGACAAAAAAGGCGCGGCAACGGCCGCGCCTTTCGGATGGTGGATGATCCGGGATCAGCCCTTGAACGGCAGGACAACGCCAGCCTTCACCGGCTCGGCCACGTCCGTCGTGATCTTCTTCGCCATGTCAGCGAGCTCCTTGGCGTGGGTCTGAACCGCCTCGAGCTGCGTCTTGGTGAAATCCTGCTGGAGCTTCATGGCTTCCGAGACGGTCTTGACCGCGAAGAGCTTCTGGACGTGATCGAACGCCGCGTTGCTGTTGGCGCGGAAGAACTCGAACACCTTGATGTTGAAGTCGCGGGTGCCGGCATGAGCCGCGGCGACGCTCTCCTCAAGCTTGTCCGTCACGGTTTCCGCGTTCGACTTCAGCGTCGCATAATGGCTGCGGAGCTGTTCCAGCCCCTTCTCGGCAGAGGCGCGGATCTGCTCCTGCGCATCGGCGAAGGGCTTGGCGAAATCGGCGACGGCTTCCTGCGCGGCCTTCACCGATTCGGTGGCGGCGGCGGTAACGGTCTCGATCGTCTCGTCGACGGTTTTGGCAACCGGCTTCTTGGCAACGGCCATGGTCATTCTCCTTAATGAGGCGTTTGAGGCCACCGGTTTCCGGCGGCCCGTTACGGTCCCGCCAGGTCAGTTAACCCGAGAGACCCCAAAAGACTGCGAAAGCCTTCTACACTCATTCTTGTTGCAGTGCAACATTTTGTGCGTCGCACAAATCAGCTTTGCACAATTCGCATTCCTTGCCCCACTCCTCGCGCTTGACCTGTCATGCCCCCTGTGGCAGGACCACGCTTCGTTGCTGCGGTAGCTCAGTGGTAGAGCACTCCCTTGGTAAGGGAGAGGTCGAGAGTTCAATCCTCTCTCGCAGCACCAG
>JAVTWI010000260.1:0-6218 GCA_032229845.1 Rhabdaerophilum sp.
CATGCTCGACGACTTCCAGAAGGGTGATCGCGTCATACGTTGTTGCTTCCGGCAAGTTCTCGAGCGGCGTCGTGCGGTAGTCGATGGTCAGCTCGTCCAGCGCGGCATGGGTCTTGGCAGCGGCGATATTCTCTTCCGCAAGGTCAATAGCCGTGACGTCAAAGCCCAGTCGCGCCATCGGCTCGGCGACGAGCCCGGCCCCGCAGCCGATATCGAGCAGGTTCAGCCCGCCGAACGGGTGCATGCCGTTGTGGTCGCGGCCGAAATGACCAGCGAAAGCCTCCTTCAGGAAGCCGATCCGCACCGGGTTGAGGCGGTGGAGCGGCTTCATCGGCCCGTTCGGGTCCCACCAGCGCGCGGCGAGCGCATTGAAGCGGGCGATCTCGTCCTTGTCGGCAAGAGCGGAGTCCAAGCCATCCTTGTTCGCTGCCTGCATGGAAAACCCTCCTGCAACGCGGCCAAAAACCAAGGCATAGATTGACCTCGGGGCCTCCCGCCTTCTATACGCGCGCGGACCTCATTTGCCAGCCCGAAAGCGTTGCCGGGCGGTTCTGACCCTTAGCGAAGGCCCCGATGCAAAGTTCCTCTTCCCGCCCCCGGCTTGTGATGAAGTTCGGCGGCACCTCGGTCGCGAATGTCGAGCGCATCAAGAACGTGGCCCAGCACGTCAAGCGCGAGGTCGCGGCGGGCTACGATGTCGCGGTCGTCGTCTCGGCGATGTCGGGCAAGACCAACGAACTCGTCGCCTGGGTGAAGGAAGCTTCGCCGCTCTACGACCAGCGCGAATACGATACGGTCGTCGCGTCCGGCGAGCAGGTGACGAGCGGCCTGCTCGCGATCTGCCTGCAGGCGATCGGCCTCAAGGCGCGTTCGTGGCAGGGCTGGCAGATTCCGCTCCATACCGACGCCCAGCACGGCTCGGCCCGCATCGGCGAGATCGACGGTTCGGGCATCCTCAAGGGTTTTACTGACGCGGGCGAGGTCGCGGTCGTCTCCGGCTTCCAGGGGATCGAGCCGAAGGCCGGTCGCATCGCGACGCTGGGGCGCGGCGGCTCGGATACCTCGGCGGTGGCGCTGGCGGCGGCGCTGAAGGCCGAACGCTGCGATATCTACACCGATGTCGATGGCGTCTATACCACCGACCCGCGCATCGTTCCCAAGGCGCAGCGGCTTGACAGGGTGGCGTTCGAGGAAATGCTCGAAATGGCCTCGCTCGGCGCCAAGGTGCTGCAGGTGCGCTCGGTCGAGCTTGCGATGGTTCACAATGTGCGGACTTTCGTCCGCTCCAGTTTCGACAATCCCGCCCAGCCGATGCCGGGCACGCTGATCTGCGCTGAGGAAGAAATCATGGAACAACCGGTTGTCACGGGCATCGCCTATTCGAAGGACGAGGCGCAGATCACGCTGCGGCAGGTCGCCGACAAGCCGGGCGTCGCGGCGGCGGTGTTCGAGCCGCTCGCGGATGCCTCGATCGTTGTCGACATGATCGTCCAGAACGTCTCGGCCGACGGCAAGACGACTGACATCACCTTTACGGTGCCTTCAGCCGATTACGCCCGCGCGATGGACGTGATCGAGAAGCGCAAGGAGGAGATCGGCTACCAGCTGCTTCAGGGCGTGCAGGATGTCGCGAAGATCTCCGCCATCGGCGTCGGGATGCGCTCGCACGCCGGCGTCGCCGCCAAGGCCTTCAAGGCGCTCGCCGACCGCGGCATCAACATCCGCGCGATCACGACCTCCGAGATCAAGTTCTCGGTGCTGATCGACGTCGCCTATACCGAACTCGCGGTTCGTACCCTGCATTCGCTCTACGGGCTCGACGCGGCCTGATTTCGGCCCGCATACCGCATTAATTCCGCTGTCGATTCGCGGCCGGCCGGCTTGCTGTCGCGACAAGGCTTGCGTGCCGGCCTTCCGGCATTGTAGCTCAGAAGCAGGGGCCGGATTCTCGTCCGCGCCGAGACCGTGGCGGGTGGCTCCGACGCCCGCTTCTGGCATGGGAAAGGATGCTCGCATGCGTGGAGCCCTTGGCGGTCCCCGCGTTCTGCTGCGCCGTTTGCGCGAAGTCATGAGCGAGCCTGCCAGCGCGCAGGAGCGGCTCGATCGCATCGTCGTGCTCATCGCCAGCAACATGGTCGCCGAGGTGTGCTCGGTCTATGTCGCGCGGGCCGACAACACGCTTGAACTCTACGCCACCGAAGGCCTCAACCGCGAGGCGGTCCACCTGACCACGATGCGGATGGACGAAGGCCTCGTCGGCCTTATCGCCCGCGAGGCACAGTCGCTCTCGCTCTCCGACGCGCACCTGCACCCGGCCTTCTCCTACCGGCCGGAGACGGGCGAGGAGATCTACAACTCCTTCCTCGGTGTGCCGATCCTGCGGGGCGGCAACGCCATCGGCGTTCTCGTCGTGCAGAACCGCGCCGCGCGGCTCTACACAGAGGAGGAGGTCGAGGCGCTCCAGACCACCGCGATGGTCCTCGCAGAGATGATCGCCGGCGGCGAACTGGAGGCGCTGGCGCGGCCGGGCAGCGGCGGCACGGCAATCCGCCGTTCGCTGCAGCTCAAGGCTGAACCGGTGTCCGAAGGCGTCGGCCTTGGCCATGTCGTGCTGCATGAGCCGCGCGTCGAGATCAAGAACCTCGTCGCCGACGATCCGGAACTCGAATCGCGGCGTCTTCAGGAGGCGCTCGAACAGTTGCGTGCCTCGATCGACGATCTTGTCGATTCCGGCGGGCTGAGCCACGCCGGCGAGCACCGCGACGTGCTCGAAACCTTCCGCATGTTCGCCAACGATCGCGGCTGGATCCGCCGTCTTCAGGAAGCCGTCAACACCGGCCTCACGGCGGAAGCGGCGGTCGAGCGCGTCCAGTCCGACGTGCGGGCCCGGTTGCTGCGCCAGACCGATCCTTACCTGCGCGAGCGGCTGCATGATCTCGACGATCTTGCCAACCGCCTCCTGCACCAGTTGACCGGCACCGCCTTCACACTCGCGGCCGACAACCTGCCGGAGAACGCGATCCTCGTTGCCCGCGCGATGGGGCCGGCGGCCCTGCTCGAATACCAGCGGCTGCGGCTCCGCGGGTTGATTCTCGAGGAGGGGGGCTCGACGAGCCATGTCGCGATCGTCGCCCGCGCGCTCGGCATCCCGGCCGTCGGCAAGGCGGAGGGGATCGTCGGCCTCGTCGAGCCGGGCGATGCGATCATCATCGACGGCCATGCCGGCGAAGTGCAAATCCGCCCGCAGGCCGACGTGCAGGCGGCCTATGCTGAGAAGGCGCGGCTGCGCGCGCGCCGGCAGGAGCAATACCGCGCGCTGCGCGACAAGCCGCCGGTGACCAAGGACGGGGTGGCGATCGATCTCCAGCTCAATGCCGGACTGCTTGTCGACCTGCCCAACCTGGAAGAAACCGGCGCCGCCGGGGTCGGGCTGTTCCGCACCGAGATCCTGTTCATGGTCGCGCCTTCGCTTCCTCGCGCGCAGGCACAGGAGGCGCTCTACCGGACGATCATCGACATCGCCGGGCGCAAGCCGGTCACCTTCCGCACGCTCGACATCGGCGGCGACAAGGTGCTGCCGTATCTGAAGAAGATCGAGGAAGAAAATCCAGCGCTCGGCTGGCGCGCGGTGCGTGTCGGGCTCGATCGGCCGGCGCTGCTGCGCACGCAGTTCCGCGCGCTGCTCAACGCGGCGCAGGAGCGCGAGTTGCGCATCATGCTGCCGATGGTGGCGACGGTGGAGGAATTCGAAGCCGCGCGCGCCATGCTGATGCGCGAGCGCGAGCGGCAGAAGCGCCTCTCGCAGGCCGGCCCCAAACAGGTGCATCTCGGCGTGATGCTGGAGGTGCCCTCGCTGCTGTTCGACCTCGAACGGATCATTGACCGGGTCGATTTCATCTCGATCGGCACCAACGATCTGATGCAGTTCATGTTCGCGGTCGATCGCGACAACGCACTGGTTTCTGCCCGGTTCGATGCCCTGCATCCCGCGTTCCTGCGGGCGCTGGGCCGCGTTGCCGCGCTGGCGACCGAGAAGGGCAAACGCGTGAGCATCTGCGGCGAAATGGCCGGCAAGCCGCTGGAGGCGATGGCGCTGCTGGGGCTCGGCTTCCGCTCGTTCTCGATGTCGCCGACGGGCATCGGGCCGATCAAGGCGCTGGTGCGCGCCATCGAGGTCAAGGCGTTGCAGGAATTCGTCGCCGCACGCCTCGCGGAGGGGGTCGAAGCCTCGAAAATGCGCGCGGACCTCGCGGAATTCGCCAGCGCCAACGAACTGTCGTTCTGAAGGCGCATCGACCGTGAGCGCGATCGTTCTGCCCGAGGACAAGCTGGAGGCGATTCTCGCCAAGGAACACGCGATTTCGCGCGAATTGCAGGTTGCGACGGATTCCGCCGCCATCGTGGCGCTGAGTCGCGAGGCCTCGGCGCTGGCGCCGGTGGTCGAGGCGATCCGGGCCTGGCGCCGCGCCGTCGCCGAACTCGACGAGGCCGAGGCCCTTCTCGCCGATCCGGCGACCGATGCCGAGATGCAGGCGCTGGCGCAGGATGAGAAAACCCGGCTCGAAGCCGAGACCGAAAAACTTGCGAAGGAAATCCGCATCGCCCTGCTGCCGAAGGATATGGCGGACGATCGCTCGGTGATCCTCGAAGTGCGGGCCGGCACGGGCGGCGATGAAGCGGCGATCTTCGCCGGCGATCTTTTTCGCATGTATGCCCGCTATGCCGAGTTACGCGGCTGGAAGGTCGAGGTTTCGTCCGCTTCCGAGGGCACGATGGGCGGCTACAAGGAAATCATCGCCGAAATCCGCGGCGAGGGCGCCTTCGCGCGGCTCAAGTTTGAATCCGGCGTGCATCGTGTGCAGCGCGTGCCGGAGACGGAAGCGTCCGGGCGTATCCATACCTCGGCCGCAACTGTCGCTGTGTTGCCGATCGCCGAGGAGGTAGATGTTGCCATCAACGAGGCGACCGACCTCCGGATCGAGACGATGCGCGCGCAGGGCGCTGGCGGCCAGCACGTCAACAAGACCGAATCCGCCGTGCGCATCACCCACATCCCGACCGGGCTCGCGGTGCTGGTGCAGGACGAGCGCTCGCAGCACAAGAACAAGGCGCGGGCGATGGAAATCCTGCGCGCGCGCCTGTTCGACATGGAACGCCAGCGGCTCGATTCCGCCCGCGCGGCCGACCGCAAGACCCAGCTCGGCTCCGGCGACCGCTCCGAGCGCATTCGCACCTATAATTTCCCGCAAGGCCGCGTGACGGATCATCGCATCAACCTCACGCTCTACAGGCTCGATTCGGTGATCGAGGGCGGCGGGCTCGACGAATTGATCGAGGCGCTGATCACCGATCATCAGGCACGACTGCTCGCGGGAGAGGAAGCGTGAGGCTCGACGCCGCGCTGACGCTGCGCGCGGCGCTCGACGGCATCGCGCGGCAACTCGGATCGGCGGGGATCGAGGCGCCGAAGCGCGAGGCTCGGCTGCTTGTCGCCGGGGCGCTCGGCCTCTCGCTCGCCGATCTCATTGTGCGGGAAGGCGACGTTCTCGGCCCGCGTGCCGGCCACCTTGAGGAATGGCTTGCGCGGCGTCTCGCGCATGAGCCGGTTTCGAGGATTGCCGGGGAACGGGAATTCTACGGCCTTCCCCTGCGACTCAATGCCGCGACGCTAGACCCGCGACCGGACACCGAAACGCTGGTCGAGGCCGTGCTGGCGGAAGCGCGCGGCGGCCGTTTCGGTGCGTCCCCGCGTATTCTTGATCTCGGCACTGGCACCGGCGCGATCCTGCTCGCGCTTCTGTCCGTGCTCCCGGAAGCGAGCGGGCTCGGCATCGACATTGCGGCCGAGGCGGTTGAGGCCGCGCGGGAGAATGCCGCCTGGCTCGGTCTTGCCCGGCGGGCTGAATTTCGTGTGGGCGATCTGTTCGAGGGTCTTTCCGGGCCGTTCGGGATCATCGTTTCCAACCCGCCCTATATTCCGAGCGGCGATATTCCGGCGCTCGATGCCGAGGTGCGGCTCCACGATCCGCTGCGCGCGCTCGACGGTGGGGTGGACGGGCTCGATTTCTACCGACAGATCGCGCGCGAGGCATCGCGCTTTCTCGACGCCGGTGGCCTTCTTGCTGTCGAGGTTGGTATGTGGCAGGCAGAGGATGTCGCGGCGTTGTTCGTCGCGTCCGGTTTGGTGCCGGGGCCAATCCGGCGGGATCTCTCTGGCA
>JAVTWI010000261.1:0-6132 GCA_032229845.1 Rhabdaerophilum sp.
AAGCGAAAACTCCGGCGGTGCGCCGGAAAGAGGGCACACCGGACCCCGGCTGGGGACCGGAGCTGGGAAGAGGACGGCGGATGCTAGCGCACCGTCCGGGCTGCACAAAATAAAAAAAACGGGCCGCGAACACCGGCATCAGCCGGGCGCGGCCCGCCGGATTTCAGAGCGCGGAGACGAAGTCGGCCTCGGTCTTGGCCTTGATCTCGTCGAGCGTCACGCCGGTCGCGAGTTCGATAAGCTTCATCGGTGCCTTGCCGCTGCGGTCGATCGTGAACACGCCGAGATCGGTGATGACCATGTCGACGACGCCCGCGCCGGTCAGCGGCAGGTTGCACTGCTTGAGCAGCTTCGATTCGCCCTTGGCCTCGTGCTCCATCACGACGACGACCTTCTTGACGCCGGCAACGAGATCCATCGCGCCGCCCATGCCCTTCACCATCTTGCCGGGGATCATCCAGTTGGCGAGGTCGCCGTTCTGGGCGACCTGCATGGCGCCGAGGATCGAGAGGTCGATATGCCCGCCGCGGATCATGGCGAAGCTGTCGGAGGAGGAGAAATACGAGGTGGTCGGCAGTTCGGTCACGGTCTGCTTGCCGGCGTTGATGAGGTCCGGGTCTTCCTCGCCCTCATAGGGGAAGGGGCCCATGCCCATCATGCCGTTCTCGGACTGGAGCTGAACGTGCATCCCGTCCGGAATGAAATTGGAGACCAGCGTCGGAATGCCGATGCCGAGGTTGACGTAGAAACCGTCCTTGAGTTCCTTCGCGGCACGCGCCGCCATCTCTTCGCGGGACCAGGCCATGGTGGTGTCCTTTCGCAATCAGTGCGCGGGCTTCGGGTGCGGGCGGGTGGTGCGGTTCTCGATGCGCTTGGGCGCATCCGGAACATGCACGAGCCGCTTCACGTAGATGCCGGGCGTATGGATGTGGTCCGGGTCGATCTCGCCGGCCGGGAACAGATGCTCGACCTCGGCGACGGTGACGGTCGCGGCGGTCGCCATCATCGGGTTGAAGTTCCGCGCGGTCTTCCGGTAGACGAGGTTGCCCTCGGTGTCGCCCTTCCAGGCGTGAACCAGCGCGACGTCTGCCCAGAGGCCGGTTTCCATCACGTACTTGCGGCCCTTGAAGCGCGGGTGATCGGGAAATTCGCGGATTTCCTTGCCCTCGGAGACGAGTGTGCCGACGCCGGTGGCGGTGAAGAAGGCCGGAATGCCGGCGCCGCCCGCGCGGATGCGCTCGGCGAGCGTGCCCTGCGGGTTGAATTCGAGTTCCAGCTCGCCCGAGAGATACTGTTGGGCGAACAGCTTGTTCTCGCCCACGTAGGAGGAGATCATCTTGCGGATCTGGCGCGTCTCGAGCAGTTTGCCGAGATGGATGCCGTCGACGCCGGCGTTGTTGGAAATGACGGTCAGCCCCTTGACGCCGGAAAGCTTGATCGCCTCCACCAGCGTTTCGGGCGTGCCGCACAGGCCGAACCCGCCGGCCATGATCGTCATGTCGTCTTTCAGGATGTCCGCGAGCGCCGCGGTGGCGTCGGAATACACTTTCCGCATGAAGATCTTCCTCCAAATCGCTTTCGCCTGCAAAGGCGGCCGGCCGGGCCGCGCGGAACAGGGTGCGCTTTTCTTAAATAACTCCCCCGCGGTTGGAAAGGCCGATGTTGCGGGGCAACATCAGGATTGCCGGGTCAGCATCAACGCCGCCGCGCCGCTGAGGACGAGAATACCGAGCGACTCGAGCGCCGCGTGCTCGAAGGTTCCCGCGCTCGCCTGCGCGTAGGCCCGCGTCGCCAGCGTCTCGAAATTGAGCGGGCGCAGCAGCAGCGTCGCCGGCAGTTCCTTGATGGTGTCGATGAACACCAGCGTCCCGCCGAGCATCAGGCCCGGCATCATCGCTGGCAGATGCACGCGCAGCGCCAGCTTCCAGTCCTTCATGCCGTGGATGCGCGCGACCCAGTCGATGCTCGCCGGCAGCCGCCGCAGCGCGAGCCCGGCCTGCCCGGCGCCGATGCCGACGAAGCGCACCACCAGCGCGAAACTCATCGCCGCGAAGGTCCCGGAGAGAATGAAGGGCAGGCCGATCCTGGCCAACGCGCCATCGACGGTCCGGAACACCGGAAACAGCGCCAGCACCAGCACCGTGCCGGGAATCGCGTAGCCGATCGCCGCCACGCGCGCGGCCGGGCGGAGGCGCGGCGCGATGCGGATGGCGATCGTCAGCAGCGCGCCGAGCAGCATCACCGCGCCCGCCACCGTCAGCGCGAACACGAGGCTCGAACTCGCCGCAGCGAGGAATTCGGGGTCGAAGTTCTGTGATCCCGCGTATTGCCCGGCACGCCAGATCAGAAAGGCGGTCGGGATGACGAAACCGGCCAGCACCGGCATCAGCGTCGCGAGAAGCGCGAGCGCCGCGCCGGAAGCGCCGAGCCGGATGCGGCGCGGCTGGCCGATGTTGCGCGTCGGCGCGTGATGGGCGTGCGTCTTGGGGCGGGCGAGAAACAGCGCCGCCGCGACGATGATGATCAACAGACCCGAGAGCCGCGCCGCGCCGGGCAGGTCACTGCGGTTCAGCCAGAGATCGCTGATCGCGACCGAGAAGCTCGAAACGCCGAGGTGCTGCGTCGCGCCGATATCGTTGATGACCTCCAGCACCACCAGCGCCAGCCCGGCCGCCAGCGCCGGCCAGGCAATCGGCACGCCGATCGCGAGGAACAGCCGTCCGCCGCGCGCGCCGAGCAGCCGGGCGGCGTCGATCACGTTGCGGCCACTGTGCGAGAACACGAGGCGGCAGGAAATATAGACATAGGGAAACAGCACCAGGGCCATGACGATGATGGCGCCCGCGAGCGAGCGCGTCTCGAAGAAGCTGTAGTCGCGCAGCGTCTTCGCGCCGATCATCCAGCGCCACAGCGCCTGCACCGGCCCGTAGAAATCCAGCAGATCGACCGCGACGAAGGCTGCAAGATAGGTCGGAAAGGCGAGGGGAAGAAGCAGCGCCGTCTCCAGCCAGCGCCGGAGCGGAAAATCATAGACCGAGACCAGCCAGGCCGAAACCAGCCCCATCGACCCCGCCAGCACGATCACTCCCGCGAGCAGCAGACCCGTCTCGCGGATCGCCACAATCTGGGATTCGGTGAAGTGCAGCCAGCCGGCCCCCGCGCCGCCCTGCATCAGGCTGAGGAACCCGAGCGCCGGCACGAGGCTCACGAGACCGACGATGGCCAGCGCCGTGATCCATGGAAACAGCCGAAGCCGGGGACGCTTGGCGGCGCCCCCGGCGGGTCGGTCAGTTCGGGCTGTTTGCGTGGTCAAATCGGCTCGTCAGCTCTGCGGACCGAGGTTGAAGCCCACCTTGTCGGTCAGTTCCGAAGCGGTCTTGGCCTTGCCGGCAACCGCTTCGAGCGGAATGTCATCGGCCTTCAGCTCGCCGAAGCTCTTGATGAAGAGCTCGACCGGCGCGCCGGCAAGAACCGGATACTCGAAGTTCTGCCGCCCGTACATGCCCTGTGCCTCGGCACCGACAAGCCATTCGGCGAGGCGGATGGCCTGATCCTTGTGCTTGGCATGCTTGGCGATCACGAAGCCGGAGACGTTCACATGCGTCTTGCCGTTCTCGAAGCTCGGCATGATGACGCGGATCTGGTCCGAGATCGCTTTCTGCTGGGCGTCGGCGTTCATCAGGCCGACATAATAGGTATTGCCCAGCCCGACGTCGCAGGCACCGGCGGCGATGTCCTTGGCAACGTCGCGATCGCCGCCCGAGGGCTTCTTGGCGAGGTTGGCGCGCAGGGCCTTCAGCCATTCCTCGGTCTTGGCCTCGCCCCAGTGGACGACCGCAGCCGCGAACAGGGCGTTGTTGTATTCATGCCGCCCGTCGCGGATACAGAACCGCCCCTTGAAGCGCGGCGAGGCGAGGTCGGCATAGCTGAGCGTCGCGTCTTTCACGCGGTCCTTCGAGGCGTAGATGACGCGGGCGCGAACCGAAAGCGCGTACCAGGAGCCATCCGCCGCGCGCAGGGCCGGCGGCATCGCCTTTTCAAGCACGGCGGATTTGATCGGCTGGGCGATGCCGAGGCCGACTGCCTTTCGCAGGTTGGCGATGCCTGTTGTGATCAGCATGTCCGCCGGGCTGTTCGCGCCTTCCGACTGGATGCGCTCCTCGAGGCCGGATTTGGCGAAGACGACATTCACCTTCACGCCCGTCTCGGCGGTGAATTTATCGAACAGCGGCTTGATCAGGCCGGGTTCCCGGTAGGTGTAGACATTCACCTCGTCCGCCATCGCGGCGGAAGCGGCGAGGGCGAGGCCGCCGCCCAGCAGGGCACGGCGCAGAAACCGGGATTGAAGGGGAAACCGATCCGTCATCGTTGAAATCTCCATCAGGCGGGGTCAAGGCCCGCAAGCAGGGGGCGTTCAGGACGCCATGCACCGCTTATGACGTCGCCGTTTCCGGTTCGTCAACATTAAAACGCTGAAAAAACAATAACTTAGAATAATTCCAATCTAGAACCGATTGAAACGATCGGGTCAAATCGCGGACCGCGAACCGAAAAACAAAAAAGCGCGGTGATCCCCACCGCGCTCTTGTCACGACAAAGTCGCCTGCCTTCAGTTCATGGCGACGAAGCCCGGCATGCGTTTGACCGGTCGCATGGCGATCGGACCGCGCGCTTCGCGTCGGGTCACTTCGCTGAAACCGCGCGGCAGGCCGAAGGAATCGCGCGGACGCGCCTGGTTTGCCTGCGCCTCTGCCCGGCGGATTTCGGAAATGACGCGGCTGCGGACGCCTGGCGGGGCATCTGCAGGCATGACGCCCCGCACGGAGGCGACTTCCATCGCCCGGACGATGGCGACTTCCTTCTTCGATTTCAGGCGGGAGATCGCATCGGAGAAATCCGACCCGCGATAGGGGAAGCGCCGGGCGCCGTCGAAGTGACGCGCGCCGATGCGGGTCATGGCGAGGTCGCCGGCGCGCAGCGTGTAATCCGTCAGCAGGGCGAGGCTCGACTGTGTGGCGCCGACCGGCTTGCACGAACAACTCGGCGAGAGCGTGCTGCGATAGCGGAACGCGGTCGGCAAGGCGGTATAGGCAAGACGCCCGCGCGTCATGCTGTCGAAATCCTTTGAACCCGCCGGCGAATAGAACAGCGCCGTCTCCGCGCCCGGGCAGGCCGACCGGCACGCCGATTCCTGAACATTCCAGTTGCCGCCGCCGGCATTGCCGACCGGGAAGGCGAACCCGTCGCAGAGGCGGACGCAATAGTTCATGGCGGTGGTCGAACCCTTTTCGCCCCGCGCCTGCAGCTTGTGCCGGCCACGCGGCTTGTATCCGGTTGTGGGGTCGGGAGAATCGGCCGCCGGCAGCACTGTTGTGCCAGCCTGCTGCCCGCGGGCAGGAGCGGTCTCGTTGACGCGCGGCAGGGCCCGGAGCGGTTCCGTCCGCGGCGCGTAGCTCAGCGCCTGGACCGGAGCGCGTTCGCGCCGCTGGAAAATCCTGGGCAGCGCGGCTTGCGGTTGCGGCAGATAGGGCTGCACCGCCTGCCGGACGGGCCGGTTGAACTTGAGAATGGTCTGATAGATGTCCGGGTTGTCGCCAGCCTTGACGATCAATGTCCCGGCGCCGCCAGCCGCCAATACCGTCGCCGCTACAAGCGCGACCTTCCTGGCGAGAGATGGACCCGTGCTCGGTTTGATCTCCGGAAACAGCATCATGACGCAACTCAACCCCACTCGTCCGCCCGCAACGGTTGCGTAAACGGAATGTTACCAAAGGCGCAATTGTCTCAAATTGCAAGCCAAACGTTCCAAAATGAGACAAACAAGGGGGTAGAGGCCCTCAATGCCGCCTTGGGAATGCTCGTGAGCAAGCGCCTTGCCGGAACGGCGGAACCGGCCTGCCGGTGGACTTGCCAAAGGACTTGCAATGACGGGGAGGGAAGGTTAGAAGGCCGCTCCTGCTTCGCGGAATCGCGGGGCGGCGCCTCGCGCGAAAGGCGGTCAGACGCTGCGCGGTGGTGGGGGATAGTTTAACGGTAGAACAGCGGACTCTGACTCCGTTAGTCCTGGTTCGAATCCAGGTCCCCCAGCCAAACTTTCAAAAGCTGATGAAATTCAAGTGCTTGGGGTGGTTT
>JAVTWI010000262.1:0-6131 GCA_032229845.1 Rhabdaerophilum sp.
ACTGGCCCAAGTAGGACCCAGTAGGAATCGAGCCGTTCCCGATCGAAAGTGTCCGTCATGACCGAACTTCCCCGTCCCGCCCCCCGCTTCGCGCCTGAGGCCCATGCTGGTCAGATCGATCTCGGGCCGCTCCCGGAATGGCGGCTCGACGATCTCTATCCGGGCATGGAATCGGCGCCGTTCAAGACCGATCTCGATCTGATGGCGAAAGAAGCGAAAACCTTCGCCGAGGATTATCGCGGCAAGCTCGCCGGCCTCGCCAGCGGCAAGGACGGGGCAACGGCGCTCCACGAGGCGATCCGCCGCTACGAGGCGATCGAGGACCGGATGGGCCGGATCATCTCCTATGCCGGCCTCATCTACTCGACCGACACCACCAATCCGGTCAACGGCAAGTTCTACGGCGATACGCAGGAGAAGGTGACGAACGCCTCCTCCGACCTTCTGTTCTTTACCCTCGAACTCAATCTTGTCGATGACGCGCTGCTCGACCGGCTGATGGATGAGGCGCCGCTCGCGCATTACAAGCCGTGGATCGTCGATCTGAGGAAGGAGAAGCCCTTCCAGCTTGAGGATCGCATCGAGCAGCTCTTCCACGAGAAATCGACCACCGGCCGCTCGGCCTGGAACCGCCTGTTCGACGAGACGATGGCCTCGCTTCGCTTCGACGTCGACGGCGAGACGCTGACGCTGGAGCCGACCCTCACCCGCCTTCAGGATGCGGACGAGGCCAAGCGGAAATCCGCCGGTCTCGCGCTCGCCAAGACCCTGGGTGGCAACACGCGCCTCTTCACGCTCATCACCAACACACTCGCCAAGGACAAGGAAATCTCAGACCGCTGGCGCGGGTTCGAGGATGTCGCCGACAGCCGCCACCTCGCCAACCGCGTCGAGCGCGAGGTGGTGGATGCCATGGTGAGCGCGGTCGAGGCCGCCCATCCGCGCCTCTCGCACCGCTATTACGCGCTCAAGGCCCGGTGGTTCGGCAAGGACAAGCTGGAGTTCTGGGATCGCAACGCGCCGCTGCCGAAGGTTCCCCAGCGTACGATTTCATGGGGCGAAGCACGCGATACCGTGCTCGACGCCTATCGCGGTTTTGCGCCGAAGATGGCGGAGATCGCCGGCCGCTTCTTCGACGAGGGCTGGATCGACGCGCCGACGCGCCCCGGCAAAGCGCCCGGCGCCTTCGCGCACCCGACCGTGCCGTCGGCGCACCCTTACGTGCTCGTCAATTATCTCGGCAAGCCTCGCGACGTGATGACCCTCGCGCATGAACTCGGCCATGGCGTGCATCAGGTGCTCGCTGGCCCGAACGGGGCGCTGATGGCGCCGACGCCGCTCACGCTCGCGGAAACGGCCTCGGTCTTCGGCGAGATGCTGACCTTCCGGAAGCTCCTCGCCGAGACGACCGACAAGGCCGCGCGCAAGGCGCTGCTCGCCGGCAAGGTCGAGGACATGATCAACACCGTCGTCCGGCAGATCGCGTTCTACTCCTTCGAACGCAAGGTCCACACCGAGCGCCGCAATGGCGAACTGACCACCGAGAAGCTCAACGAGATCTGGATGGAGGTTCAGGCGAAAAGCCTCGGCCCAGCCATCAACCTTTCGGCGGGTTATGAAGTGTTCTGGGCCTATATCCCGCACTTCATCCATTCGCCCTTCTACGTCTACGCCTATTCCTTCGGCGATTGCCTCGTGAACTCGCTCTACGGCGTCTACCAGTCCGCCGACCCGAAGTTCGTCGACAACTATTTCGCGCTGCTCGCCGCCGGCGGCACCAAGCACCATTCGGAGCTGCTGGCGCCGTTCGGGCTCGATGCGCGCGATCCCGCCTTCTGGCAGATCGGCCTCAAGGTGATCGACGGCATGATCACCGAACTGGAGGGCATGGAGGGGTGAGCCCGGCGGAGCATCGCCGGTCTGCCGATCAGGGAAGCTGACACGATGGCGAAGGTCTGGATCGAGGCGGCACTCAACGGAGCCTGGACGCGTGAGCGTCAGCCGGCCATCCCGATCACCATTCCCGAGATCGTCGAGGACGGCGTCGCGGCGGCAGGAGCCGGGGCGGCGATCCTTCATCTCCACGCCTACGACGTGACGACAGGCCGCCAGCGCGACGCCTACGAGATCTACGCCCCGATCATCGAGGGCATCCGCGCGCGTTGCGATGCCGTCGTCTACCCCACGCTCCCCATCGCTGGCTCCGGCTACGCAGGGGATCTGCGCACCGCGGCCGAGCGATACGAGCATGTGGAAAAGCTCGCGCGCGCCGGGCTTCTCGAATGGGCGGTGATCGATCCCGGTTCGGCGATCTTCACCCGCTTTGACGAAGTGGCGCGTGGCGAATGCGGTTTCACCTATCTCAACCCCGACGACCACTTCCGTGAAGGCATGCGCATTGCCGCGGAATATCGGGTCCGGCCGAGCTATGCGATCTATGAGGCCGGCTGTATGCGGCTCGGCGCCGCGACCGCCGCCGCACTGCCCGCCGTCCCCACACCTGTCTATCGCTTCATGTTCTCGGAAGAGTTTTGCTACGGCTTCCCGCCCAGGGAACGCTACCTCGACGCCCACCTCGCGCTGATGGAGGAGATGGCCCCCGGCGCCCCCTGGATGGTCGCCGGGCTCGGGCTCGATATCCGCCCGCTCATCGCGCCGGCTGTCGCGCGCGGTGGACATATCCGCGTCGGACTGGAAGACCGCCCCTTCGGCGTCGAGGAAACCAACCGCGGGCTCGTTGAGGAGGCGGTTCGTCTCGTCCGCGCGGCCGGCGGCGAACCTGCGACGCCGGACGAGGTCCGCACGGCCTGCCGTCTTATGGACGAAAAATTCCAGCGCGGTAGATACGTCCCGGCATGACCGACCCCGCCGACCCCGAACAGAATCGCTTTTCGGCCCGCGCCACGCGCTACGCCCGCGTCGGCGCCAACATGGGCGGCGTCGCCGCGCGCATGGCCGGCAGCCTTCTCACCGGCCGCTCGGCCGATGGCGACCGCGCCAACGCCGCGGCGCTGACGCGGGCGCTCGGCTCGCTCAAGGGCCCCTTGATGAAGGTCGCGCAACTGCTCGCGACGATTCCGGAAGCGATTCCCGCCGAATACGCCGAGGAACTGCGCCAGTTGCAGTCCGAGGCGCCGCCGATGCCCTATGTCTTCGTACGGCGGCGGATGGCCGCCGAACTCGGACCGGATTGGTTGTCGAAGTTCGCCAGTTTCGAGAAGGAACCGGCCGCCGCAGCCTCGCTCGGTCAGGTGCACCGCGCGACCGGGCACGACGGCCGCCGCCTTGCCTGCAAGCTGCAGTATCCGGATATGGAATCGGCGGTCGAGGCCGATCTCAAGCAGCTCAACCTGATCTTCGCGCTGCACAGCCAGTTCGGCGGCGTGATCGATACCTCCGAGATCAAGAAGGAAATCGGCGAGCGCATCCGCGAGGAACTCGATTATGTCCGCGAGGCACGCCATGCCGCGCTTTACCGGCGGATGCTGGCAGACGAGCCGCTCATTCGCGTGCCGGAGGTCATCCCGGAACTGTCCTCGAAACGCCTCCTCACCCTCGAATGGCTCGACGGCGAGAAGCTGCTCTCCTTCAAGGGCGCCGCCCCCGAGGTCCGTAACCGCCTCGCCACCGCGATGTTCAAGGCCTGGTGGCACCCGTTCAGCCACTACGGCGTCATCCACGGCGACCCGCACCTCGGAAACTACACCGTTTTCCGCGACGAGGCCGGTGAGCCGGCAGGCATCAACCTGCTCGATTACGGCTGTATCCGCATCTTTCCGCCGAAATTCGTCGCCGGCGTCGTCGATCTCTATCGCGGGCTCATGGAAAACGACGAGGCGCGCACGGTCCACGCCTATGAGGTCTGGGGCTTCAGGAACCTCAGCCGGGACCTGATCGACGTGCTCAACATCTGGGCACGTTTCATCTACGGCCCGCTGCTCGACGACCGGGTGCGCACCATCGCCGACGGAATTTCGCCGGGACAATACGGCCGCGCCGAGGCCGCGCGCGTCCACAAGGCGCTCAAGGAACGCGGGCCGGTGACCATCCCGCGCGAATTCGTCTTCATGGACCGCGCGGCGATCGGTCTCGGCGGCGTATTCCTGCATCTGGAGGCCGAGTTGAACTTCTTCGCGCTGTTCAACGCGGAAATCGCGGATTTCACCGAAGCCGCAATCGCCGAGCGCCAGAAAGACGCGCTGAAATTGGCCGGTCTCACATAGATATCATGTCGATAATGCATGGATCGGCGCCCGACTGCCCGCCTCCATGCAGGAGCGGGCGATTGCGCGATGTCCGGCTTTCCGCTAGACCCTGAAACACAGGTCAGGAAGCTGCAACGAAGAGGGAAAAATGGCCAGCGATTCTCACCATCACGATGTTCCCGCGATGGATTATGCCGAACACGAAAAGACTTTCAGCCTGTTCGCCTCACTCATCAAATGGGGCACCGTTTTCTCGCTTGGCTTCACCCTGGTGATCGGCGCCTTCACCAGCACGATTCCCTGGCTCTTCGCCCTCGTCGTGATCGCCGCCATGATCGTGGTCGCCGCCAAGCTGTTCTGACGAACCGACGCGGGAAGCCGCCCCTCGGGGCGGATGTCAGGACCGGCGCGGCCAAGGCCAGCCGCCGGTTCACCCAGCATGGTCCGCCCGAGACGGCGGACGGGAATTGAACGGGGGCCGGCATGCGGATTGCTGTTCTGGACGAGACGAAAAACGGTGAACCGCGCGTCGCGGCAACGCCCGAGACCGTGAAGAAGCTGATGGCGCTCGGCGCGAGTTTCGCGATCGAGAAAGGCGCCGGCAACGCCTCGTCGATCTCGGATGCGGATTTCGAGGCCGCCGGCGCTGCCATCGCCAAGAACTCGGCTGACGCGCTGAAGGACGCGGATGTCGTCCTCGCCGTCCGCCGTCCCAAGGGCGACCTTGCAGCCAAGATGAAGAAGGGCGCCCTCGTCCTCGCCATCATGGACCCCTACGGCAATGCCGAGGCGCTCCAGCCCTTCGCCGACAAGGGCATCGCCACCTTCGCGATGGAGCTGATGCCGCGCATCACCCGCGCGCAGGTGATGGACGTGCTCTCCTCACAGGCCAATCTTGCCGGCTATCGCGCCGTGCTCGACGCGGCCGAGGTTTACGGTCGCGCCTTCCCGATGATGATGACCGCCGCCGGCACCGTGCCCGCCGCGCGTGTTTTCATTATGGGCGCCGGCGTCGCCGGGCTTCAAGCGATCGCGACCGCGCGCCGCCTTGGCGCGGTCGTGACCGCAACCGACGTGCGCCCCGCCGCCAAGGAACAGGTCGCCTCGCTCGGCGCGAAGTTCGTCGCCGTCGAGGATGAGGAATTCAAGCAGGCGGAAACCGCCGCCGGCTATGCCAAGCCGATGTCGGCCGAATACCAGGCCAAGCAGTCCGCCCTCGTCGCCGAGCACATCGCCAAGCAGGATATCGTCATCACCACCGCGCTGATCCCCGGCCGTCCCGCGCCGAAGCTCGTGAGCAAGGCCATGGTCGAGAGCATGCGCATGGGCTCGATCATCGTCGATCTCGCGGTCGAGCGCGGCGGCAACTGCGAACTCTCTGAAGCCGACAAGATCGTCGAGCACAAGGGCGTCAAGATCATCGCTTGGTCGAACACGCCGGGCCGCCTCGCCCCGACGGCTTCCGCGCTTTACGCAAAGAACCTCTTCGCCTTCCTCGAAACCATGATCGACAAGGGCGAGAAGAAAATCGCGGTCAACTGGGACGACGAACTCGTCAAGGCCACCTGCCTGACGAAGGACGGCGCGCTCGTCCACCCGATCTTCGCTCCCAAGTCCTGATTTCGACCCCGCGCGAAAACGCTGGAGGAACCCCGATGGCCAATACTCCCCAACAGCTTCTCGAACAGGCCAAGGCCGCGCAGGCCGCAGCCGACGCCGCGCTCGCCAAGGCGCAGGCCGCGCTTTCCGCCGCCGAGAAAATGGCGGATGCCGGCGGCGCGGCCGTGCATGCCGCAACCGGTGGCGCGGTGGATCCGACGATCTTCCGCCTCGCGATTTTCGTGATGGCGATCTTCGTCGGCTATTACGTGGTCTGGTCGGTGACGCCGGCGCTGCACACGCCGCTGATGTCGGTCACCAACGCCA